>JAEZDP010000120.1 GCA_023418055.1 Acidobacteriota bacterium
GCACTACAGCGGTCCGGTTGTCGTCGTCGTCGATGCCAACACCTATTCGTCCGGCGACCTCTTTGCCGCGGGCATCGTCGACAACCGGATCGGTCCACTCGTCTGTATCGGGGAGGCCACCGGTGCCGGCGGTGCAAACGTCTGGACGTCGGCCGACATCGCGGATGCGATGCGGGCGGCGGATGTGGACCTGCCCGAATTGCCGGCGGGTGTCACGTTCAGTGTGGCGATTCGCCGCGCCGTGCGCAGTGGAGACGCCGACGGCGTGCTCATCGAGGACGCGGGCATCGCCGGGCTGCCGTACGTCATGACGGAGCGCGACATCTTCGAGCGCAATGCTGACCTGATCGACGCGTGCGGGGACCTCCTGGCGAGCCTGCCACGCACGAGCCTGGACGTCACGCGCACGCGCAACGTCCTGACGGTCAACACCGAAGGCCTCGACCACGTGGACGTCTACGCCGACGGGCATCCGATCGGCGCGACGCTGAGCGTCCGGCCGCGCCACGCCCACAAGGTGTCCGTACCGGCGCGGGCCGAGGTCGTCGAGGTGCTGGGGTTTGCCGACGACACGCTGTGTCAGCGCCGGCGGCTGCGGCGTGCGTAGCGGGAGTTCACACGCTGCCGGCCGTGAGGCCACGCACCGGCGCGCCGCCGCGATCGTAGAGTCTACGCATGCGAGCCAACCGGTCAGTGCCGCCCTGCACCGTCATCCCGGTGCTCTCATATCCCGACCCGGGCGCCGCAGCCGATTGGCTGTCCAAGGCATTTGGCTTTTCGGTGCGTCTGCGGATCGGCAACCACCGCATCCAGATGAAGGCGGGAGACGGCTGCTTCACCATTGCCGAGGGCCGTGCCACCCCGAACACCTCTCACGTCGTCCAGGTCCGGATCGAGGATGTGAAGGACCATTGCGAGCGCGCGCGACGCAACGGCGCCATCATTCTGACCGAGCCAACGGAGCACTCGTACGGGGAGCGCCAGTACAACGCCGAGGATTTCCACGGCCACCGCTGGGACTTCACCGAGACGATCGCCGACGTCGCTCCGGAGGACTGGAGTGACGGGGCATATCATCTCGAGTGAACCGAACGCAGCGATCGATGAGCCGTGTCGTGACGCCAATATAGTCGTGTATAGTTGAATAGTGATTAACTGGAGCACCGTCCGTCTCTCGCGTGAACACGTCGTCTGGGCCGTCGTCGCCCTGTTCATCGTCGTGCTCCAGTGGCCGATGCTGAAGGGCACCTGGTACAAGCGGACCGGCGCAACCCCACCGCCCAGCGCCATCGCCTGGCACACCGACATCGACACGGCGCTCGAGGAAGCGGCACGCCTTGAACGACCCGTGCTCGTCGACTTTGCCGCCGACTGGTGCCCGCCCTGCATCACCATGAAACACGACGTCTGGCCGGAGCCGGCCGTCGTCGCGGCGGTGCAGGACGGATACGTGCCGCTGCTCATCGACGTGGACACGCGTCCCGACGTGGCCGCGCGGTACGACGTCAGCGGCATTCCGAGCGTGATGGTGCTCGACGAAGACGGCCGCGTGCTGCGTCGCACGTCGTCGTTCCTCGGCGCCGGGGCCATGGCGAAGTTTCTCAGGGAGGACATGTAGTGGTCGCGTTCGACGAGGTCGCGCATCGCTTCAAGGCGCTGGGCGAGCCTGCGCGCCTCCGCATCCTGGACGCCCTGCGCGGCGGCGAACTGCCCGTCAACGCACTCGTCGCACGAACCGGGCTGAACCAGGCCAACCTGTCCAAGCACCTGCAGGTGCTGCACGGCGCACGGTTCGTGGCACGTCGCAAGGACGGCGTGTTCGTCCGCTATCGCCTCACCGACGCCGACGTGTTCGTGCTGTGCGACCTCATGTGCGGCAACCGCCCCTCACCCACCGTGCCGGGTGGTGCCGGCCTCACGCGACGCGTCCGTCCACGTCGCGAGAAGGAGACGTCCCGATGACCCGTCACGACAACGACCCCGCCTACGGCTACACGGTGCATCTTCCTGGCGTCGGCTTCACCGAGGCCCGCACGCGCGTCGTCGAGGCGCTGAAGGCGCAGGGGTTCGGGGTGCTCACCGAGATTGACGTGCAGGCCACCTTCAAGGCCAAGCTCGATCAGGCCTTCCGCCCGTATGTCATCCTCGGGGCCTGCAACCCCCAGCTTGCGCATCGCGCACTCGGCAGCGAACTCGGTGTCGGCCTGCTGCTGCCCTGCAACGTGTGCGTCTGGGAAGAGGATGGCGGCAGCGTGGTGTCGATCGCCCGGCCCACCGCGATGTTCGCCGTCGTCGACCGCGACGACCTCCGGCCTATCGCCGAGGAGGCCGACGAGCGGTTGCGCAAGGCCCTGGCGCAGGTTGCGCCTGAGGCGGCCTAGCAGGCCAAAGGACGACGGCGGTGCTACCGGCCTGGCCAGCAGCCGAGCAGCCGCCGTAACAAGACCACCTCGCCCACGTGATACGCGGTGTGGTCGACCACCAGCAGCAGTTCCCGCATGAGCGTCTGTCCGGTGCCGTGCGGAATGGCCGCGGTAAGGTCGCGGGCGGTGTCAGCCGCCACCTGCTCGAGCGCGGCCCTGTCGTCGGCCCAGGCCTGCAGGCTGGCATCCCAGGCCTCGGCGTCGGGTGGCACGGGCGAGGCTGGCCAGTAGTCCTCCGGCCATCGCAGCTCGGTGTAGTCCGGGTTCCGGCAGAAGTCCAGGATGTCGTGCTGCGCGATGCGGATGTGCTCGAGCAGCTGCCAAGCGGAGTACGGCACGCCATGCGGACGTGCACCGCGCAACTCCGCAGGAATGCCGTCGAAGGCCCTGGGCAGGTCCACGTGCGCCGCGTCCCACGAGAGGGCCGCGGCCAGCTGTCCTCGAAGCGCCGATTCGTCCATCTGTCCGTCCTCGCCGCCGGAAAGGGGGCGAAGGCGCGCCGCGCGCCCCCGCCCGTATCGCGGGTGCTTCAGACCTCAGACCAGGTCGCCCGACCACTCCCCTGCCGGCAGCAGCCGGTAGTAGCTCTTCGACTGCCGTCCGTACACCCCCGTGGAGGCGTCCTCCGGCTCTGACACGAAGACCAGTCGATCGCGGTCGAACAGCGCCAGCCATTCCTCCCAGCTGATGGGTCGATAGAACGCCGCGGCGGGGAAGTTGAACCGGATGCGTGCGCCGCCGTCGTGCACGTCGACCTTTGCGTGGCCCGTCGGCGTCTCTTCGCCGGTGGCCGGCTCGGCGCTGTTGCGCCGGGCCCACGCGCGAATGAGGTCGTGGTTACGGGTGGCCACCACGACGCGCGTGTCCTCGTGTTCGGTGACGCTTTCTGGCATCGAGGCACGAGACGTCACGGTGGTGGCTGGAGGGAGTCCGGTGTCGGAAGCGGGCCGCTGTGTCATCGCTCAAGCCTACCGGATTGATCGCGAGCCGCAAGGTCAGCCACACACACGCCACGCCAGGCTGCGTGGTGGCGCCACCGCGTCGGCGCCGGCGACAGGCACGAGGTCGGTGTACGCTGTCGGCCCATGGCCTTGCTCCGGACGTGCCTGGGCGTCTGCCTGTGTGCAGTGCTCTCGATCGCCTTCAGCCAGCAGGACGACGTGGAGGTCTGGCGCTTCGACCGGCTCGATCGGCTCGGATCGCACCCCACCCGCGTGCTCGGCTCCCCCCGCCTCGTCGACACGCCGCTGGGCACGGCCGTGGAGTTCGACGGCGTGGACGATGCGCTGCTGGTGGACGTCCATCCCCTGGCGGAGGCGACGACGTTCACGTGGGAGGCGGTCTTTCGGCCCGACGGCGGCAGTCGCGCGCAGCGCTGGTTCCACCTGCAGGAGGACGGATCCGACAACCGCCTCCTGTTCGAAGTGCGCGTCGTGGACGATCGCTGGTTCCTCGACAGCTACGTGTTCAGCAGCACGGGTGAGGCCACGCTGATGAACAAGTCCAGCCTGCACCCGGTGGGCCGGTGGTACCACGTGGCCACCGTCTACGACGGCGTCACCTTTCGCAACTACGTGAACGGCGTGCTCGACGGCGAGCACACCGTGACGCTGGCCCCACAGCGGAGCGGGCGCACCTCGGTGGGCGTCAGGATCAACCTCGTGGATTACTTCAAGGGCGCCATCCACAGCGCGCGGTTCACGCGGCGCGCGTTGGCCCCAGAGGCGTTCACGCCGATGCCATCGGCCGGCGACAGGTAGCGAGGGCTGCGCGAGGGACCAGCGAGCGCTACGGCAAGGGTCGGCGCGTGTTCACCTCGTGCGGGGTGAGGCGCTGTCCCCGCCGCGCCCTGATGTCGTCGGGGCCGTACAGCGTGTCGGCATCGACGGGTGCCGCACCGAAGCGGCTGATCACGTGGTTGATCACCGCGGCCATCTCGACGTCCTGGATGTGTCCCATCGGCGGCATGGGCGCGCGCCAGCGGTCGCTCGCGAGGCCATAGAGATGCAGGTCGATCACGTAGGCCCGGCCGCCGTCGGCCGCCGCGAGAGTGCGGGTGTGGTCGAGCGGAGGGTATTGGTCCCAGCCGCTGCCGTCGCGCAGATGACACGTGCTGCAGTTGCGTTCGTACGAACGTGCGCCGAGATCCTGCCACCGGAACTCTCCGGACGGATGCGGCTCGTACTGGGCGAGCACCGCGACTTCGTCGGTCACCGTCAGCTGCGACGAACGGGCCCACGCAAACAAGGCCGCGCCGACGACGAGCAGGCCGGCGATGCCGTAGGTGGCGACGTTGGCGAGGAAGTGGCGCATGGGGCAGTGTTCCGAATCTACACGAGCGAGAAGCGTTCGAGCTGGATGCGGTCCTCGGGGACGCCGCGCTCGAGCAGCGCGGGCTGCACGGCGTTGAACATCGGCTCGGGTCCGCAGAGGAAATACATGCGGGCGAACGACTCGTCGGGCAGGTGCCGCGCCAGCACGTCGGCGGTCAACACGCCCGTCTCGCCCTGCCAGTGCTCGTCGGGCTCTTCGATGACGTCGATCACGGTCAGGTCGAGCTGCGTGGCGAGTGTGTCGATCTCGTCACGGTAGGCCATGCCGTCGTACGTCTTGTCGGCATAGAACAGCAGCACGGGGCGCGGGTCGGCGCGATGGGCCATCGTCCTCAGGAACGACATGATGGGCGTGATGCCGACACCGCCCGCGATGAACACGTAACCGGCCGCTTCATAGCGGTCGATGCTGAAGGCACCGTGCGGGCCGTCGAGATAGGCAGGGGTGCCCTTGGGGATGTCGCCCACCCGCCCGCTGAAGTCGCCGAGCGCCTTGATGCCGAACTCGAGCCGGCCGGGACGTTCGGCGCTCGACACGAAGCTGAAGGGGTGCTCCTCGAGCGTGAACGGCGATTGCGCCAGCTTGATCCACGCAAACTGTCCCGGCTCGAAGTGCAGGCCGTCGTGCCCGATGGGCTCGAGCACCAGGGTGCGGGTGTCGCCGCGTTCCGCGCGGACTTCGGCGCCGCGCCATCGATACCCGCGCTGCCCCGCGGGTTTCACGACGCGAAGGTAGCTCACCAGGCCAACCGTGGCCACGGCAATCGCTATCCAGATCGCCTGCTTCCACACCGTGTTGGTGTAGAGGCCGGCCATCGACACGTGCAGTTGCGCGAAGACGATGGCGACCACGCCCAGCACGAGGTGCGACAACCGCCACCACTCGTAGCTCACCTTCAGTTGCTCGCGGTAGAGCGAGCTGACGACGATGAGCAGGAGCGCCGCTACGCTGATGAGGGCCATCCGGCTGGCCATGTTGCCGCCGAAGGGATTGAGCAGTTCCAGTCGGGAGGGGTTGTCGATGACGATGACCAGCGGGTGGACGAGGATGGCGGCGACGGCGACGAGGGCGATCTGGCGGTGGTAGCGCAGGATGACGTCGATGCCGTACGGCGCGGTCACGCGCTGGAAGCGCGCGATGAGCACGAACTGGATGACGATCTGCGTGAGGCCCACGAAGCCGAGGGCGACCGAGAACTCGAGCCAGAAGCCGCGTCCCGAGGGGGTGGGCGGCACGAGCATGAGGAAGACGGGGATGAGGACGACCAGCAGGTAGAGCCCGATCCAGAACATCCCCGAGATGGTGCGTGTCATGGGCAGCGTCAGCATAGCGCAGTGCTGGGGTCAGACCTGCGGCGTGTTCGTTGGGGGGTCAGACCTGGAGCATGTCGTCGTGGGGTCAGACCTGCGACGCGTTCGAGGGGGGTCAGACCTGCGGCGTGCTGCCGTGGGGTCAGACCTGCCACGTGCGCACATGGGGCAGACCTCGAAGGCGCGCGGTGGGGAGCGCCCACCCGCAAGGCCAACATCGACCGCACCTGGCAGTCTTGTTGCTTCCCCTTTCGCACGGAGGAGGTCACGATGGCCAAATATGGACCCAAAGCGGCCGAACATGTGGAATCGGCGGTACGCGCGCAGAA
>JAEZDP010000301.1 GCA_023418055.1 Acidobacteriota bacterium
CCGCAAACACCATCGGCTTGAGTTCCTGGAAGCCGGGAAACGGCTCGGGCGTCGGCCGTGCCGCCTCGGTGATGGTATCGCCCAACTTCGCATCGCTGATGCGCTTGATGTTGGCGATGACAAAGCCCACCTCGCCGACGCCGCGGCTCTCGACTGGCACGGGCTTCGGCGAGAAGATGCCCACCTGCACGATGTCGAAGTCCTGCCCCGCCACCATGAAGCGCGCCTTCATGCCCGAGCGCAGCTGGCCGTCGATGACGCGCACCTGCACGATCACGCCACGATACGGGTCGAACCACGAGTCGTAGATGAGCGCCTTGAGCGGGGCGTCGGCATCGCCCGAGGGCGGCGGCACGCGCTGCACGACCGCCTCGAGAATCTCGCGGCCGCCCACGCCCTCCTTCGCGCTCGCCAGGATGGCATCGTCGCCGTCGAGGCCGATGATCTCCTCGATCTGTCGCTTGGCCTCGTCGGGCTGGGCGCCGGGGAGGTCGATCTTGTTGATGACCGGGATGATCTCGAGGTTGTTGCCGACCGCGAGGTAGGCATTGGCCAGCGTCTGGGCCTGCACGCCTTGCGATGCGTCCACGAGCAGCAGCGCACCTTCACACGCCGCAAGGGAACGGGTGACCTCGTAGGAGAAGTCCACGTGCCCGGGCGTGTCGATGAGGTTGAGCACGTACGTCTGCCCGTCGAGGGCCGTGTAGTTCAGCCTGACCGAGTGCGCCTTGATCGTGATGCCGCGCTCGCGCTCGAGATCCATGCTGTCGAGCACCTGCGCCTCCATCTCACGAGCCTGGAGGGCACCGGTGACCTCGAGAAAGCGGTCGGCCAGCGTCGACTTGCCGTGGTCGATGTGGGCGATGATCGAGAAGTTACGGACGAGGCGGGAATCCATGCAGTAACTGCCCATTATACGACGCAGCTCCGCCGTCCCGCGCGGCAGGAGCTCTGGGCCACGCCGGCGGCGTCAGGCGAGCAGGCGACGGACCCGGGCAAGCAGGGTCAGCGGATTGAAGGGCTTCACCACGTAGTCATCGGCCCCGAGCGCCAGGGCCCTCCGCACATCGTCTTCCTGGCGGTTGGCCGAGATGACGATCGTGTACGGGCGCAGGCCACCGCGCCGCCGCATCTCCTCGAGCACCTGCAGGCCGTCCACCCGGGGCATCGACAGGTCGAGCACCAGCACGTCGGGCAGCTCCTGCGCCATCTGGTCGAGCGCGTACTGGCCGTCTTCGACCGTCCAGCACTCGAACCCCGCGCGCTGCAGCGGGCGCTCCGCCAGGCGCCGGGTCATCTCGTCGTCGTCGGCGATGAGCACGCGCTGGCGCTGCGGGTGCACGTCGGCAGGGGCTTGCGCCTGAGCGGCTGCGGGCGTGACGGTCGGCGTGGGCGCCAGGGTCAACCGCGAGTCGGCCTCCTGCAGCAGCGTCGCCAGACTTCTCTCGCCCGGCCGTTCGGCCACCCCGAAACCCGAGGTGACGGGCAGGCCGGCGCTCTCGAGGCGTCCCACGATGTCGGCGACGTGGCGCTCGGCGGTGCGTGCGCGAAGGCCCGGCAGGAACAGCATGCGCAGGTCGTCGCGATAGCGCGCCAGCAGGTCGTCGCGGCGAAGCTCGCCCACGAGCCAGGTGGCCACCGGCAGGCCCATGTCGGCCGGCATGCGCAGCAGCACGAGAGCCCCGCCCATCAACGGCAGCATGTCGCCGACACGCGCCACGAAGTCGGGATACGACAGCTCCCCGGGTGCCAGGCGCCGCGGGTCGAGTTCGCCCTTCGACCGGCGCTCCGCGACCGCCGACAGGCGCTTCATCAACTCGGGTAGATCGACCGGCTTCTCGACGTAGTCGTCGGCGCCGAGCAGCAGGCCCGCCAGGCGGTCGTCAGTGGAGATCGCGGCCGTCACGAAGACCACCGCAACCGAGGTGAGCGCCGGGTCGGCCTTCACCTGGCGGCAGATGGCGTAGCCGTCGAGGCCGGGCAGCTGGATGTCGAGAATGAGGATGGCGGGCTTGTGCGCCTTGACGGCTGCCAGCACCTCGTCGCCCCGGGCCACACCGGTGACGACGTGCCCGGCGGCCTCGAGAAAACGTGTCAGGGTCTGGCGTTGCAGGTCGTCGTCTTCGGCCAGCACGAGCCGCAGCGGCGCGGGCCGGGAGAGGTCGTCCTCCTGGGCCGCCCAGTCGGGCGGCGACGCCTCGTCGCGTGTGTAGGCCTCGCGAAGGGTCTCGAGTCGCGACAACAGGGTGTCGACGGGTGCAGCTGCCGTCTTGGCGAGCTGCTCGAGTTCCGAGGCGCGTTTGCTGACCTCGAGGAAGCCCACCAGGCCCGCCGCGCCCACCAGCCGGTGTACGGCCCGTGCCAGTTCGTCGTGGGGCCCGTCGCCGTTGCCGTTCCGGGCCAGGTGCACGAGTTCGTCGCATCTTCGCGCGAACGTGCCGGCGAAGCGCTGGCGCGCCTGCCGCAATTCGTTCCTCATCGCGCTGTCGGGCGTGAAGTCGGCGGCGGCCATGAGACGACGAGGGCGTGGGCGTCAGCGAGCGTCCCGCGGGACGAACACCTGCGGATAGTCCGGACCAATGTATTCGGCGCGTGGCCGAATGAGGCGGTTGTTGGACAGTTGCTCGAGCACGTGGGCCGTCCAGCCCGAGACGCGGCTGACGGCGAAGATCGGCGTGTAGAGGTCGAGCGGGATGCCCATCGCGTGGTAGGCCGACGCCGAGTAGAAGTCGACGTTGGGGAAGAGGCCCTTCTCGGCGTGTACCACCTGCTCGATACGCTGCGACATCTCGAACCACCTCGGGTGGCCCGCACGTTCACCGAGCTGCTTGGACAGACGCCGGAGATGGGTCGCGCGGGGATCCTCCGTACGATACACGCGATGGCCGAATCCGGGGATCTTTTCCTTACGCGACAGCCTGGCCCGCACCGCCGCTTCCGCCCTCGCGTCGTCGGCATCCTCGCCGATGGTGAGCAGCATGCGCATCACGTCGGCGTTGGCGCCACCGTGCAGGGGGCCTTTCAGCGTGCCGATGCCCGAGACGATGGCGGAGTGGACGTCGCTGAGGGTGGCGGCCGTCACGCGCGCGGCAAACGTCGACGCGTTCAACTCGTGATCGGCATGCAGGATGAGGCCGACGTCGAAGGCCCGGACCGACAGCGCGTCGGGGCGCTCTCCGGTGAGCAGATACAGGAAGCTCGCGGCGTGACCCATCGCGGGGTCCGGCGTGATGATGCCTCCGCCCTGCACCATGCGGCCGTAGGTGGCCACGAGCGTGCCGAGCTGCGCCGTGAGCCGTACCGCCTTGCGGTAGTTCGCGGCCGCACTCGAGTCGGCGGCATCGGGGTCGTAGTGCGACAGCGCCGACGTCAACGTGCGCAACGCGTCCATGCCGTCCCCGGCAGGCAAACTCCGCATCAACCGCAGGACGCCTTCGGGCAGGGGTCGCGCCGCGGCCAGCTGCGAGTGCAGATCGCCGAGTTCGGCACGCGTCGGCAGGCGCCGGTGCCAGAGCAGGAAGCAGACCTCCTCGAACGTGGCCGACTGCGCGAGATCGTGGATGTCGTACCCGCAGTACGCGAGCACGCCGCGCTCGCCGTCGAGGTAACAGAGTGCCGACGAAGTCGCGACGACGTCCTGGAGGCCTGAGGTCATGCGGAGTCAATGCCTAACGCTTGATGCTTGATGACTCGTGCTCGCTGCGCGCCCCGGCCAGCGCATGAACCCGGTGGTGTCAGGCCGTGGGCGTCAGGCATGAGGCGTCAAGCGTTAAGCGTCAATCAGTCGCCGGCTGCCTGCGTGCTCAGCACGACCTCGTCGCTGCCGAACTGCTGCACGAACGACATCAGGCCGGTGTAGAGGAAGCCCACCTGGAAGAGCACGAGGAACGGCAGGGTGCCGTAGATGCCGTTGGCCAGCGCGTAGAAGACGGTGCCGGTGAAGTACAGGCCCAGCGCGACTTCGGCGGCGGGCTGCCACACCATCGCCTGGTGGTACTTCTTGCTCATCCAGTCGTCCCCCGAGCGTTCGACGCCGTGTTTGGGCGTGCGGACGAACTCGGTCTGGCGCCCCATGATGGCCTCGATGACCGCGCGGGTGTTGTTGATGGACAGGCCGATGCCCACGGCCATCAGCAG
>JAEZDP010000306.1 GCA_023418055.1 Acidobacteriota bacterium
ACGCCGAACCAGGGCGAGTCGATCTGCGCGATGATCTCGAGGAAGACGTCTTCGGCCTGCGCGAACTCGGGGTACGTCCAGTTGCCGTCCTTGTAGTGGTTCTCCATGCAGAGGACCACCTCGCGGCTGGCGGCGTACTCGAGCGACTGCGTGATGCCAGCGACCGTGCGGGCCACGCCCTCGGCGCGTGACATGCCCGGCAGGCGCTGGCCGCTGAGCGTGCGGCAGTGCCTGATGCCGAGTGTCACGCAGAGATCGATGGCGTCGCGTTGCCGCTGCACCTGGCGCGCGCGCTCATCGGCATCCGGGTGGGTGAAGTCGGGTGAGAAGCACAACATCGACGACACCTGCCCTGTCTCCTCCATCACGTCGCGGACCTTGCGCGGGCCGTCGGGACCGAGCGGCGCCAGGAAGCCGTCGTAGTGCTCGACGCCCTCGCCGCCGAGGTGCGCCGCATCGCGCAGCCACTGCAGGTAGTCCATCTCGCCTGCGCAGAGTTGGTCGAAGTAGCACTTGGGAAACAGGGAGATGCGAGGATCGCGCATGAAGTGGACGGGTCTCGAGGTCTGGCTAACGGGATTCAGGCTATTGCCCACAGGCTACAGCTGACATGAACCATAAGGCATGAGGCATGAGGCATGAGGCATGAATGAGCCCCCTACCACGCTGGCGGGGCGCCGACCGGGTACTGCTCCAGGTCCATCACGGTGCCGGTGACGCAGGCACTGGCGTCGCTGGCGAAGTATGCGGCGGCGTAGGCGATGTCTTTCGGATCGAGCAGGCGGCCGAAGGGCCGGGTCTTCACGGCTTCCTCCAGCCAGTCGTCACCCTTGCCTTCGTCCTCGCGCTTGACGCGGTCTTCACCTTCGGTCAGCGTCCAGCCGGCGTTGATCTGGTTCACGCGGATGCGTGCGGCGTTGAGCTGCGCGGCGGCGTTCTTGGTGAAGGTCATCAGGCCGCCCTTGGCCGCCGAGTAGGCCGTGAGTTTGGGCTCGCCGATGTAGGCGTTGATCGACCCGATGTTGACGATCGACCCGCCCCCCTTCTGGCGGTCGAACACCTCGACGGCCGCCTGCGTCAGCACGAACGGCGCACGGAGGTTGATGGCATGGATGCGGTCCCAGTCGTCCACCGTCGTGTCGCGCACGTCGCCGCGCGAGGTGTCGGCGGCGTTGTTGACGAGCACGTCGAGACGACCGAGTTTCTCGACGGCGGTGGCCACGAGCGTCCGACACGCCGACGCGTCGGTGAGGTCCGCCGTCGCAAAGGCTGCGCGCCCGCCCCGCGAGACGATGTCGGCGACGACCTTCGGCCCGCGCTCTTCGTCGCGGCCGGTCACAAACACGGCGGCGCCCAGTTCGGCCAGCAGCTCCGCTATGCCCTTGCCGATCCCCGATGTCGATCCGGTGACCAGGGCCACGCGTCCCGTCAGGTCGTATACCGCCTTCAGCGTCGAGGTCATCTGTCGTGTCACTCCCTGCCGACGTCGGCCGGCTCCTCAAGAACGTAGACGCGCCGCACCGGTTTCGCACGACGGATGGGCCCGCCGCTCATGGTGACGGTGACCACCAGCTGAGACGACGACTCACGCGTGAACGTCTCGGTCAGCCGCAGCCCATCGTCGAGGTGCGTCTCGCGGACGAGGGCGCCTCGTTGCCAGCGCGTCTCGGTTTCGACGGTGCCTTGCACCGCCTGGTGCTTCTCGCTCTTGCCGCTGGTGCGGTAGGTGACGCGCCGTCCATCAGCATACGTGAAGTGCACGGCGTCGCCGTCGTGATCGATGGCCATCCGGGTGACCGGCTCGAGCAGTTCCCGCAGGAGCGCGCGTCGCTGCGCACGCGCCTCGGGGTCGGCTGGAGGGCGGCCGCGGAGGCCGCCGCCAAAGGGCGAGCCACCGGGGCCGGGTCCGCCGAAGCCGCCGCCGAAGGGGGCGCGACCGCCCTGAGGGCCTGGGAGGGCGGCGTCACGGGGCGTCGTTGCGTCGCTGAGGCTGGGGCCGAGCTTCCAGGGGCCCCGCTGGGACGCCGGCTCCTGGGCGGCCAGCACGAGTCCGGCCATGAGCACGGAGAGGCACAGGATGGTGCGGATGAAGGTCTGCGGCATGCGTGGCTCCTGCGGCACCGGTCAGGCATCCGGGAGCCGCACGCCGTTCAGACGCCGCAGGGGGCTGGTGGTCGGAGGCGCGCGCGCTGCGGCGCAGGTCTGACCCCGGTGTCGCGCGCGGCAGGTCTGACCCCGGGAGTGAATGCCGCAGGTCTGACCCCAGGATGGCGCGCCGCAGGTCTGACCCCAGAACCGCGTGGCGCAGGTCTGACCCCGAGCGCCGGTCAGGCGTTGGGCAGCAACACCGACTTGATCACCTGGCCCGAGTGCATGCCTTCGAAGGCGGCCTGCCAATCGTCCAGGCGGTCCCGGCGCCCCACGATGAGTTCGGCGCCCGTGCGGCCCGCGGCCAGCAGGCCGATCACGCGCTCCCAGACGGGGTAGTTGTGGCTGAACGAGCCCTGCAGACGGATGTTCTTCTGCACCAGCGGATTGAGGTTCACCGGCAGCAGGTCGGGCGACCAGCCGACCTTGATCACCTGACCGTCCGGCTTGGTCAGCAGCAGCGCGGCGTCGAGCGGGCGGCTGGCGCCCGACGCATCGCAGACGACGTCGGCGCCGAGCGGGTCGAGACTGCGCACCACCTCGTCGAGGGGTTCCTGCTCGATGTTCACCACGTGCGTCGCGCCGAGGGCGCGTGCCACCTCGAGGCGCTCCATGTCGGCCGCGCGGCCGGCCACCACGAGTGGATAGGCCCCGCTCAGCGCCGCCATCTTCGCGCACAGCAGACCGATGGGTCCCGGGCCGAGCACCACGACCAGGTCGCCCGGCTTGATGTCGGCATTCACGCACATGGACTGATAGGCCACGCAATGCGGCTCGGTGAGGCAGGCGATGTCGAACGGGAGCGCGGCGGGGATGTGGTGCAGACAGCGCGCCGGCACGCGCACGTACTGCGCCATGCCGCCGTCGATCCCGTAGCCGAAGCCCTTGCGCGACAGGCAGAGGTTGTAGCGGCCGGTCCGGCACAACAGGCAGTCGCCGCAGATGTAGGCGGCCGTCTCGCTCACCACGCGGTCGCCTTCGCGGAACCCCTTCACGTCCGCGCCCACCTGCGCGATGACGCCGCCGAACTCGTGCCCGAGGGTCACCGGGGCGTTCACCGGCCACGAGTGGGTCAGGTACGCCTGATGCACGTCCGATCCGCACACCGACGCCGCCCCGACGGCCAGCAGCACGTCCGCCGGGCCGATCTCGGGGACGGGCACCTCGCGCAGCGCCACCTGCAACGGCTCGTCCAGGCCGTACTGCACCACCGCGATCTGCGTGGCACTCACTGCGCACCTCCCGCCGTGATGCGCCGGCCGTCCTGCGTCCAGCCCTTGAGCGGGGTCTTCCGAATTTCGGTCGAGATCTCCGTCAGCACCGTGTGCAGGTCGTTGCTCGAGGTCTTGAACTCGTGTGCATCGATGACCAGTGGCGCGCCCAGCACCACGAGCGGGGCGCCGTGTGCCGGGCACGAGATGGCCTGCGGGATGGTGAGGCCGCCCACGGCCTGCACCGGCACGTCCACGGCGGCAACCACGGCATCGAGTTCGTCCATGGGGCTGAGGCCCTGCACGAGCCCACGTTCGTCGTAGCCGATGTGATGGATGATGAAGTCGCAGCCGAGCGACGCCAGCCATTGCGCGTTGGCCACGCGGTCGTCGGCCACCATGTTGTCGCCCATCACCTTGATGCCGTACGCACGCGCGGCGTCCACCACGCGGCGGACGGTGGCCTCATGGGCGCGTCCCATCACCACCACCAGGTCGGCCCCCGCCTTGGCCATCATCTCGGCCTCGAGATACCCGCCGTCCATCGTCTTCAGGTCGGCGACGATCGGATGGTCGGGAAACCGGGCCCGCAGCTGCTCGACGGCGTGCAGGCCTTCGGCCAGCAGCAGGGGTGTGCCGGCCTCGAGCCAGTCGACGCCCGCGTCCACCGCGATGGCCGCGGTCTCGAGGGCTTCGTCGATGTCGGTGAGGTCGAGTGAGATCTGGACGATGGGAAAGGTCAGGGAATCGAGTCGTGGCACCGGCGCGGTTGTTTAGGG
>JAEZDP010000402.1 GCA_023418055.1 Acidobacteriota bacterium
CCATCATCATCATGACGTCGAACATCGGCGCGCGCTTCATCCAGAAGAAGGCGTCGCTCGGGTTCCACCCCGGGGACGGCCACGACACCAAGGCGCTCAACGATCAGGTGCTCGGCGAGGTGAAGCGCACGTTCAATCCCGAGTTCATCAACCGCCTCGACGAACTCATCGTCTTCGAGGCGTTGACCGACGACGACCTCCGGGCCATCACGCGGCTGCTCTTCGGGCAGTTGAACGCCAACCTGCTCGATCGCAAGCTCGAACTGGTGCTGAGCGACGACGTGATCGACTGGATCATCGGCGTCACCTGCAACGATCGGTCGTACGGCGCACGGCCGTTGCGGCGGGCTCTGCAGAAGTACATCGAAGATCCGCTCAGCGAGGAGCTGATTCGCGGGCGCCTGAAGGACGGGGGCCGGTTCGAGGTGTACATGTCCGACGGGCAGCTGCACTACCGTCCGGCCGGCACGGAGCAGTCCGGACATCAGCTGGTCACGGTCTGAGCCGTCCTGGGCCGTCCTTTTGCTGGCGCTTTCCGTCTCATCTCGGTAAACTGTCGGCTTGCCCTCCCTTGATGGGCTTCATCAGGGGGCCCGGCGTGCCGACTGGACCCGGCGATGGACCGCGCGCCGCCCGGGGCCCCGGGTGACCAGACGCGACTGCAGATGTTCGACGCATGACGAAAGCTTCGATGACCAGGGTGCTGGCTGCGGCCCTGAGCGCCATTCTGCTGGCCGGGCCCCAGGCGTCGGCGCGCGACCTCCAGGTGCCCCCCACTCCTCCCGAGCCGCGTGACAGCGGCACGGCCGCGCCTACGCCCCCGCCGCTCGGGGGCGACGAGGTGCTCTCGCAGCCGCGCACCGAGGGGCCCGTGCGCAGCGTCCTCGACGTCGACGGCTGTCAGCCCATCCCCCCGGCCACGGCAGCCGCGCAACCCCCCGCCGGCTCCGGGCCCATCCTTCGGAACGTCGAGTTGTGCTTGCCCACCCAGGGCAACGCCTCGTCCATCGAAGCCGAGACGTACCTCTATTACATCCGCACCCGCGGTAGCCGGCCGTCGCAGAACGCCTGGGTGCCGTGGAACGAGGAGGCCGAAGAGCAGTTGCGCGAGGACTTCCGCCGGCTCTGGGCCACCAACTTCCTCGACGATTTGGCCATCGAAGTCATCGACACGCCGTTTCCCAACGGCGTCGTGGGCAAACACGTGCGCATCCGCATGGAGGAGCGCCAGCGGGTGAAGGTGGTCGAGTACGTGGGCAGCGACAAGCTCGAGTCCACCAAGGTGGACGAGCGGCTGCGCGAGATCAACAACGTCATCCGCCTCGACTCGTTCATCGACCCCGGACAGATTCGTCGGGTCGAGACCGTCATCCGCGAACTGCTGGCCGAAGAGGGCTATCTCGACGCCCAGGTCAGCCACGTGATCACGCCCGTGGGTGGCGGACCGAAGCTCGTCAACCTCAGCTTCCGCATCGATGACGGCCCGAAGGTCAAGATTCGCGAAATCGAGTTCATCGGCAACGAGGCGTACAGCGACGGCAAGCTGCGGCGCCGGATGAAGGAGAACAAGGGCCCGGGCCTCTTCGGGTTCATCACCGGAGGCGGGACCTATCAGGAGGCGAAGTTCGACGAGGACGCCGAGAACGTGCGGGCGCTGTACCGTGAGAACGGGTACATCGCCGCGCGGATCGGGCAGCCGGAGGTGCGGACGCTCGAGACCTCCGAGGATGGCAAGAATCGCTGGATCGCCTTGCGCATTCCGGTCAGCGAAGGCCGGCGGTACCGGGTCGGCACGTTCGAGTTCGAGGGGAACACGGTCGTGAAGGCCGAGCCGCTCAACGAGGTGTTCAAGGTCAAGCCGGGCGAGTACTACTCGGAGAAGAAGATTCGCAAGGGCCTCGAGAAGGCCCGTGAGCTGTACGGCACGGGCGGGTACTTCGAGTTCACCGGCTATCCCGACCTCCGGCCGCTCGACCTCATCGACCCCGAGAACCCCGAGCAGTTCCTGCCCGAAGGGGCGCCGCCGAACGGTCCGCCCGTCGTGGACGTCACGATGCGGATGCAGGAGGGCGAGCAGTACTTCGTCAACAAGATCACGTTCGTGGGCAACTCCACGACGCGCGACAACGTGATTCGGCGCGAGATGAACCTGCTCGAGAACGGTGTGTTCAACACCGAAGCGCTGAAGTTCAGCGTGCGCCGGCTCAACCAACTCGGCTACTTCAAGCAGATTGAAGAGGGCGACCAGCAGGGCATCGACGTCCAGAAGACGCCGGGCGAGAAGAACAAGGTCGACGTCACGCTCAAGCTGCAGGAGCAGAACCGCAACCAGCTCACCTTCGGCGCCGGCGTGTCGCAGTTCGAAGGCTTCTTCGGACAGCTGGCCTTCGCGACGTCGAACTTCATGGGCCGGGGCGAGACGCTCTCGGTGTCGCTGGCGGCCGGGTCGCGAACGCAGTTCTACCAGCTCGCCTTCACCGAGCCGTACCTGTTCGATCGCCCCATCACCGCGGGCGTGGACATCTTCAAGCGGCAGATTCAGTACATCGGCGCGTTCACGCAGGAGTCGGTCGGCGGCAACACCGTGTGGGGGTTCCGGACGGGGAACTTCACGCGGTCGTTCATGCAGTACAGCTACGAGCGGGTGAGCATCCGCGATCTGAACCCGCTCTTCACCGACCCGTCCTACGTCCAGAACAACCCGTTTCTCCAGGACTCGCTGCTCCTGAGCTGCGTGCCGACCCCGCCCACCGAAGAACAGCCCGGTGGTGGCGTCGACTGCCAGAGCCAGGGCGCCCGCACGGTGAGCAAGATCGTGCCGAGCCTGGTCCACAACACCGTCGACAACCCGATCTTCCCGAATACGGGCAAGCGCTTCACCGTGTCGATGGACGTTGCGGGTCTCGGCGGGAACACGCGGTTCCTCAAGCCCCGCGTCGAGGCCGTGAAGTTCTGGCAGCAGTCGCGCCGCACGTCGATTGGCGCGCGGGCCGAGGTGGAGTACATCCGGCCCTACGGCAATAGCCTGGCGCTGCCCATCTTCGAGCGGCTGTTCCAGGGCGGCGAGTACAGCGTCCGCGGCTTCGACATCCGCAGCATCGGCCCACGCGCCGCCAACGGGGTGGTGCTCGGCGGCAACAAGAGTTTGCTGTTCAACGGCGAGTACCTCATCAGCATTGCCGGCCCGGTGCGGCTGGTGCTGTTCTACGACGCTGGTCAGGTGCGTAACGAGGGCGAGTCGTTCGCCTGGAGCGAGTTCAAGACCTCGACAGGCGCCGAGGTGCGGTTCTTCATGCCTGTGCTCAACGTGCCGTTCCGGTTGATCTTCGCGATGAACCCGCAGCGCGACGGCATCCTGAACAACGACTTCCGTCCGGCGCGCAAGTGGCAGTTCCGCTTTGCGGTCGGCTCGACCTTCTGACCGCGGGGAATGTGGTTCAATGACGTGGGCCCGCAGGGCCGACATTCAAGAGGTGTGAAAGGAACGTGTCCATGAAGTCCGTATTCGTCCTCGTTGTGCTGAGCATGGCTCTCGTTGCCGGCCCGGTCGGCGCGCAGGAGCCGGCCACGCCGGCCCCCCCGGCGACCCCGGCCCCCGCCGCCGCGCAGCAGGCGCC
>JAEZDP010000039.1 GCA_023418055.1 Acidobacteriota bacterium
TCGCTGCTGAGCACGATCTGCTTCCCCGCGTCGTGCAGCGCGTTGAACGTGTGGAAGAACTCGTTCTGGGTCGCTTCCTTGCCGGCCAGGAACTGGATGTCGTCCACGAGCAGCACATCCACGTTCCGGTAGCGCTCACGGAACTCGATGATCCGCTCGTAGCGGATGGCGTTGATCATCTCGTTCATGAACCGCTCGGTCGAGATGTAGGTCAGCACCTGGGGCTCCTGGTGCCGCAGCACGTACTGCCCGATGGCGTGCATGAGGTGGGTCTTGCCAAGCCCCACCCCGCCGTACACGAACAAGGGGTTGTAGGAGCGCCCCGGGGTCTCGGCGACGGCTCGCGCGCCCGCGTGCGCAAACTGGTTCGAGGGTCCGACGACGAAGGTCTCGAAGGTGTACTTGGGATTGAGGCCCGAGACGCCGGCCACGACGTCGGCGGTCTGGGGTGGGTCGGCTTCGGCATGCACGAGAGCCGTTTCCGCCACCGAGAACGGCTCGGCGGGCGAGTCGGCCGCCACAAACGCAATCGAGACGCCAGGCCGGCCGGCCTCGGCTACCGCTTCGGCCAGGATCGTGCCGTAGTGGCGCAGCAGCCAGTCGCGCACGGTGTTGTCCGGCACTTCGACCGTCAATGTGTCCTGCTGGTCGAACAGGAGCCGGGTCGGCTTGAACCAGGTCATGAACGTGTGTCGGTTGAGCTTCGCCTCCACTCGGTCGAGCACACGGTCCCAGATGCCGGTTTTCACGGGCATTGACAGCCCCGACAGTCTTTGGAGAGGCAGACTTTCGCTTCTGCGCCTGGCTGATGTAGCGGGTTCATGACGAGGCGAAAATCACTGAAGTCACTGAACTGCAAAGGTTTAAGACCCTACTCGTCCGGGGGGATCGCGATTTTCCGCATGATCGGGGGCGGACGTGAGGCGAAACGTCTTCAATTTCCACAGTTTTTTCAACAGCTGTGGAAAAGTCTGCTTTTCTGAGAGCAGGACCGGGACTGTAGCACAGCGCCGGAGGCTCGAGAAAGAGCGTACATGTTTGACACCCCGCACCACCTCGTCTACCATCGTGAGTTCGCGGTCGAGAAGCGGCCGCAGCCTTTTGCAGGCGTCACCCGACCGGGTCGCCGTTACCGGAACTGACCATCATGAAGCGGACTTATCAGCCCAATCGTCGCCGCCGCGCCAAGGCGCACGGCTTCCTGGTGCGCATGGCCACCAAGAACGGCCGCCTCGTCCTCAAGCGGCGCCGTGCCAAGGGCCGCAAGCGCCTCACCGTCTCCTCGGAGTTGTAGGCGCGAGCATCCCATGGGCCAGTCGCTGCCTCCCGGCGAGCGCATCCGGCGTCGCCCGGAGTTCCTGCTGGCCTACGAACACGGGTACAAGCAGCACGGGCGCTTCATGACCGTCTTCGTCCGGCGGTCAGGCCTGCCGACCTCCCGGGTCGGTGTCTCCGCCACCCGCAAGATCGGCTCGGCGGTGGTGCGCAACAAGGCCAAGCGGCGGGCGCGTGAGTTGTACCGCCGCACGAAGCTCGAAGCGGGCCTCGATCTCGTCATCATTCCTCGCCGCGAGTTCGCTGGCGCGCCGTTCGACCGCCTCGCGGCCGATTACCAGACCGTCGTCCGCCGTGCCGTGTCCGGGGCGCGGGCCCGTCCGGAGGCGGAGCGTGCCGTCTGACGTCGCGGTCAGGCTGCTCGTTGCCGGCATCCGGGGCTATCAGGCGATCCTCTCGCCGTTGTTCCGAGGCGCCTGCCGCTTCGAGCCCTCGTGCTCCAACTACGGCATCGAAGCCATCACCACGCACGGCGCCCTCAAGGGCAGCTGGCTGACCATGCGTCGTCTCACGCGATGCCATCCGTTCGGCGGCGCGGGTTTCGATCCGGTGCCGCCGGTCCATCGCCCTCACTGAGTTCTCCCGCAGGCACTGCACTTCATGGAAAACCGAGTCATTCAGGCCGTGCTGTTGTCGCTGGCCGTCCTGTTCCTCTACCAGACCTTCCTGGCCCCCCGTCCCGTCCCGACGCCTCCGACGGCCACGACTGGACAAGCGGGCCCGGCATCCACCTCGCTGGAGTCGGCCCAGGGTCCCTCGCCCACTGGTGATGTCGCCCCAGTTGCCACACCTGGCGGCGAAGATGCCGAAACGCCCGTCGACGCGGCGCCGCTTGTCGCCGCCGAACGCGAGGAGCGGGTCGTCGTCACCACGCCGCACGTCCGTGCCGAGTTCTCCACCCGCGGGGCCGTGCTGCTCAGCTGGACGCTCACCGGTTACGTCGGCAGCGACGGTCAGGCCATCGACCTGGTGCCCGAAGGCGCCGGCAACCTCCGTCCGGCCTTCTCGCTGACGACGCCCGATGCCGCGATGTCGGATCGTCTGTCTCGCGCACTCTACCTGCCCAGCGCGCCGTCGCTCGACGTGGCGGCCGATGGCAGCGGGCCGCGACAGCTGACCTTCCGCTACAGCGACGCCTCAGGCCTCGCCGTCACCAAGGTGTTCACCTTCGAACGCGACGGGCAGCCCTTCCTGCTGGGGGTGTCGGCGCAGGTGCTCCAGGGCGGGCAGCCGCGCAACTTCACGCTGCACAGCGGACCTGGGCTCGGCGACATCGAACGCGCATCGAACTCGGGCGGGTTCATGTTCGGCACCTACTACCAGGGACCGCAGGGCATCACGTATCACGAGGACGTGGAGCGGCTGGCGCCCGAGAGCTTCGCGGAGCAGCGGGTGTTCGAGGCGCCGTTCACCTTCGCGGGCATGGACGACCACTACTTCCTCGGGGCGGCCATCCTCGAGCGACAGGCACGCGTGGAGTACGCCACCCATGCGCTGCCGACAGCGGTTGGTCCCCGCTCGCTCGTCGAGTACGCCCTGTCGTTTCCAGAGCCTCCGTCCGAGGTCAAGTTCTATCTCGGGCCAAAAGACTTCGATCAGCTCATTCGCTCGAACCAGGAACTCGTACGCACGATTCACTTCGGCTGGTTCGCGTGGCTCGTCGTCCCGCTGCTGAAGGCGCTGAAGTCCATCAACGGGTACGTCGGCAATTACGGATGGTCGATCATCCTGCTGACGATCATCATCAACATCGTCATCTTCCCGCTCCGCCACAAGAGCGTGGTGTCGATGCGCAAGATGCAGCAGCTGCAGCCGCGGGTGAAGGCGATTCAGGAACGCTACGCCGGCCTGAAGGCCACCGACCCGGCCAAGCAGAAGATGAACCAGGAGTTGATGGAGCTGTACCGGACGGCAGGCGTCAACCCGGCCAGCGGCTGCGTGCCGATGCTGCTGACGATGCCGGTGCTGTTTGCGTTCTACTCACTGCTGGCCACCGCCATCGAGTTGCGTGGGGCGCCGTTCGGGCTCTGGATTCAGGACCTCTCCGCACACGACCCGCTCTACATCACGCCGGTCATCATGGGCGCCACCATGCTGTGGCAGCAGTGGATCACGCCCACCGCCGGCATGGACCCGGCGCAGCAGCGGATCATGATGTTCATGCCGCTGATGTTCATGGTGTTCTTCCTGTGGGCACCGAGCGGTCTGGTGCTCTACTGGCTGATGAGCAATCTGCTCACCATCGGTCAGCAGTACATTACCAACAGGATCGTGGGGCCTCCGCCCGCACCACCCGCGCCGGTGAAGGCGGCGCCCGTGGCACGGAAGGCCAAGGCGTAAGGAGCGCGGCGTGCAAGAGCAGATCGAGCGGTTCGTGCGGGACGTCGTCGAGGCGATGGGGCTCGACGTGCAGGTGACCACCGAAGTGCTGCCCGACGGCGGCATCCGGGCGGACATCCAGGGGCAGGGCGGGGAACTGCTGGTGCGCCGCAAGGGCGAGGCACTCGATGCGCTTCAGCACCTGGTCAACAGCATCTGGCGTGACAAGACCGGCCAGGGTGGCCGCATCGTCGTCGACTGTCTCGACTTCCGGAAGGGCAAGGACATCGAACTGCGCCAGATGGCGCGCTTCATGATGGAGAAGGTGAAGACGACCGGGATCCCCCAGGAACTCGGGCCTTTCAACTCGTACGCCCGACGCCTCGTGCACCTCGAGGTGTCGAGCGATCCCGCGCTGGCCTCCGAGAGCCAGGGTGACGGACAGGTCAAGACCGTCATCATCAGCCCGAAGCGCTGAGGCCTGGAGGTGGATGGCGAACCGATTGCCGCCGTCGCCACGCCGCCGGGCCGCGGTGCGCTTGCGCTCGTCCGCGTCAGCGGAACGGGCATCGCGCCCGTGCTGTCCTTGCTGACCGGCCGCGACGTGTTCGTGCCCAGGCAGGCCACCCGCGTGTCGCTGCACCTTGGCGACGACTTTCACGACGATGCGCTGGCGACCTGGTATCCGGCTCCCAACTCCTATACGGGCGAAGACTGCTTCGAGCTGAGTGTGCACGGCGGGACGGTGATCGCGTCCACCCTGCTCGCGAGGCTCGCCGGGCTCGGCGTGCGTCAGGCGCGTCCCGGGGAGTTCACGCTGCGCGCCTTCCTGTACGGCAAGATGGACCTGGCGGCGGCCGAGGCAGTCGACGACGTGGTGCGCGCGGTGACGCCCGCCCAGGCGCGGGTCGCCGCCTCACACCTGCGGGGCACGGTGGGACGCGAGGTCCTCGACATCGCCAATGCGGTGCTGAGCGTGCTCGAGCGCCTCGAGGCCTCGCTCGACTTTCCAGACGAGGGCTACCATTTCGTCGATCCGGAGGGCGTGTGCCAGGAAGTGATGGACCTGGCTGCGCGGTGCAGGCGTCTTCGGGACAGCGGCACGCGTGGGCGGTTGTTGCGTGACGGGGCCACCGTCGTCGTGGCCGGCCGCCCGAACGTCGGCAAGTCGAGCCTGTTCAACGTGCTGCTCGGCCACGCGCGCGCCATCGTGACCGACGTGCCTGGCACCACGCGCGACATCCTGCACGAGTCGATCGACCTGGGAGGCGTGCCCGTGGTGCTCACCGACACGGCTGGTCTTCGGCCCGCCGATGACGTCGTCGAAGCGGAAGGCATTGCGAGGGCGACCGCGTCGGCGGCCGACGCCGACCTGGTGCTCGTGGTCGTGGACGGCAGCGTGGACGACGGAGCGGTGCACGCCGAAGACGCCGCGCTGTGGGCCGCACATGAGGGACGTCCCCGGCTCCTGGTGGTCAACAAGACGGACGTGATGTCGGACACGGCGGCACCGCCGGCGTGGCGCGCCGCGGAGCCGCAGTGCCTGGTCAGCGCGAAGACGGGCGACGGCATCGAGGCGCTGCGCGAGCGGCTGGCAGGCACGCTGGGGCAGGTGCAGTGGGAGCCGGCGACCGTGACCAATGCGAGGCACCTGGGTCTGCTGGCCCTGGCGGAAGCGGCGTTGCAGCGGGGTGCGGCGGCGGCCCGGGGCGGGGCGACCGAGGAGTTCGTGGCGGTGGACGTCCGCGACGCGCTGCATGCGCTCGAAGAGATCCGAGGGCGGGTCTCGTCGCAGGACGTGCTCGACGGCATCTTCGCGCGCTTCTGCATCGGCAAGTAGAAACACGTAAGAATATACTATCATGTCACACATCACGGCCGACGTGATCGTGATTGGTGCCGGGCATGCCGGCGTCGAAGCGGCGGCGGCTGTTGCCCGTCTCGGGCTCGAGGTCGCCATCTGCACGCTGTCGGCCGACACGGTGGCGCACATGCCGTGCAATCCGGCCATCGGAGGGACGGCCAAGAGCCATCTCGTCCGCGAGATCGACGCGCTCGGCGGGCTGATGGCACGTGCGATCGATGCCACCGGCATCCAGTTCCGACTGCTGAATCGAAGTCGGGGGCCGGCGGTGTGGGCTCCCCGGGCGCAGGCCGACAAGATGGCCTATGCGGCGTGGGTGCGGCAGGCACTCGAAGCGACACCTGGACTGAGGTTCGTGTACGGACAGGTCGAGCGATTGCTCGTGTCGAACGGCCAGGTCACCGGCGTGGCGATCGAGGGCGGCGGCCGGGTGGCGGCGACCCGCGTGGTTGTGACGACGGGCACGTTTCTCAATGGACTGGTGCACGTGGGCGACGTGACGCGTGCCGCGGGGCGCCACAACGAGCCGGCGGCGGTTGCGCTGGCAGAGTCGATCGCCGGCCTGGGATTCACGCGAGGGCGGCTCAAGACGGGCACGCCGCCCCGGCTGCATCGGCGGAGCATCGACTACGCCGCGCTGGCCGAGCAGCCGGGAGACGCTGAGCCCGTGCCCTTGTCGCTGTTGACGACGGGCATCGCCCAACCGCAGGTCTGTTGCCACGTCGCACGCACCACCCCCGCGCTGCACGAGGTGGTCCGTCGTCACATCCACACGTCGCCGCTCTACAACGGTCAGATCACGGGGATTGGGCCGAGGTACTGTCCCTCGCTCGAGGACAAGGTGATGCGTTTTCCCGACAAGGAGGCGCACCAGCTGTTTCTCGAGCCCGAGGGGCGTGACGTGGACGAGGTGTACGTCAACGGGTGTTCGATGAGCCTCCCAGCCTCCGTGCAGGCGGAGGTGATTCGCCGCTTGCCGGGGCTCGAGGGGGCCGAGATGATTCGCCCCGGGTACGCGGTGGAGTACGACTTCGTGCAGCCGTACGAACTGCATCGGACGTTCGAGACGCGCCGCGTCGCCGGGCTCTACTTTGCTGGCCAGCTGAATGGCACGTCTGGCTACGAGGAGGCCGCGGGTCAGGGCTTGCTCGCGGGTGCCAATGCTGGACTCAGTCTGCTGGGCCGTCCGCCGTTGGTGCTGGACCGGAGCCAGGCGTACCTTGGGATTATGGCAGATGACCTTATGTCCACCGGGTGTCTCGAGCCCTATCGGATGTTCACGTCTCGGGCGGAGTACCGGTTGCTGCTCCGCATCGACAACGCCGATCTGCGCTTGACGCCTGTGGGCAGGGAGGCCGGACTCGTCGACGATGAGCGATGGGACGTGTTCGAGGCGCGTCGCACGCGCTACGACCGGAATCGTTCACGGCTGTCGAGCACGCTGGTCCGTCTGGCCAATGGCGACCGCGCCCCCGCGTCGGAAGCGCTGCGGAATCCAGAGGTCAGGCTCGCGGCGCTTCTGGCGCGTGGCGAGGTCGAACTCGAATTGGACGGGGTGCGGTCGTCGCTCGATGTGGCCAGCCTGGACACGGACTACCGGTATGCCGGGTACCTCAAACGTCAACAGCGTGAAGTCGCCCGGATGCAACACTACGAACAGCAGCGCATCCCGCCGGATTTTGCGTTCATGGCGCTCCCCGGGTTGTCGCGCGAGCTGCAGGAGCGGCTGGAGACGCGCCGCCCCTCGTCTGTGGGTCAGGCGGGGCGAATTCCCGGCATGACGCCCGCCGCGCTCGCCCTGATCGCTGCAGCCATCGGACGCCATCTATCGTCCGATCGTGTATCGGTCGACAGATCCCAGTAGGTCATGGCAACCACAGGCATCCGCTCAGTGACGGTTCAGGAGACGCGTAGACGCGTGGAGCGGCGGCTGAGGCGCGCAGGGGCCGACGTCTCAGAGACCGTCGTGGAGCAGCTCGCCGAGTACCTGATGTTGCTCGAGCGGTGGAACGTCAGGATGAACCTCACAGCGCTCGAGCGACCCGATGACGCCGTGGACCGGCTCATCGTCGAACCGGTGCTTGCGGCGCGGGACATCGACGGCTGGGCCCGGACGTTGCTCGACGTGGGCTCTGGCGGGGGGTCGCCAGCCATACCTCTCAAGGTTGTCAGGCCAGACCTCAGCCTGACGATGGTCGAGTCCAAGACGCGGAAGTCTGTGTTTCTCCGGGAAGTCGTGCGGCACCTCGGGCTGTCGAGGGTCCAGGTCGAGACGGTACGGTTCGAGCAGTTGCTGGCGCGGCCGGAGTACCTCGAGTCGATGTCGGTCATCTCCATGCGCGCGGTGAGGGTCGAGGCGGGGGAATTGCGAACGCTCCAGGCGTTTCTCGCGCCTGGCGGTCAGATGTTGTGGTTCCTGAGCGGCACGCAGCAACTGCCGCTGGTGCCGCCGCCCTTGGCTCTCGAGGGCGAACGAGTCCTGCTGGAGTCTCTTCGCAGCCGGCTCGTGTTGCTGAGGAAGCCGAAGTAATCGGTGTTCCACGTGGAACACGCGTGATCAGGCTGCAATTCGCGCACACGACGAAGGCGCCTTCTGCTGCGTCGCCTCAACTGCCCTTGAGTGCGCCTTCTCACGATAGCCTCTGGCACGTCCGCGAGAGTAACTTCCAGCCCGGATCGATCCGTCGGTCGTACGCCGTCGTGCTTTCTCTTGAAGCCGGGTTCGCCCAGAACTTCCCTGCGCTTGGTCCTGTTCCACGTGGAACACTCGGGACCCCTTCCTTCTTGCTCGCACCTCCCGTATCCTTGCAGTCCGCCAATGAGCAAGGTCATCGCCGTATCAAACCAGAAAGGTGGCGTCGGAAAGACCACTACCACCATCAACCTCGCGGCCGCGCTGGCACTCGCTGATCAACGCGTCCTGGTCGTCGACCTCGACCCCCAGGCGAACCTCACGAGTGGCCTGGGACTGAAGGGCGCTGACGGACACACGGTGTACGACGCCCTCACGGGCGATGTCCCCCTGCCAATCCTTTCCACGCCTGTCGATGGGCTCTCCCTGGTCCCCGCAAGCCGCCACCTTGCCGGGGCCGAGGTGGAGCTCGTGAGCATGGACGCGCGAGAGCAGCGCCTCAAGAACCTGCTTGGCGACCACCGCGCGGCGTTTGATGTCGTCCTCATCGACACGCCGCCGTCTCTCGGCCTGCTCACGCTCAATGCCCTCGTGGCCGCCGACACGGTGCTCATTCCCCTTCACTGCGAGTACTTCGCCCTGGAAGGACTCGCCGACCTTATGGCGACGCTCGCCAAGGTGCGCCAGTCGCTCAACCCGCCCCTCGACGTTGAGGGCGTCGTGTTGACGATGTATGACGAGCGCACGAACCTGGGCCAGCAGGTGGCGAGAGAGATTCGAGGGTTCTTCGAGTCGAAGGTCTTCGACACGGTGATTCCGCGCAACGTCCGCCTGGCAGAAGCCCCGAGCCATGGCCTGCCCACCATCCTGTACGACCCGAAGTCACGGGGTGCCGAGGCCTACGTGGCACTCGCCCAGGAACTGCTTCGCCGAAACCGCAATGCCCGGCAGGCCACCCCGCCGGCTGATCCCGAACGGTGACCGCCATGGCACAGAAGTCAGACAAGCGCCCCGCCCTGGGACGAGGCCTCAGCGCCCTCATCCCGGATGCACCGCCCGCGCCGCCGCCAGCCGCCCCTCCTGCGAGGGACACGCCGCACGAGATCGATCTCGACCTGCTCGACCCCAACCCCAACCAGCCGCGGCTGCACTTCAACGACGCCGGACTCGACGAACTGGCGGCCTCCATCAGGTCGAATGGGCTCGTCCAGCCCATCGTCGTCAGGCGCCAGGGGACCCGCTTCGAGATCGTGGCTGGGGAACGGCGATGGCGCGCAGCCCAACGTGCGGGGTTGCTCAAGGTCCCCGTGGTCGTCCGCGAGATCCCGGATGAACGGCTGCTGGAAGTGGCGCTCATCGAGAACATCCAGCGGGAGGATCTCAATCCCATCGATGAGGCGCTCGCCTACCGGCGCCTGATGACCGACCTGGCCTTGACCCAGGAGCAGGTGGCCGCCGCCGTCGGCAAGGACCGCGCATCGATTGCCAATCAGCTCCGTCTGCTGAAGTTGCCCGATGAGCTGCGCACGGCCGTCGCCCATGGAGACTTGAGCACTGGTCATGCCAAAGCGCTGCTGTCGCTCGACGAGCCGGACGCCATGAAGTCGGCTGCGCATCAGGTGCGCACCCGTGCCCTGTCAGTACGCGAGACCGAGGCGCTCGTGAAAAGGCTGCTCGCTCCCGCTGCTGAGCCCGCGCCCGCGCCTGCGAAGGACGTGCATACGCGAGAAGCCGAAGAGCGCCTGCGGGTGGCGCTCGGCACTAGGGTCGCCATCAAGCGACGGGGCAAGGGCGGCCGACTCGAAATCGACTTCGTCAACGAGAACGAGCTGATTCGGCTCTACGACCTCCTGGCCAAGTAGAATCCGAGTAGTGCCTAAGCTGTTGTATTCAAGGGACTTGCATCATCCTGTGGTCGCCGTCCACCGCGCGCGGCCGGAAAGGAGGTTCTGGTGAAGCGACTGACCGACTACGCTGCCTGCGCTGGTTGAGCGAGCAAACTCGCCGCTGGCGAGCTCGCTCAGGTGCTGAGCGGAATGCCCGTGCCGTCCGACCCCCGTGTCCTGATCGACTTCAGGACGGCGGACGATGCCGGTGTGTTCACGCTGAGTCCATCGCAGGCGCTCGTGCAGACCGTCGACTTCTTCACCCCCATCGTCGACGACCCCTGGGCCTACGGGCGCATTGCCGGCGCCAACGCGTTGAGCGACGTCTTCGCCATGGGCGGTCAGCCCCTCACGGCCCTGGCGATTGCCGCGTTCCCGGCCGCTGACTTCGACGTCGAGACCGTCCGCGCCATCTTCGCGGGGGGGCTGTCGGCGCTGCAGGAGGCGGGCGTCGCGCTGCTCGGCGGCCACACGGTGCAGGACCAGGAGGTGAAGTTCGGCTACGCCGTCACGGGCGTCGTGGCGCCGAATGCCGTCTGGTCGAACGCGGGCGCGCGCCCCGGCGACGTGCTGGTGCTCACCAAGCCGATAGGGACGGGCATCATCGCGACGGCAGGTAAGTTCCAGCGCGCTCCTGCGGAGGTGCTGGCGACGGCGGTCGCGTCGATGCAGCGATTGAACGGCCCGGCGGCCCAGGCGGTGCGCGGTCGCGTCGCCGTCCATGGCTGCACCGACATCACGGGCTTCGGCCTGATAGGCCACGCGGTCGAGATGGGCGACGCCAGCGGCGTCACGATGCGCATCACGGCGGCGGCAGTGCCCGTGCTCGACGGCGCACGCGCGCTCGCGATGGGCAATCAGACGGGCGGCAGCCGCAACAACGCCGCACATTTCAGCGCGCGGGTCGATACGTCAGGCATCTCCGACGAGGACCGTGTGCTGCTGCACGATCCGCAGACCTCCGGTGGTCTTCTGCTGTCGATTGCCGCCGCCGATGCGACGGTCGCCCTGGGCGCCCTGGCCGACGCCGGTGTCGACGCGCACATCGTCGGCGAGGTGCATGAGCGCCCTGCCGCCGGGCCTGGAGAGCGCTCGGTTACGAGCGTCTCACGCGCTGCGGTGGTCGTCGTCTGAGGCGGTCACAGTGAGCCAGGACCCAGCCGCGAGCGGGCAAGGGTTGCTCGCGCGTCAGGGATGATGTTATAAATGGGCGTTTCGGCCGGCACGCCGAACCACCCCTGAGCCGGTCGACTTCTCTGGCTCGCGACGTGCTGTTCCTCGCCGCGCATCCCCCGGAGGCACTGTGTTACCGGACCTGTCGGTCCTTTGGGTCATCTTCTTCGTGCTGCTGTTGACCGTCATCATGCAGCAGCTCTTCTTCAAGCCCGTGCTGCGCGTGTTGCAGGCGCGAGAGGACGCGTCCACCTCCGCGCGTACCCTGGCGGAGCGGAGCGCGGCCGAGGCCCTGCGGGCGTCCGAAGAATTCGACGCGCAGACCACCGCGGCGCGTGCGGCCGTGTATCGCGACCTCGACGAGATGCGCAAGCGGTCGGGCGAGCAGCGGACGGCGCTCCTGGCCCAGGCGCGCAGCCAGGCCGAGGCCGACCGAGCCCGCGCGCGAGAGGCCCTCGTGGCCGATGTGGCCGATGCCCGTCGTCGCCTGGAGCAGGATGCGGAAGCCCTGGGGCACACCATTGCCGAGCGGTTGTCGGGTCGGACGACACACTGAGGACGCCATGCTGAGCAACGTCGCGTGGTCTGTCCACGCTTGTGAAAAGAGGATCAAGCGGGTGTCCGCCGCCGCGGCGCTGGCGCTCGCGCTGGGCGTGACGATGGGCGTGCCCGCCCGTGCGGCCGGCCAGATTCCGCACGAGAACGAGGCCACTGACGCGGCTCACGCCGACACGGCCGATACGCACGGCAATGCGGCCCAGGGCGCCGACGACCATGGGGCGGGCGACCACGGGGCCGACGCCCACCACGAAGAGAGCATCTGGGCGACGGTCGGGCGCATCACGAACTTCGCCTTGCTGGCGGGCGGCTTGTTCTACTTCCTGCGCAAGCCCGTGGCGGACCATCTCGCGGCACGGGGCACCCAGATTCGCGGCGACCTCGCGCTGGCGGCGCAGGTGAAGGCCGACGCGGCCGAGCGCCTTCGAGAGATCGAGGCGCGTCTGAAGAATCTGCCGGCAGAACTCGAGCAGGTACGGCAACGCGGCGCAGAGGAACTCGCCGCCGAAGAGGCGCGCATCCTGCAGCAGGCCGAGGTCGAGCGCGCCCGCCTTGTGGCGCAGACACAGCGCGACATCGAGCAGCAGGTGCGTACGGCGCGCCATGCCCTGACCTCGCACGCCGCCGCCCTGGCCGTGGGCGTGGCCGAAGACCGCCTGCGGGCCACGTTGACGGCCGACGACCAGCGGCGACTGGCCGAGGGCTTCACGCGCGAGATCGGGGGTGCGCAGTGACGCCTCGCGACATCGCCCGCGCGGGCCGTGCCTTGTTCGACATCGTCTCGTCGCGCGGCGAGTCGGCGGCGGCCGTGGCCTCGCTCGACGCGCTGTCCGCGCTGATGACCGAGCACGACGACCTGCAGAAGGCGCTCGCCTCGCCGTTTGTCCCGGCATCCGCGCGCCGCGGCATCCTCGACGAACTCGCGCCGCGTCTGGCCATGCCCGACACCGTGCGGCGGACGCTGCACGTCCTGGCCGATCAGGGCGTGCTGAACGACGTGCCCGCGCTTGCGGCGCACGTGCACCAGTTGCACAACCGGCACATCGGCATCGTGGATGCCACGGTGACCACGGCCGTGCCGCTCAGCGACGCGCAGGTGGCCGAACTGCAGTCGACGTTGTCGCGGGCGACGGGCAAGAACGTCCTCCTGTCGGCGCGTGTCGACCCGTCGGTCATCGGCGGCGCGGTGGCGCGCGTGGGCGGTCAGGTGTTCGACGGCACGCTGGCACGGCAGCTGGCGCGCCTGCAGGACCAACTGGAGCAACAACGCGGGTGAGGGCCCGCTCCCGTACGTATCCCTCCACTTACGAAACGCTGACACATGAGCATCAAGGCTGACGACATCTCCCGCATCATCCGTGAACAGATCGGCGGCTTCCAGGCCGACGTCGACGTCGCCGAGGTCGGCACGGTCGTGTCGATCGGCGATGGCATTGCGCGTCTGCAGGGCGTCGAGCGCGCGATGGCCGGCGAGATGATCGAGTTCCCGCACGGCGTGTACGGCATTGCGCTGAACCTCGAAGAGGACAGCGTCGGCACCGTGCTGCTCGGCGACTACACCCTGATCCGCGAGGGCGACACGGTGCGTCGTACCGGGCGCATCATCTCGGTGCCGGTCGGCGAGGAGTTGCTCGGGCGTGTCGTCAACGCGCTCGGTCAGCCGGTGGACGGGAAGGGACCCATTGCCTCGTCGCAGATGTTGCCGATCGAGCGCATCGCTCCTGGTGTCGTGGACCGGCAGCCGGTGCGCGAGCCGGTGCAGACGGGCCTGAAGGCCATCGACAGCATGGTGCCGATTGGCCGCGGCCAGCGCGAGCTCATCATCGGCGACCGGCAGACCGGCAAGACGGCCGTGGCCGTCGACACGATCATCAACCAGAAGGACAGCGGCGTCATCTGCATCTACGTCGCCATCGGGCAGAAGCAGTCGACCATCGCGCAGGTGGTGCGCACGCTCGAAGAGGCCGACGCCCTGCGCTACACGATCATCGTCGCGGCCGGCGCGTCCGAGCCTGCGCCGATGCTCTACATCAGCCCCTACACCGGGTGCACCATCGGCGAGTACTTTCGAGACTCGAGCCGCCACGCACTGGTCATCTACGACGACCTCTCGAAGCACGCGCAGTCGTACCGCGAGATCTCGCTGCTGCTGCGCCGCCCGCCGGGCCGCGAGGCGTACCCCGGCGACGTGTTCTACCTGCACTCGCGTCTGCTCGAGCGCGCGGCCAAGTTGAACGACACACTGGGCGGTGGATCGCTCACCGCGCTGCCCATCATCGAGACGCAGGCCGGCGACCTGTCGGCCTACATCCCGACCAACGTGATCTCCATCACCGACGGGCAGATCTTCCTCGAGGCCGACCTGTTCCACCAGGGCATCCGTCCGGCGATCAACGTGGGCAACTCGGTGTCGCGTGTCGGCGGCTCGGCCCAGATCAAGGCCATGCGGAAGGTGTCGGGCTCGTTGCGCCTCGATCTGGCGCAGTATCGCGCGCTCGTGGCGTTCTCGCAGTTCGGCAGCGACCTCGACAAGGCCACGCAGGCGCAGCTGCACCGAGGCGTCAGGCTTGTCGAGATTCTGAAGCAGCCGCAGTACCAGCCGCTGTCGGTCGCCAAGCAGGTGGCCATTGTCTATGCGGGCACGAAGGGGCTGCTCGACGAGATCGAGGTGGCGGACGTGGCCCGCTGGGAGCGTGAGTTCTACACGTTCCTCGAAGAGAAGCGGCCCGGCATTCTCGCGACCATCACCGAGCAGAAGGAACTGAGCAAGGACCTCGAGGCCGAGCTGTCCGACGCCATTCGAGAGTTCACGCAAGGCTTCCTGGCGCCATCGACGGCCGCTGCCGCGTCGTGATCACGCCTCTTCTTCCGGCTCCCTGGTCCTTCTGATCCATGCCTTCACTGATTGACATCCGCCGTCGGGTCCGCGCCGTCAAGTCGACGCAGCAGATCACCAAAGCGATGAAGATGGTGGCGGCCAGCAAGCTGAAGCGCGCGCAGGACCGCGTGGTCGGCGCCCGCCCCTACGCGCAGCAGATGTTGCGGGTGCTCAACGGGCTGGCGTCGCGGGTCGACTCCGACGCGCACCCCCTGCTGACGCAGCGCGACGACATCGGCCGCGCGCCCGCGATGGTCGTCGTCATCTCGGCAGACAAGGGCCTGTGCGGGAGCTTCAACGGGAACGTCATCAAGCAGGCCAGCCAGTTCGTGCGCGACACGCCCGACCGCCAGGTGGCGATGGGGCTCATCGGCCGTAAGGGCCGCGACTTCTTCCGGCGCCGCGGCTTCGAGGTGCGCTACGAGAACGTCGGCCTGTTCCAGCGCCTGACCTACGGGCATGCGCAGGAGATCGCCCGGACGGCGATGGACCAGTTCCTCTCCGGGCAGGTGGGGTCGGTCTACCTCGTGTACAACGAGTTCAAGTCTGTGGTGTCGCAGCGGGTCGTGGTCGAGCGGTTGTTGCCCATCCCACAGCTGACCACCGAGAACGGCGGCATCGACGCGCCGCAAGTCGACTATCTCTTCGAGCCGAGCGCGGCCGAGATCCTCGAGAAGATCGTGCCGCAGCACGTCGAGGTACAGGTGTATCGGGCGCTGCTCGAATCGGCGGCGGCGGAGCACGCGGCGCGCATGACCGCCATGGACGCCGCCACACGCAATGCGCAGGAGATGGTCGACAAGCTGACCCTCTACATGAACAAGGTGCGGCAGGCGGCCATCACCCGCGAGATCATCGAAGTGGTGTCGGGCGCGCAGGCGCTCTAGACTCGGGCCCGCGAACCCAGGAACGACGAGACGAACATGGCAAACGCAGTGGCGGCTGAACAGAACGTGGGACGCATCGTCCAGGTCATCGGACCGGTGCTCGACATCGAGTTCGAAGATGGGCACCTGCCGGCGATCTACAGCGCCGTCCGCGTGACCTCCGAAGTCGGTGATGGCACGCAGGGCGTGGACATCGTCGCCGAGGTGGAACAGCACATCGGCGAGGGCCGCGTGCGCGCCGTCGCGATGAAGCCGACCGACGGCCTGCAGCGCGGCATGCGCGCCGTGGACCTGGGCGTGCCCATCACGGTGCCCGTGGGCCCGCAGACGCTGGGGCGTGTGCTGAACGTGCTCGGCGAACCGGTGGACTTCCCCAACCGCCCCGTGCAGTCGGAGCACCACTGGCCGATTCACCGCGCCGCACCGTCGCTCGAGGACCAGTCCTCCGAACTCGAGATGCTCGAGACGGGCATCAAGGTCATCGACCTGCTCGAGCCGTACCTGAAGGGCGGCAAGATCGGGCTCTTCGGCGGCGCCGGCGTCGGCAAGACCGTCATCATCATGGAGCTCATCAACAACATCGCCTTGAAGCACGGCGGTGTGTCGGTCTTTGCCGGCGTGGGTGAGCGCACCCGTGAAGGCAACGACCTGTGGCTCGAGATGCAGGAGAGCGGCGTCGTCAAGCCGGAGGACTGGCAGGGCAGCCGTGCCGCGCTCATCTACGGCCAGATGACCGAGCCGCCGGGTGCGCGGCTGCGCGTCGGCCTCACGGCGCTGACCGTGGCCGAGTACTTCCGCGACGCCGAGGGCAAGGATGTGCTCCTGTTCGTGGACAACGTCTTCCGCTTCACGCAGGCGGGGTCGGAAGTGTCGGCGCTGCTCGGACGCATGCCGTCGGCCGTCGGTTACCAGCCCACGCTGCTGACCGAGATGGGCCAGATGCAGGAGCGCATCACCTCCACGCGCAACGGTTCGATCACGTCGGTGCAGGCCATCTACGTGCCCGCCGACGACTACACCGATCCGGCCCCGGCGACCACGTTCGCGCACCTCGACGCCACGACGAACCTGTCGCGCGACATCGCGTCGCTCGGCATCTACCCCGCGGTGGACCCGCTGGCCTCGACCTCGCGCATCCTCGACCCGCGTATCATCGGCGACGACCACTACGCGGTGGCGCGTCGGGTCAAGCAGGTGCTGCAGCGCTACAAGGACCTGCAGGACATCATCGCGATTCTGGGGCTCGATGAGCTGTCGGAAGAGGACCGGCTGACCGTGGCGCGCGCGCGCAAGCTGCAGCGCTTCCTCAGCCAGCCATTCCACGTCGCGGAGCAGTTCACGGGCTTCGCCGGCAAGTACGTGCCGATTGCCGAGACCATCGAAGGCTTCAGGCAGATCGTCGACGGCCTGCACGACGACGTGCCCGAGCAGGCGTTCTACATGGTCGGCAACATCGACGAGGCGCTCGAGAAGGCGCAGTCGCTGAAGTCGTAAGCAGGAGTTGACCTACTCACCATGGCCAGTCAGCTGACCCTCAGCGTCGTCACGCCCGAGCACGAGATCGTGCGCGCCCAGGTGGACGAGGTGGAACTGCCGGGCACCGAAGGCTACTTCGGCGTGTTGCCCGGCCATACGGCCATGCTCGCGACACTCACCGTCGGCCGGCTCACCTACCGGCAGGGCGCCGAGCGCCACACGATGGCGGTGGCGTTCGGGTTTGCCGAAGTGTTGCCCGACAGGGTGACCGTCCTCGCGCAGTTGGCCGAACGTGCGGAAGACATCGACGTCACGCGAGCGACCTCGGCTCGCGACCGTGCGGCCGCTCGGCTGAGTCGCCTCGAGAGCGACCTCGACTACGAGCGCGCCCGCACCGCCCTCGACAAGGCCACCCTGCGGCTCGAGATCGCATCCAGGGTACGGCGGGCCTGAGCCACGATGCGTGTGCTCTGGGCCGCCGCGACGCACCCCGGCAGACGACGGGCCTCGAACGAAGACAGCTACTGCGCGCGGCCGGACCTCGGTCTGTTCGTGGTGGCCGATGGGATGGGCGGCCACGTGGCCGGCGAAGTCGCGTCGCGGTTGGCCGTGGATGCCATCGAGGCCACCATCGCCTCGGGTGAGTGCTGCGACAACGGCACCAGGTCGTTGTCGGCGGCCGAGCAGCGTCTGCAGGCGGCCTTCCAGCAGGCGGGCCGCTCGATTGTCAGCGAGACGTCACAGCACCCGCGGCTGCGCGGCATGGCCACCACGGCCTCGGCGTTGCTGGTGACTGGCGACGGCTGGGCGATTGGCCACGTGGGCGACAGCCGCGTGTACCTCTGGCGCGACGGCGTGCTGCAGCAGCTGACGCGCGATCACTCGTGGGTGGCCGAACAGGTGCAACTCGGCGTGCTCAGCGCCGAAGACGCCCGTCAGCACCCCTGGCGCAATGTCGTGACACGCGCCCTCTCGGCGGCGGAAGTGCCGGCCGTCGACTTCTCGCCCTTCTCCCCCCAGGAGCACGACCTGCTGCTGCTCTCGTCCGACGGCCTGCACGGCGTGGTGTCCGACGAGTTCATCGGCGAGGTGCTGGCCAGTGGCCAGCCGCTCGACCAGATGTGTCAGCGGTTGATCGACGCCGCCAACGCCGCCGGCGGCCCCGACAACATCACCACGCTGATTGTTCATGTCGATGTTTCATAACCTGCGGCAGCTGTTCCGCTACCGCGCGCTCATCCAGAGCCTCGTCAACCGAGAGCTCAAGGCGCGATACCGCGGCAGCGTCCTCGGCTTCTTCTGGTCGTTCTTCAACCCGCTGCTGCTACTGGTGGTCTACTCGTTCGTCTTCACGGTGGTGTTGCCAGGGCAGCATCCCGACGAGATCCAGCCCTACGCGCTGTTCCTGTTCTGCGGCATCCTGCCCTGGACGTGGTTCTCGTCGTCGCTCACCGAGGCGGCCAACAGCCTGATGGCCGGCGGAAATCTCATCAAGAAGGTGCTCTTTCCGGCCGAGATCCTGCCCATCGTGGCGGTGCTCGCCAACATGATGCACTTCTTCTTCGGGCTCCCGATCCTGCTGGCGTTCCTCGTCTACTTCCGGCCCACCATCACCTTCGTCGAGGTGTTGTGGTTTCCGGTGGTGGTGGCCGTGCAGCTGCTCTTCACGCTGGGCCTCGGGTTGCTGCTCTCGGCGCTCACCGTGCACTTTCGAGACATCAAGGACATCCTGAGCAACCTGCTCACGTTGTGGTTCTTCGCCACGCCGATCATCTACTCGATGCACCTGGCGCCGGGGAACATCAGCAAGACCGTGCTCAACGCCAACCCGTTCACGCACCTCGCGGTGTCGTATCAGGAGATCCTGTTCTACGACGGTCCGTTCGGGCACTGGAAGTGGCTGCTGGCGCTGGCGGCGGCCTCGGTCGTCCTGTTCTTCTTGGGGTACTTCCTCTTCGATCGCCTGCGTGACTCGTTCGCGGAGGAAGTGTGATGCCGACGCTCGCCATCGAGGCCCGCAACGTCACGAAGATCTACAGGCGCTTTCAGCACAAGCGTCAGTTCGCGACGCTCAAGAGCGCGATTCTCACGGGCAGCCTCGTGCGCGATCTGCGCGCCGACGAGACCTTCCGCGCGCTCGACGACGTCTCGTTCGACGTCGAGGCGGGCCGCACCTACGGCATCGTCGGCCGCAACGGCAGCGGCAAGAGCACGATGCTCAAGTGCGTCGCCGGCATCTCGAAGCCCACCTCGGGCACGGTCAAGGTCAACGGCCGCATTTCGGCCCTCATCGAGCTGGGCGCCGGCTTCCATCCCGAGATCTCCGGCCGCGAGAACGTCTTCATCAACGGGATCATGCTCGGCCTGTCGCGCGCCGAGATCGAGCGCCGCTTCGACGAGATCGTCTCGTTTGCCGAACTCGAGCCGTTCATCGACGCGCCGGTGAAGACCTACTCGTCGGGCATGTACATGCGGCTCGGCTTCGCGGTGGCGGTGCACGTGGACCCCGACGTGCTGCTGGTGGACGAAGTGCTGGCCGTCGGCGACGAAGGCTTCGCGCACAAGTGTCTCGACAAGTTCGGCGAGTTCCGCCGACGGGGCAAGACGATTCTGCTCGTCACCCACTCGCTCGGCCTGGTCGAGCGCTTCTGCGACGAGGCGCTCTGGCTGCACAAGGGACGCGTGCGAGCGGTCGGCGACCCGAAGCGCGTCGTCGACGCCTACGTCACCGAAGTCGAAGAGAGCGAGGAGGCGCACCTGGCGGCCCAGGACGCGCGCGCTCGCGAGATCGCCGAGGAGCGGCGGGCCATCGCGGTCAACGCGGGGGCTGGCGCCGACGTCACGACCGACCAACTGGCGTCAGACGACGGCGCCGCGCCAGGCGCGGACGTGCCGGTCAACATGTTCCAGGCCAGCGAAGGCCGGTGGGGCTCGCGTGAAGTGGAGATCACGGACGTCTCGCTCATCGGCCCTGACGGCACCGCGGGGCGGGTGTTCCACGCCGGCGACCCGGTCACGCTGCGACTGCGCGTCTCGGCGCCGCGTCCGGTGAAGGACTTCGTCTTCGGCATCGGTCTGTTCAACAGCGACGGGCTCTGCATCTACGGCACCAACACCAACATCGAAGAGATGGTGGCCGAAGAGATGCACGGCGAGGGTGAAGTGCGCTTCGAGATTGCCGACCTCTCGCTCACCGAGGGCACCTACAAACTCGACGTCGCCGTCCACAAACTCGACGGCTACCCGTACGACTACCATCGGCAACTGCACACCTTCCGCGTGAAGTCGCGCATCAAGGACGTCGGGTTCTTCAGGCCGCGCCACGAGTGGTCGTTCAGCCCGAGCATCTCGCTGCGCCGACTCGAAGGGCCCGAGGGATGGCGGCAGCACGAGTGATGGCGTGCCGCTGCCGCATCGGCGTCCCGCCCTGGCTGTCGCGCCATGAGGCGTGATGCCGCGCCCGTGGTGTCGCGCGCCGACGCTGCGGCACGCATCGCCGCCTGGCGCGCCGCCGGACGGACCATCGTCTTCACCAACGGCGTGTTCGACATCCTGCACCCCGGGCACCTGCGCTACCTTCGGCGGGCCCGGGCAGAAGGCGACCTCCTTGTCGTCGCGGTCAACGCCGACGCGTCCGTACGCGCCAACAAGGGCCCATCGAGACCGGTGCACCCCGCCCACGAACGCGCGGAACTCCTGAGCGCCCTCGAACCGGTCGACCTGGTGCTCGTGTTCGACGAGCCCACACCAGCCGAGGTCATCGCGGCCCTGCAACCCGATGTCCTCGTCAAAGGCGCCGACTGGGCCGCCGATGCCATCGTCGGGCGGGACACCGTGGAGGCGCGCGGGGGGCGCGTCGTCCGGGTGGATGTCGAAGCCGGACATTCGAGCAGCCTCTTGATTGAGAAGGCGCGGGGCGCGTAGCAACTTCGCACCCGGTGCGTACCCAGGTTCCCACTTCCCTCCGCTTCCCCGCGAAAACCGCACCGCAGACGGGTCCGTCCGGCCCTCCGGGCAGGCATCGGGCTTGCTCAGGTCCTGGGCATGCTTGTATGGACTGACGCTCTGCTTCTCGGTACGCTTCTCGATACCAGTCAACGTGGCGCCAGAGCGCTGCGCGAAGAGCTGGCCGCCCGACGTCCGATGCCCCCGGAGGAATCTGCCATCCTGGGGCCCTACGCGCGACGGGGCACGGCCAGGTCTCGGTCGCCCGAGCCCGGGCAGGCCCAGGCCGCGGCCGCCCGCCCCGCGGAGGGGACGTCACAGGAATCGCCCGGAGCCTCCCATGACGCCACCAGACCCGCTCGACCTCGACCTCGACCGTCAAAGCCGCGGTCCCGCAGCGCCACCGGATCCTGAACCGACGCCAGACCGCCGGCCGCTCATCATCGGCGGCGTCGTCCTCTTCGCCGTGTTGGCCATCGGCCTGTGGTTCTGGTTTTCGGGCGACAGCCCTGAAACCGATGCCGTCGTGCAGGACACAGGCGCACCCGTGGAGCCTGACGGCACGCCGGCGCTTGGAAGCGGCGACGCGCTGGACCTTCCGCCTCTTGGGGAGCAGCTCGACCCCGTGGTGCGGGGGCTGCTCGCGTCGCTGTCGTCACGGCCTGAACTTGCGAGGCTGCTTGCCACCGACGGGCTCGTCCGGCGCTTCGTCGTGTCAGTGGACGGCATCGCCCGGGGCGCGACGCCTTCTGGCCAGCTGACCGTGATCCGTCCAGAAGGCAGCTTCTCTGTTGAAAGCCAGAACGGACCCGGCCGGATAAACCCGGCCTCCTTCGCGCGTTACGACGGGCTCGCGGCGACGGTCGACGACCTCGACCCACAGGGGCTCGCTCGCCTGTACGGCCAGCTCAAACCCCGATTGGACGATGCGCATGTGGAGTTGGGGGGAGGGGGTACGTTCGACGCGTCAATGGAGAAGGCGATCGTACATCTGCTCAGCGTCTCGCCGGACGCGGCCCGAGGGACCGTCAGGCCCGCGAAAGGTGTGACATACGAATGGAGCGACGCCTCCGTCGAAAGTCTGTCGCATGCCCAAAAACACCTGCTGCGCATGGGGCCTGACAACGCCCGACGGGTGCAAGCCAAGCTGCGTGCGTTTGCCGAGGCGCTCGGCATTCCCGCTGACCGCCTGCCGGCGCCACGGTAGACCGCAGGACCGGTCGTCACGTGGCGCGAGCAGGGTGACCGGTTACACCAGCGTCCGGCCGAGCACACGTTCGGCGTTCTGGTGGTACACCTTGCGGAGAATCTGGTCGGACAGCCCAAGGCCGTAGATGCGCCACCGGCCCTGCGGCGGGACGGGCGCCGGCGCGTAGTCGAAGTACTCGTCTTCGGTCTCGAGGAAGCGGTAATAGATGTGGTAGAGCTCCTCGCCGAAGATCTGCTGCGGCGTCTCCTTACCCAGCGGCACGGCGTCGGTGCCGAAGAGGATGCGGTCCTGGTAGCGATCGAAGAACCTGCCCGACGTGCGGGGCTGCCGGCCCAGTTCCCCGATTCTCGCGCCGATCTCGATGTGAACGTTCGGAAACCGGTCGAGCATCTCGCCCACGGCGGCGAGGTTCTCGGCCCAGTGGCCGACGTGCAGGGCGACGAAGGTCGTTTTCGGGTGTTTGGCAAAGACTCTGTCGCGAGCGGCGAGAATCTCGGTGAATGGGGGGAAGTCCTTCCCGTGAAACGACCAGTCGGGGTGGGCGCCCAGTTCCTCGTACCGCTCGTTGAACCTGTCGATGGGGAGGAAAAACGCCTCGGGATCGCCGACGTGGATGGCCACCGGTAGCCCATGCGCCCCGCACGCCTCCCACAGGGGATCGAAACGGGGATCGTCCACGGCCACGAGCGGCCCCGACGAGCCGTCCTGGCGCAGATAGAGCCCGAGCGTCTTGAGCACCTTGACGCCGACCGCGCCGGCTTCCTTGGCCCGGCCGATCTCCTCGGCCTGCCAGGTTGCGTACTCCGGCTCGCTCGCTCGCGCCCACGTGGGTTCGGTCATGGTGACGAAGCGGCGCGGAAACGCCTGGTCGAAGGCGGCCACGTTCCGCGACAGCACATCGCCGGTCCCCCCGGTGAGGTTCACCATGGTCTGGAGGTTGACCGCGTCCATGGTCTGGACGATCTCGGCCGGCGGCACGCCCTCGCGACGGCCGCGGGGCGAGATGTGCGTGTGGAAGTCGATGACCGGGTACCGCGCGCGCGGCACCTTCGTCTCGGGCACGTGCAGCATGCTCTTCGGCTCGAACTCGGCGAGCCGCAGCGGCAACATACCGTCGCCGTCGGAGGCCGCCGGGGTCGCCGCAGGCGTCTCCGCAGGCGTCTCCCCACCTCCACACCCCGACGTCATCGTCGTCCCGACCAGCCCCGCCCCCGCTGTCGACAGCCACTGCCTTCTCGTCCACTCGTTCACGGTTGCTCCTTTACGCCTTACGCCTTACGCCTTACGCCCCACGCCACCTCATGGCGCACCCCTCGTGCCCCATGAAGCCTGAGGCATGACTGCCGTCCTCCTAGAACTCCCTCCGCGACAACCGATCGAGCGAGAACCGCGCCGTGTCGGCGATGGCCATCACTGCCATGACGCCACACTGCACGGGGTCGGTGACCACCAGGTCGCATGCGGCCGGCACGCTTCCGGCCATGTTCAGGCTGAAGACGAGCAGTCCCTCGGCGCGCACCTCGCGGACGGCGCGTTCGATGTCGCCGCCCATGAGCGCGCCGGCCAGCACCAGCACACGCGCGCGCGGCAGCCGTCCGGCCGCACGGACGGCGCCGGCCAGCGGGGCCTCGCCGACCAGCGGAATCGTGTCCACCGAGATCTTCTCACCCCGGATGTTGTGGCGGTCGGCTTCCGAAATCGCGCCAAGGGCCACCTGCCCCACCTGCGCCCCGCCGCCCATGATGATCACGCGCTTCCCGAAGACCTGCTGCAGCGTCTGCACGACCTCGACGCTGACGACCGACGTTGACGCCCGCAGGTCTCGCAGGATGGCGTCGCGCGCCTCGGCGCGGATCTCCAGCGACAGCTTCGCCACGTCGCCATGGCTCTCGAGCAGGAGCACCGTGGAGATGTCGCCGCCGTGCCCGGCGATGACCCCCGCCACCTCGT
>JAEZDP010000071.1 GCA_023418055.1 Acidobacteriota bacterium
TGCAGGCGGCGATGGAGGGCTATCAGGTGACCACGCTCGACAGCGTGCTCGAGACGGCCGACATCTTCATCACCGCGACCGGCAACAAGAACATCATCACTGCCGCGCACATGGCCCGCATGAAGGACAAGGCGATCGTCGGCAACATCGGCCACTTCGACAACGAGATCGACATGGCCGGCCTGAAGAAGACGTCGGGCATCGAGCGCATCAACATCAAGCCGCAGTACGACGAGTGGCGTTTCCCCGACGGCCACAGCGTGATGATCCTCGCGGAGGGGCGTCTGCTGAACCTGGGGTGCGCCACCGGTCACCCGAGCTTCGTGATGTCGGCCTCGTTCACCAACCAGGTGATGGCGCAGATCGAACTGCACCAGAACAACTCGGCCTACGAGAAGCGCGTGTACACGCTGCCGAAGAAGCTCGACGAGAAGGTGGCACGTCTGCACCTCGACAAGCTCGGCGTGAAGCTCACCGAGTTGTCGGCCGATCAGGCCAGCTACATCGGAGTGCCGGTCGAGGGGCCGTACAAGCCGGAGCACTACCGGTACTGAACGCGGTCTACGGTCCACGGTCCACGGTCTACAGGCCATGGCCGGGGAAGTCCACGGTCGACGGCCAACGGGACTCACGGGCGTGCATGCGACAGCGTGCACGCTCGTTGTGCGTCCGGGACCTGGCGCGCACAGGGCACGCTCACGCCGGATGCGTCGGAGCCACCACCGTCAAGCCACACGCGCGCGCGGCCTCGGCGAGACGGTCGTCGTAGGTGACGAAGGCGGCGGGATGTTCGCCCATCGACAACGCCGCGGCGAGGTGGATGGCGTCGAGGGTGCGGAGGCGGGCAGGTCCGATCGTCGCGGCGGCTCGAAGGGTCGGCTCATCGAGGTGCAGCATCGTGCACAACGCCAGGACGTGAGTGACGCGGGCCTCGAGGCTGGCATGCATGCCGAGACGGCCGACGGCCCTGTGGCACTCCACGGCCGCAAGGCGACTGGTGACCCAGTCAGGCCACGACTGGAGCGCCTTGCGCAAGGGGGCGCTTTCCCGTTCCGGCAGCACCAGCTTCAAGAGCGCCGACGAGTCGAGGTACGCCGGAAGGAAGTTCACACCGGATCCTCGCGAGCCTCGCGCAGCGCGCGCTGAAGGGCCGCATCGAGACCGCTCGCCCCGGTGCCCCGCAGCGGCGGCATGTCGTCAATCCGTGCGGTCGCTGGCACGGCGCGCCCCTCGGCGACCAGTCGTGCCGCCAGCGTCGAGGCGACAGGCAAGGGCACGAGCATGGCCACAGGCCGTCCCCGGTCGGTGACCTCTAGTCGTTCGCCCTCCCGCACCCGCTCGAGATACACGCTGAGGTTCTGTCGAAGTTCCCGCACGCCGACGCTGCCGCAGGAGCGCCCGGTGTGAGGTGTCGACATGGGCATGTAGCACAATGTAGCACATCTTGCGCCAGCACCGGCGCTGGCTGCCCACTGCGGTCGCTCGGGCGTGCCGCGTTCGCGCGGCCGGCCGCATACAATGTGCCCCCACATGCCCATCCTCATCGCGGTCGCCGGCATCGTCGTGCTCGTGGCGCTGATTGCCTGGCTGCGCCTCACGCCGTTTCTGAGCTTTCTTGTCGTCTCGATCGGTCTCGGACTTGCGCTCGGCCTGTCGCCGCTCGAGACATCGGCGTCGGTCACACGCGGGCTCGGCGACACGCTGGGGTCGCTGGTGCTCGTGATCGGCCTGGGTGCGATGCTCGGCAAGATCGTGGCCGAGAGTGGCGCCGCGCAGCGCATCGCGTCGTCGCTGATGCACCTGGCGGGCGCACGTCACATGCAGTGGGCACTCCTGGCCACCGGCTTCGTGATCGGCCTGCCGCTGTTCTTCTCGGTGGGCTTCGTGCTGCTGGTGCCCATCATCTTCGGGGTGGCCACGCAGTTCCGTCTGCCGGCCGTCTACGTGGGCCTGCCCGCGGTGGCCGCGCTCTCCGTGACGCACGGTTATCTGCCGCCACACCCTGGTCCTGCGGCGCTCGTGCAGCAGTTCGGCGGCGACATGGGACGCACGCTGCTGCTGGGCACGGTGGCCGCCATTCCCGCCATCCTGTTGGGTGGGCCGGTGCTGGCACGGTTCCTTCGGCACATCGATCGCGAGCCGCTCGCCACGCTGGCCGTCGAGCCCAGGCCGGCATCGTCGTTGCCGCCCCTGGCCGCCAGCGTCGTCTGCGCGCTGTTGCCGGTGGCCTTGCTGTCGGCCGGTACCGTCGCGCGTGCGGCCGGTCTCGTCGGTGGCTCCCCGGTTGTCGACTTCATCTCCGACCCGGCGCTTGCGCTCCTCATCGGCGTGCTCGTCGCCGTCGTGTGGCTCGGTGTGGGGCAGGGGCACGGGTTTGCCGTGGTGATGCGCTGGAGTGAACAGGCCCTCATCGACGTCGCACTGATTCTCCTCATCGTCGGCGGCGCCGGTGCCTTCAAGCAGGTGCTGACCGATGGCGGCGCGAGCCTGGCCATCGCCACGGCCCTCGAGTCACTCGCCGCCCCGCCGCTCGTGCTGGCCTGGGGCATGGCCGTCCTCGTGCGCGTCTGCGTCGGTTCGGCCACCGTGGCCGCGCTCACGACCGCTGGCCTCGTCGCCCCCCTCGTGACCAGGCAGGGCGTCGACCCCGACCTGCTCGTCATCGTCATCGGCGCGGGCAGCCTGGCGCTCTCGCATGTCAACGACGGCGGGTTCTGGATCTTCAAGGAGTACTTCAACCTCAC
>JAEZDP010000143.1 GCA_023418055.1 Acidobacteriota bacterium
CACCGAGAAGCCGCTGGCCGTCGACGGCCCCGGCATCCGCAAGGTGATGGCCCTGCACGACGTGGCCACCCAGAAGGGCCTCTGCATCGTCGGCGGCACGCAGCGGCGTCACCAGCATGGCTACGTCGAGACGATGCAGCGTATTCACGCCGGCGCGATCGGCGACGTCGTGGCGGCGCGTTGCTACTGGAACCAGGGGTTCCTGTGGAAGCGCGACCGGCAGCCCGAGTGGTCGGACATGGAGTGGCAGCTGCGCAACTGGCTCTACTTCACCTGGCTCTCGGGCGACCACATCGTCGAGCAGCACATCCACAACATCGACGTCATCAACTGGGCGAAGCAGGGACACCCGGTGAGCGCGGTGGGGATGGGCGGCCGGCAGGTGCGCACCGACAAGGCGTACGGGCACATCTACGACCACTTCGCCATCGACTACGAGTACCCCGACGGCACGCACATGATGAGCATGTGCCGCCAGATCGATGGCTGTGCCAACAGCGTCAGCGAGGCGCTGGTCGGGACGAAGGGGACGAGCCAGGTGGACCGCTACGAGATCCGCGGCGCGAGCACCTGGAAGGGCGAACGCGACCCGATCAGCCCGTACGTCCAGGAGCACATCGACCTCATCGCCCACATCCGCAAGGGCGAGAAGGTCAACGAGCTGAAGCAGGTGGCCGAGTCGACGCTCACCGCCATCATGGGCCGCATGTCCGCGTACACGGGTAAGGCCGTCACGTGGGACGAAGCGCTGAACTCCACAGAGTCCATCGTGCCGACGACCCTGACGATGGGCCCCATCCCGACACCCCCGGTGCCGATGCCGGGGACGGCGGCGACGGAGTAGTCTTCCGCGCCGCACGCCGACCGCCTGGCCGCACGCGGACGGCGGCGAGGCGTGACGCGTAGGGCGTAGGGCGTAAGGCGTAAGGCATCAACCGGAGCTGCCATGTTCAGACGCACAATCCGCTGGGTGACGTCCGTGTCGCTGCTCGCGACGGTCGCGGCCGTACCGGCGTGCCAGTTCGACCAGGACGGCAACGTCGTTGACCGGCACGGCAACGTGCTGGTGCGGGTGGCCGCGCAGACGCGTCCGCGAGTGTTGTACCTGACGCACACGGCGGGGTTCACGCACGACGTGCTACCGCATTCGGAGAAGGTCCTGCAGCAGTTGGGCGAGGCGCAGGGGTGGAACGTCGTGGCGACCAAGGACGTCGGGCTGCTTACGGCCTCCACGTTGAAGGACTACGCGGCGGTGGTGTTCTACACGACGGGCGAGCTGCCGATCACCGACCAGCAGAAGCAGGACCTGCTGGCGTGGATCAAGGGCGGCGGCGGACTGGTCGGCGTGCACAGCGCCACCGACACGTTCTACAAGTGGCCCGAGTACGGTGAGATCATGGGCGGCTATTTCGACAACCACCCGTGGCACGAAGAGGTGGGCGTGATCGTGGAGGACCGCCAGCATCCCTCGACGAAGCACCTGCCGGAGCGGTTCCGCATCACCGACGAGATCTACCAGCACCGCAATTGGTCGCGCGACAACGTGCACGTGCTGGTGAAGCTGGATCCCGAGTCGGTGGACCTCACGAAGAAGGGCGTCAACCGCACCGACAAGGACTTCGGGCTGTCGTGGACCAACACGTACGGTGAGGGGCGCAGCTTCTACACGGCCTTCGGCCATCGGCAGGAAGTGTGGGACGACGCGCGCTTCCAGACGCACCTGGTGGAAGGCATCCGCTGGGCGATGAAGCGGTAACACGGAGAGACACGATGCACACGCATACCCGCACACACGTCACGCTTGCGCTGCTGCTGTCGGCCACGGTCGCCATCGGAGCGGCGGCGCAGTCGCAACCCGAGAAGGCCAAGGAACAGAGCAAGGAAGCCGGCAGCGCCATCAAGGGTGCGGCCAAAGAGACGGGGAAGGCGGCCGCGGAGGTGGGCAAGACCATCGGCGCCGCGGCCAAGGGCGTGGCGAAGGGCACCGTCGCGGCGGGCCGCGCCATGCGTGACGCGGTGGCCAACGAGTTGTCGGACGAGGAGAAGAAGGACGGGTGGACGCTGCTGTTCAACGGCACGTCGCTCGAGGGCTGGCGTGCGTTCAAGAGCGAGACGCCTCCCACCGGCTGGGAGATTCGTGACGGCGTGCTCGCCCGCACCGGTGCTGGCGGCGACCTGATGACGGCCCGGCAGTACGCCAACTTCGTGCTCGACCTCGACTACAAGGTGTCCGAAGGCGGCAACAGCGGCATCATGTACCGCGTGACGACCGACGGCGATCGGCCGTACTACAGCGGCCCCGAGTATCAGATCCTCGACAACGAACGTCACGCCGACGCCAAGAACGGCCGCGACCGCTACGCAGGCGCCAACTACGCCCTGCATCCGCCGTCACAGGACAGCGGTAACCCGGCGGGGCAGTGGAACAACGCCCGCATCGTCGTCGACGGCAACCTCGTCGAGCACTGGCTGAACGGCGAGAAAGTCGTCAGCTACGAATTGCACAGCGACGACTGGAAGCAGCGCGTGGCGGCCAGCAAGTTCGCCGAGTGGCCGATGTACGGCAAGGCCACCCGCGGGCACATCGTGTTGCAGGACCACGGCGATCTCGTCGAGTTCCGCAACATCAAGATCAAGGAGATCAGGTAGCCCCGGCTCGCCGAGCCGGGGAACTCCCTGTCCCGATTCCCTCACGTCCTCCCGTCGAATCCCATGAATTCATCCGTCCGCATCCGTCTGTCCGTCATGATGTTCCTCACCTACTTCGTGTGGGGAGCCTGGTACGTCACCATGGGCGCGTACCTCAACTCGGTGCTGCAGTTCGATGGACAGGAGATCGGGCTCGCCTATGGCGCCACGGCGCTGGCGGCCATCGTCTCGCCGTTCTTCGTGGGGATGGTGGCCGACCGGTTCTTCCCGACCGAGCGGATCATGGCGGTGCTGCACCTGCTGGGCGCGGCGCTGCTGTACTGGGTGTCGACGCTCGGCGATTTCGGGGTGTTCTACCCGGTGCTCATCGCCTACACCTTGTGCTTCATGCCGACGCTGGCCCTGGCCAACTCGCTGTCGTTCCACCAGATGACCAACCCGGACAAGGAGTTCCCGGGCGTCCGGGTGCTCGGCACGCTGGGGTGGATCGTGGCCGGCTACACGCTGGACATCTTCGGCCTCACGACCAATGCCGGGATGTTCCACCTGGCGGCAGGCGCGTCGCTGCTGCTCGGGCTCTTCAGCTTCGCGCTGCCGCACACGCCGCCGTCGCAGAAAGGCACGGCCATCACCGCGCGTGACGTGCTCGGCCTGGACGCCCTCGCGCTGATGAAGGAGCGGTCGTTCTTCGTCTTCGTGCTCGGCTCGTTCCTCATCTGCATCCCGTTGCAGTTCTATTACGCGTTCACGGCCGCCTACTTCGTCGAGGAGGGGATGACGGCGGTGCCGAGCAAGATGGGCTTCGGCCAGTGGTCAGAGTTCGGCTTCCTGCTCATCATGCCGCTGCTGTTTGCCCGGCTCGGCGTGAAGAAGATGCTGCTCATCGCGATGGTCGCCTGGACGTTGCGGTACGTGCTGTTTGCCTACGGCGATGCCGGTCCGCTCGTCTGGATGTTCTACATCGGCATCCTGCTGCACGGCATCTGCTAAGACTTCTTCTTCGTGACCGGGCAGATCTACGTGGACCAGCGCGCGCCCAAACACCTGCGCGGCGCCGCGCAGGGCTTCATCGCGTTCGTCACGCTGGGTGTGGGGATGTTCATCGGCTCGTGGCTCTCGGGCCGCATCGTCGATGCCTACACCGACGCGGCGGGCATCAAGGACTGGGAGACCATCTGGCTGTGGCCGGCGGGCATGGCCGTGGCGGTGCTGGTGCTGTTTGCGTTCTTCTTCAAGGACAACTCGCGGACGGAGACGGCAACCGTACCGGAGCGCGGGGCGCACTGAGGCGTATGGCGTAGGGCGTATGGCGTGAGGCGTAAGGCGTGAGGCGACTGGCGTCCGTGTTGCCATGACCTCGGCCGTGTAGCAGAATGGCCGGACGTCATGTGTCGCTGCCCCCGATGTCGCCGCTGAACCTGCCGGTCTATCTCGATTACCACGCCACGACACCCGTCGACGCGCGGGTGTTCGAGGCGATGGTGCCGTACTTCATGGAGGTCTACGGCAACCCGGCCAGCACCAGCCATAGCGTGGGGCTGCGCGCCCTGGCAGCTGTCGAGGCGTCGCGGCGTCTGCTCGCCGAGCACCTGTACGCCGCCCCGCAGGAGGTGGTGTTCACCTCCGGCGCCAGTGAGTCGAACAACCTCGCCATCAAGGGCGTGGTCAAGCTCTGTGGCGCAAAGGGTCGTCACGTGGTCACGGCCGCCACCGAACACAAAGCGGTGCTCAACGCCTGTCGGACGCTCGCCGCCGAGGGCTACGACCTCACGGTGCTCGACGTGGAGCCCGACGGCCACCTCTCGCTCGACGCAGTGGAACGCGCGCTGCGGCCCGATACCGTGCTGGTCTCGCTGATGCACGCCAACAACGAGATTGGCGTCATCCACGACATTCCGGCGATCGGGGCCCTCTGCCGCGCCCGCGGCATCCTGCTGCACACCGACGCCACCCAGTCGATCGGTAAGGTCGCCGTGGACGTCCGCACCCTCAATGCCGACATGATCTCGATGAGCGCGCACAAGATCTACGGCCCGAAGGGCGTGGGCGCGCTGTATGTGCGCCGGCCGTGCCGGATTGCGCCGCTCATCGACGGCGGCGGCCACGAAGGCGGCCTGCGCAGCGGCACCCTCAACGTGCCCGGCATCGTGGGGCTGGCCAAGGCCGTCGAACTCGCGACGTCGCACGTGGAGCAGGACACGGCCCACGCGCGCCGCCTGCGCGACCGCCTCTGGCGGGCGCTCTCGGCCTCGTTCCCCACACTCACCCTCAACGGCCCGGCGTTGCCGGCCGACGCGGACAGACGCCTGCCGAACAACCTGAACGTGAGTCTGCCTCCAGAAGCCGGCAGGAGCCTGCTCGAGGCCTTCACGTCCGTGGCCGTGTCCACCAGTTCGGCGTGCACGAGCGCCACGGGCGAGCCCTCGCACGTCCTGACGGCCCTGGGCCGCGCGGCCGACCTGGTCAACCTTCGCCTCAGCGTCGGACGCCAGACGACCGACGCCGACATCGATTACGTCGTCGCCTGCATCGAGCGGGCCGCCGTCGCCGCGTGAGGAGCGCGGACTGCATGCGTCTGTTCCTGACGGCCCTCGTGGGCCTCGTGCTGCTCGGCACTCCCTCTGTCAGCGCACAGCCCGTGCGGCCCGGTGGCGCGCCTGCCGCCGAGGCGCCCGCTGCCGATGCGCAGAAAGCGCCAGCGGCCCCGGCCGTGCCCGCGGTACCCGACCCGGTGCGCACGTCGCATCGCGTGCGCATCAACGGGAAGGATGTTTCCTACACCGCCACCACCGGACAACTGACGCTGAAGGACGAGACGGGCAAGGCGAAGGCCAACGTCTTCTTCGTCGCCTACACGCGTGACGATGCGGGCGACGCGGCGGCGCGGCCGGTGACCTTCTCGTTCAACGGCGGTCCCGGCTCCTCGTCGGTCTGGCTGCACCTCGGCGTGCTCGGGCCGAAGCGCGTGGACATGGGCGATGCCGGCGCGCTCACCCCGCCCCCGTACCGCGTGGTGGGCAACGAGCACTCGATTCTCGACGTCACCGACCTGGTGTTCATCGACCCGGTCACCACCGGCTACAGCCGCGCCGCTTCCGGCGAGTCGGACAAGCAGTTCCACGGCATCCGCGAGGACGTCGAGTCGGTGGGCGAGTTCATCCGCCTGTGGACGACGAAGTACGAGCGCTGGAGTTCGCCGAAGTTCCTCATCGGCGAGAGCTACGGGACCACGCGGGCCGCCGGGCTGTCTGGCCACATGCAGCAGCGGCACGGGATGTTCTTCAACGGCATCATGCTCGTCTCGGCGGTGCTCAACTTCCAGACCATCCTGTTCGACGTCGGCAACGACCTGCCGCACATCGTCTATGTGCCGACGTACGCGGCGACGGCGTGGTACCACAAGCAACTCGCACCAGACCTGCAGCAGCAGCCCGTGGCGCAGGTGGCCGACGAGGCCCGCCGCTTTGCACTCGGCGAATACGCCAGCGCGCTGCTCAAGGGCAACGCCGTACCGGCGGACGAACGTGCCGACATCGCCCGCAAGCTGGCGAGGCTGACCGGCCTGTCGCCCGAATACGTCGAGCGCGCCAACCTGCGGCCGACCATCATGGGCTTCGTGAAGGAGCTGCGTCGCGACGAGCGCGTCACGGTGGGACGCCTCGACAGCCGCTTCACGGGCATCGACAGGGACGCCACCGGTGCGGGCTGGGAGTACGACCCCAGCATGTCGGCCATCATGGGGCCGTACACGGGCGCGATGAACGCCTACGTGCGCGGGGAATTGAAGTACGAGAACGACGTGCCCTACGAGATCCTCACCGGCCGCGTGCAACCCTGGTCGTATGCCGAGTCGCAGAACCGCTACGTGAACGTGGCCGAGACGCTGCGCTCGGCCATGGCGCAGAACCCGCACCTGCGCATCCACGTCGCCAATGGCTACTACGATCTGGCCACGCCCTTCGGCGGCACCGAGTGGACGTTCAGCCACCTCGCCTTCGACGGCGACTACCAGTCGCGCATCGAGATGAAGTACTACGAAGCGGGGCACATGATGTACGTGCACCCGCCCTCACTGGCGGCCCAGGGGCGCGACCTCCGCCAGTTCATCAGCGCCACCATTGCACACAAGTAAGAAAGGGCCTTCATGAACCGCCGTGTATTCCTCGGGGCCGCCGGGGCTTCTGCCGCCGCCGCCGTGCTGCCAGCCAGCGACTCGCTGGCGTTTGCCGCGCAGGCCTCGCCCGCCGCGCGCAAGGGCCGCGTCAAGCTGGGCATCTCTTCCTACTCCTACTGGCACTTCCGCCCGGCGCGTGAGCCCTATCCCATCGAGAAGGTGATCGACCACGCGGCCGACCTCGGGGTGGAGGGCGTGGACATCCTGCACCGGCAGATGCCGAGTGAAGACAACGCCTACCTGCAGAAGCTGAAGAAGCACGCCTTCGTCAATGGCATCGACCTCATCGCGCTGTCGATCCACCAGGGGTTCGTCTACCCCGACGCGGCCGAGCGCAAGAAGAACGTGGACCACACCATCAAGTGCATGGAGATGGCCTACGCCATGGGCATTCCGTGCCTGCGCCTCAACACGGGGCGGTGGAACACGACCAAGTCGTTCGACGACCTGATGGCGGCCAAGGGGATCGAGCCGAACCTGCCGGGCTACACCGACGATCAGGGCTTCGACTGGGTGAACTCGTCGATCGAGGAACTGCTGCCCACCGCCGAGAAGCTCGGCGTCGTGCTCGCCCTCGAGAACCACTGGGGGCTGGGACGCACCGCCGAGGGCGTCAACCGCATCGTCAACGCCGTGAACTCGCCGTGGCTTGGGGTGCTGGCCGACACGGGGAACTTCCTCGAAGACCAGTACACGCAGTTCGAGGCACTGCTGCCCAAGACCGTCTTCGTGCAGGCCAAGACCTACGAGGGTGGGGGCGAGTGGTACGCCCTCGACATCGACTACACCCGCATCGCGAAGATGCTCGAGGCGCAGGGCTACCGCGGCTACGTCTCGCTCGAGTTCGAGGGCAAGGCGCCCGCGCAAACCGCTGTGCCGAAGGCCATCGCAGAGTTGCGGAAGGCCTTCGGCGCGTAGACGTCACGCTTACGCCTTACGCCTTACGCCTCACGCCTCACGCCTTACGGGCATGAAGCATGACTAGTGGCGTGCAAACACGCTCGTCTTACCGTCCGCGGTGAAGGCGAGCGTGTCGTACTTCTGCGGGGTCGGGCTCTCCATCCCCGGCGAGCCCAGCGGCATCCCCGGCACGGCAATCCCCTTGATCTGCGGCTTCTCGGCCAGCAGCTTCTTGACATCGTCGGCCGGCACGTGGCCCTCGACGATGTAGCTGCCGACCAGCGCGGTGTGGCACGAGGTGAGCCGCGGCGGCACGCCGTGCTGCTGGCGGATGGGCGTCAGGTCGTCACGGTTCTGCGCCATCACGGTGAAGCCGTTGGCCTGCAGATGCTCGACCCACTTGCTGCAGCACCCGCACGTGGGCGTCTTGTAGACGACGATCGACTGGCCCGACGACTGGGCGGTGACGATGACGCCGGCCGCGACGCCGAGGGTGAGCACGACCGCGGCGATCGCGGTCCTGGCAGACATGAACACGTTCAGGTTCCTCCGCCATCCAGTCTAGGCGGTCTCCCGGTCCACAGTCCACGGTCTAGCGGTCTACGGACCCCGACCCGCGATCCGCGATCCCCGATCCGCGATCCCCGATCCCCAATCCGCGATCCGCGATCCCCGATCCGCGATCCGCGATCCCCGATCCGCGATCGCCTACCTCGGCAGCCTCTCCTCCATGTCGGCGATCACCCAGGTGAACGCGGCGATGCCGGCCGTGGCCTTGGCCACCTCCTGAGGGTCGATACGTTCCACCGTGTCGGCCGGCGTGTGGTGGATCTGGAAGTACCGATCGGCATCGCCGATGATCGCCATCGTCGGCACCTGGCCGAGTTGCGCGATGGGGCCGATGTCGGCACCGCCGCCGCCGCGTGTGACGGGCGGGAAGCCGAGCGGCAGCAGCAGGTGGCTGATGTCGTCGATGACGCGCCGTGCGCCTTCGCCCCCGGTGAAGCCGAAGCGCATCGGTTCGAACACGCCGCTGTCCGACTCGAGCGCCAGCACGTGCTGGGTGGCCGAGGCCGCGTAGGCGTCACGGTAGCCGAGCGCGCCGCGCAGGCCGTTCTCCTCGTTGGTGAAGAGCACCACGCGGATGGTTCGCCGCGGCCGCAGTTTCGCCGCCAGCATCAATCGCGCGGCTTCCCACGTCACGATGCACCCCACGCCATCGTCAGACGCGCCGCCGGACGGGTCCCAGGAGTCGAAGTGCCCGCCGATGAGCACGACCTCGTCAGGTAGTTCCCGGCCGCGAATCTCGGCGACGACGTTGGCGGAGGTGACCTCGGGCTCCATCCGGCCGTGCATCGTCAGGCGGAGCGTGACGGCCTGCCCACGGGCGAGCATCCGCGACAGGCGGTTGGCGTCTTCCACCGGGATGGCCGCCGCCGGGATCTGCCTGACCGCTTCCGCGTAGCTCATGCTGCCGGTATGGGGCGTGCGCAGCCCCATCGGGCCCACCGACCGCACGAGCGCGGCCACCGCACCTACGCGCGCCGCCTGGATGGCGGCCGTGGCCCGGTAGACGACCGTCTGGCCGTACCCCGCGTACGGGACGTCGAACAGCACAATCCGTCCCTGCATCTCCGTCGCGCGACGCTGCAACTCGTCGAACGAGCGGACGATCGCGAGCGGGGCGGTGATGCCGTCGTCTGGGGTGGCGACGCTGCCGCCGAGGCCAAGCAGCACGAGCGGAGAGGGCACCGGGCTCACGATCTCGAGGTGCTCGTTGCCGCGCACCCATCGAGGAGCCTGCACCTCCTGCACCGACACCGAGTCGAACCCATCGCGTCGCATCGTCGCCATCGCCCACTCGATGGCGAGCGCGAGGTTACGCGAGCCTGTGAGGCGCCCGCCGAAGGTGTCGCACAACTCTGCGAGGCGATCCCACGCGTGCTGATCAACCGTCGCCGCGGTGACGAGCCGCTCGACGACAGGCGCGTGGGGAGTCAGCCAGGAGGGGAGAGAAGGAGGAGCGGAGGACTGGAGGACGGGAAGAGGTGAGGAGGCCCCCGCGGCAGTTGGCAGCACCGACGCGGCGGTCGTCGCGGCGGCGTGGGTCAGGAAACGGCGTCGTGTCGGCATGAGCGGCAGGTCAGCGGCTGTGAGGTGACTCGGCTGCAAGTGGCGAGCGGCCGGTGGCCTGTGCGGGCGGCCCGATGCCGAGGAGGTCGCTGACGAGGGGTGCGACGTCGATGGCGCGCAGCCGCGGCCAGGTGGCACCTCGTGGGAGGCGTGGGCCCGCGGCCACGAGCATGCCCTGCATCTCGGCGCGCGTGCCGAGGAAGTTGTGGTCCCCCTTCGGCAGGCGGCGACGCGAGACGAGATCGCCGCGCGTCGAGGCCTCGTCCTCCGCATACCCGTCAGCCAGACCGAAGCAGACGTCGGCGCCGTTCGGCCCGCCGAACCCCAGCGCCCGCTGCTCGGCCTGACTCGACACGATCTCGGTGACCACGGCGCGTCCGGTGTCCGGATCGACAATGGTCTGAAGGGCCTCGACCGCTCGTGTCAGGACCGCACCGCGCGCCTCGGATGTCACGATGCCCTGCTTCCAGTCGGTGCCGTTGACGACGAGGCAGTTGCGCATCGGCACCACGTGCGTCCGGCCGACGTCGATGCGTCCTGCCGGGTCGTACGCGAGCAGGCCGGCCCGCTCGAGGGCGACGCTCACGCGGGCGTCGTGGGTCACCGGCGCCAGCCCGTGGTCGCTGGCAAAGACCAGGTGATCGCCAGGCGCCGTCAGGTCCACGAGTGCACCGACCGTCAGGTCGACCAGCTGGTAGCCCCACTGACGCAGCGGCACGTAGCGGCTGTCGGTGTGTGCCAGTGCGAAGAAGCGGTGATCGAGTTCGTCGGGAAAGCTGGTGTAGACCACGAACAGGTCAGGCGTGTAGGTGCGCCACAGCCACGCGCTGTGCGCCATCGACTGGCGGACGCCGATCTCTGCGGTCTCGAGATAGCGTCGTTCGGACGTCCCGTCGCCGCCTTCCGCGATCGGCACGCCCAGCGGACTGTTCGGGCGCTCCCACTGGTACCCGGCGGCATTGCCGAGAAACCCGCCCGCCTCGCGCAGCAGCCGCACGATGTCGTCGCGTGTGTCGCGCGAGCCGTCGTGCAGGGCCAATTCGTGAATGGCCGGCTGGTAGAGCACGAAGTCGAGCCCGTCGGGCGACACCTCGAACAGTCGGAAGTAGACCATCACGGGCTGCACATCAGTGGCCGCATCGACGAGTAAGCCGTGGCTGAAGTGTCGAGCCAGCGGGCGGCCACGCGGTGCCTCGTGTTCGAGCGGCAGCGCCCGCGCTTCGACGGTGTGACGTGCCTGTGGGCTCGTGATCTCGATGCGCGAGACCGGTCCGCCCGGCTGGTCGCTCTGGAAGCGTCCGCGGAAGGTGAGGGGACCCGACGTCCATTCGATGCATGCCGGGGCCGGCGGTGCGGCGGCGGACTCGCACGGCACGCGTGTGACGTCTTCGGTTCGCAGGACACGCGGCGGCGACAGCACACGCGTCTGGTAGCCGTTGAGCACGATCGGTGGCGTAGCCAGGTGCTCGCCCACGGTGGCGGGCACGAACGGGTAGCTCTGGCTGGCCTGCTGCACGACGGCGCGCACGCCCTGACGCGCTGCCGTGAGCCAGATGGGCTCGGCCCGCAGATGGTCGCTGCGGAACCCGACGGTGCGCTCGGCGACCGTGTGCGCGTCACGGGGTGGCACGGGCATCGTGTTGCCCGTGATGCCGTTGACGTCGCCCCAGGCGCCGGTCCAGAGCGCCGCATGGGTGTTGGCGGTCGTGCTGGGTGTGTGGGGCTGGAGGCTCTCCGCGTGGACGCCGATGGACGCCAGCGCGTGCAGCCGCGTCAACTCTCGCGCCGCGGGATCCCCAGCGAGCGTCGCGGCGCCGAGCCCGTCGAGACTCACGAGCAGCACACGCCCTGGTGGCCTCGCGGGCGGTTGCGCGGCGTGCATCGACCCGGCGCCCGCAGAGCCGACGCTCGAGAGGGCGAAGAGGAGGCCCAGGGCCGGCAGCATGGCCGTCAGTGCAGGGACGAGCCGAGGCATTGGGGGCCAATCGTAACAAACCCCCGGCAGACCGAGGCCTGCCGGGGGCTCTGGGGACCAGCGCAGAGGGAGGTGTGCGTGGAGGTCCCAAGAAAGGACGAGCTGGGGTGAGCTTACCGCCGCGCTGATGACGCTGTCAAACGTTCACGCGAATGTGCGCCGCAATGGGCGCCGGCCCGCTGTGACCGGTGGCCCGCTACCGCCGCCTACTACCGCCGCCTACTGCCGCCGCAGCGTGTGGTACCGCCCCGGCGCCAGGTCGGCGACACGCTGCACTGTGCCATCCGGCCACGTCACCGTCACCGTGACGGGCGCCTCCCACGCCCCGAGCCCCACCAGCACCCGTGGGTCGGACGCCGACAAGTAACTGCCGTCGGTACGCACGCGGAAGGTCGTCCCGCGCGCCGGCCCGCTCTCGACGACGAGCGACGCACCGATGGCTGTCCGGTTCGGCCCCGGCTGCTCGAGGACAAAGCCAATCCACCCGTGGCCCGTGGCTGCCGTGTTGCGCAACACCCGCGCGCTCGACCCGTTGGTGCTGATGACCACATCGGCGAAACCGTCGTTGTCGAGATCGCCAATCGCGAGCCCGCGACTCACGTCCAGCCGATCGAAGGCCGGCCCGGCCGCGGCCCCGGTCAATTCCTCGAACTGCACACCCGCCTGCCGCCGATCCCCGATCCGCGATCCGCGATCCCCGATCCCCGATCCGCGATCCGCGATCCGCGATCCGCGATCCGCGATCCCCGATCCGCGCTCCCCGATCCGCGATCCCCGAAGCACCTGATTGCGCTGCCGGAACGGGTTGTCGCTGCCGCGCAGGGCGGGCACCAGGTTGACCGCGCCATTGGCAAACAGGATGTCGAACACGCCGTCGTTGTCGAGGTCCACCCACTCGGTGCCGAAGCCGGTCATCATCGCCGTCGGTTGGGAGAGGCCCACCGCGACACGGCGGTCTTCGAACCCGCCCTGGCCGTCGTTCTCGTACAGCACGAACGTCTCGGCCACGAGGTTGGTGACGACGATGTCCTCGTCGCCATCGGCGTCGTAGTCGCCAGAGGCGATGCCCATGCTGCCCTCGGGACGGCCAGCCGCGTTGAACGCCGTCCCTGACAACAGCCCGTCATCGTCGAACGTACCGTCGCCGCGGTTGCGCCACAGTTGGTTGGGGGTGGCGTCGTTGGCGACGTAGATGTCGGGGTGGCCGTCGCGGTCGTAGTCGCCGATCGCCACGCCGAGGCCGGCCCCGAACGCGCGCAGGATGCCGGCGCGCTCCGAGACGTCTTCGAAGGTGCCGTCGCCCTTGTTGCGGAACAGGCGGTCGGGCACGGGGCGATAGACGGAGGGCGCGCAGTAGTCGCGGGCGCCGGCCGGCTCGGTGCAGGGCCTGTTGGTCTGCACGGTGAAGTCCACGTAGTTGGCGACGTAGAGGTCCAGATGGCCGTCGCGGTCGATGTCCACGAACGCCGCACTCGAACTCCACCGCGACTCCTGCACGCCAGCGCGCGCGGTGATATCTTCGAAGGTGCCATCGCCCTTGTTGCGGTAGAGCGTGTTGTCGCCAAAGGCCGTCACGTACAGGTCGACGAACCCGTCGCCATCGACGTCGCCCGTGGCCACCCCCATCCCGTACCCGCGCACCGGCCCGAAGCCGGCCTCGTCGGTGACATCGGTGAGCCGCAGCCGCCGCGTCCCATCAGCCTCGGTCGTCAGGTCGTTCCGGAACAGCCGGTGCCGCAATTCCTTCCGCCCGTCCTTCGTTCCTTCGTTCCTTGGCTCCTTTGTTCCTTCGTCCCTTGTTTCCTTGGTTCCTTCGCTTCTTTGTTCCTTGGTTCCTCCTATCTCTCCGCTCTGCACGAGGAACACGTCGAGGTCGCCGTCGTTGTCGTAGTCGAGGAGTGCCACGCCGGCGCCCATGATCTCGGGGAGGTGGAACTCACCCGTGGCGCCGTTGACGTGGGTGAAGGCCAAGCCGACGTCTGCGGTCACGTCGTCCAGCCAGGGGCGAGGCTGCGCGGTCACGCCCCACACGCAGAACGTCGCCGCCAGCACGCTCCAGGCGAGCGGTGAGCGCAGGCGCGTCCTCATCTCTGCTGCGCCTTGAGCGACGCGAGATCGCGCTCGATTGACTGCACGAGGTCCGTCTGCCCGTACCGGCGAGCCATGGTCAGCGCCTCTTCGGCAACGCGGATGCCAGTGGCGATGTCGCCCCGCCGCACGTGGGCGACCGCGAGTGAGAAGACGTGGCGCGGCGTGTTGGCGTCCTCTGGCTCGCGGAGGCGTTCGAGGTGCGTCACCGCCTCGTCCAGCCTGTTGCTGCGCACGAGGGCGCGCGCGAGGTTGAAGCGGATGTCCTTGTCGGTGGGGGCGCCAGCGAGGGCTCGCGTGTACGCGTCGACGGCATCGGCGGGGCGCTCGAGCAGTTCGAGCGCAAAGCCTCGCCCGTGCTGGGCGGGCACCGAGGTGGGCGCGAGGCGGACGGCCTCGTCGAGCACGCGCAGGGCCTCGTCAGCGCGACGCTGCTGCAGCAGGCTCCAGCCCCAGGCGGTGTGCGCCTCGGCTTCGTACCCGGGCAGGTCCCTGGCAGCCTGATAGTGCCGTTCCGCAAGCGTCAGGTTACCGGTGCGTGTGTAGAGCTGCACGAGGTTCACGTGCGCCTGGCCAAGCAACGGGTCGTCGGCGACGGCGGCTTCGTGCAGCCGGATGGCTTCGGCCGCGGCGGTATCAGACGATGCCTGAGCCGTGTGGCTGCCGAGGGCCACGCCTCGCCGGAGCAGGGCGGCGGCATCGTTGCGGACGGCGTCCAGGCGCTCGCGCCAGGGGTCGGGCGGCATCGGCCAGCACGCCAGGCACTGCTGCTGCCGCTGCAGCGACATGCGGGCGGCCGCGGTGTCTCTCGCCCGCCGCTGGAGTTGGGCCAGCGCATAGTGGGCGGCCCCGAAGTTGGGGTAGAGGGACGTCGCACGCTCGAAGGCCTGGCGTGCCCCGTCGGCATCGCCAGCCAGTTGGCGTACCCGGCCGAGCCCGTAGAAGGCGGCCGGGGCGGCTTCGGGCCGCGTGGCCAGCGCGTCGTAGAGCCGGGCCGCGTCCTCCGGGCGTCCGGCCTCCAGGCTGGCGTCCGCCAGTCGCAGGGCGATCAGGGCGTCCGCGGGACGGATGTCGTGCGCCTTGCGGAACTGGCGGGCGGCTTCGTCGTGCAGACCGCGGCGCGAGGCCAGGATGGCGCCGAGGTACCACCAGTCCACGTCCTGCGGCGAGAGCGCCTGGGCGCGGGCGTAGGCTTTGGTTGCGGCGTCGAACTCTTCCCAGGCGTGGAGGACGAGTGCCAGGTGGCCGACGCGCGAGGCGTCGCCTGGAGCGGCCTCCGCCGCTTCGTGGGCTGCGAGGATGTCGCGCCGGGCCTGTTCGGGATAGGCGTCCACGGCAAGGGCTGGGAGGGGAGGGGCGCTGGCCTGCATGCGTGGCGCAGCGTGCATCGCCGAAGTCGTCGGCAGCGGTCCGGCGGCGGCCATGACGACGATGGCGATGGCGGATAGCCAGGCTGGGGGAGGGCACGCCATCTGCCCTTTATACACTGGCGGCCGGGGTGGCTGGGTCGGCGTGCAGGTCTGACCCCAGGTCGGTCACATTTCAGGTCTGACCCCGGACCGTCGCGTTTCAGGTCTGACCCCGAAACGTCGCGGCGCAGGTCTGACCCCACAAAAAAAGGGGCCGCCGGAAGGCGACCCTCAAGGTGTTCCCGGGAGGGACCAGGGCACGGTCGTGCCCCGGTCCTCTCGTCGAACTAGAAGGCGAAGCGGAAGCCCAGCTGCACGCGACGCGGGTTGCGCGCCAGCGAGCGGATGCGCATGAAGTTCGGGTCGGTGATGCCGGTCACCGGGTTCCCCCACTGTGTGTGGTTGAACACGTTGGTCGACTCCGCACGGAACTCCAGGCGGCGGTTGCCAATCGGGAAGGCACGGAACACCGAGAAGTCGACGTTCCAGTTGGCCGGTCCACGGAAGGCGTTGCGGCCCGAGTTGCCCCAGGCGTTACCCGGCTGGCTGAAGAGCGACGGGTCGTACCATGCCTCGTTCGGACCGGCTTCGCCGAAGCCGCCCGAGGGCTCACCCTGCACGTTGGCCGACTGAAAGCCGCCCACCTGCTGGAGGAGACCGTTGTCGCCACCCACCGAGAACGGCGTGCCCGACACCCACGAACCGATGCCGTTGACCTGCCAGTTCTTGATCACCTGAGCGAGCGGGCCGGTGGACTCACGCGCCCACGGCAGCTCGTACACGAAGCCCAGCTGCAGCATGTGCGGACGGTCGTAGCCGGCACGCGCGTAGTTGCGGTGCATCTGCGACGGCTGGTTCCACGTCAGGCCGGCCCACCCGTCGTCGTCGGCCTCGTTGAGGGCCTTCGAGTAGGTGTAGGCGCCCTTGAGCAGGAGGCCGTTCTTGAAGGGACGGTTCAGCGCGGTCTGCAGCGAGTGGTAACGCGCCTTCGTGCGGGCGCCCCACAGGTTGATGGCGGCGTTACCGGCCTGTGCCGCGAACTGACGGTTGGCGTTGCCGCCCGTCTCGGCGTAGTTCAGGTTGATGTCGGCATAGCCGTTGTTGGTGGCGGTGCCCACATACCCGGCGCTGAGCGCGAGGTCGCCAGGCAGGCGCCGCTCGACGAACACGTTCCACGAGTCGATGGTGCCGCGTCCGACGTTGCCCACTTCGGGGGTACGCATGTCCACGCCGCGGGGCAGGGGCACGACGCCGCTGGCCACGTCCGGATCCGGCGCGGCCGGAATGCCCTGCTCGATCGTGCCGTAGGGGATGAAGCCGTTCGGGCCCGCACCGCTGTAGCCGATCGAGAGCGGGTAGAAGCCACGCAGCGGGCGCGACCACGGCATCGGGTTGAACGTGCGCCCGTAGCCGGCGCGGATGACCGTCTCGTCGTTCAGACGGTAGGCGGCGCCGAGACGCGGGGCGAACAGGTTCTTCTGCGTCTCGTAGCCGGCGTCGCTGCTGTTCTGCGGCAGCCGCACGTTGAACGTGTTGAAGTCGAGCTGCTCGAACCCGCGGTTGTCACGCTGCATGAGCGGGTAGTACTCCCACCGGACGCCGTAGTTCAGGGTGAGCTTGTCGTTCACCTGCCACCGGTCGTTGATGTAGAGGCCGTACTGGTCCTCGTTGGTGGTCATCTCTTCGAACTGCACGCTCTTGCCGAAGCTGCTGACCTGGCCGAGCATGAACGCGGCGTGGTCGTTGAACCCGCCGACGCTGGCGTAACCGGGCGTGCCTGTGATGCCGCCGCCGAAGCTGAACTGGCCGCGCGGGTTGTTCACCTCGGGCTGCCAGTGGTCGAGGCCGAGGCGCACGAAGTCGAACCCGGCGCGAAGCTCGTGCCGGCCCGCCACCTTGGTGATGTTGGTGGACACGGTGTACACGAACTCGTAGCGGTCAACCGGCGTCCATCCGGCGTTGTTGCCGAGCGCCGACAGGCCCGTGTTGAACTGCGGGAAGCCCGAGTAGAGCAGCGGATCCGACGAGCCGGGGCCCGTGGTGCCGGCGCTGTTGGTGCCGGGGATACCGAAGGTGTCGAGACCGAAGTTCGTGCCGTAGTCCGGGCCCTGCGACTGGTGGGTCATGATGTTCGACCCCACCGTGGCGTCCCAGATGAGCGTGGGGCTGATCGTGAAGGTGTTGCCCACGCTCCACAGGTTGACCACCGTGTCGCCGCCGCCCGCTTCCTCGAAGGGCAGGTAGAACAGGTCCTGCACCGAGGCGTCCATGCGCGAGTACTTCGCCCAGATCTGGTGGGCCGACGAGCGGTTCCAGTTCACCTTGAAGTCGTAGTTGTCGCGCGTCGCTTCCGGGAACTCGGTGCGCTCGTAGTTGTTCTGCGTGCCGTTGTTGGTGCCGGGCACGTTGGGCATCGGGTAGCGCGCCTGCACGGCGGCCGTGATGGGGTTGATGCGGTCAGCCGGGATGACGGCACCGGGGAAGAACTCGCGCCCTGCGCCGGTGGCCGGGTCGCCCGTGGCCGGGTCGTAGATGCGGAAGTTGTTGTTGAACGCCAGCACCTCGCTGAAATCGCCCTGGCGCATGCGCGCGGTGGGCACCGTCAGCGTGGTGATGCGGCTGTTCTTCTCGAGGTTGCGCTCCCAGCCGCCGAAGAAGAACAGGCGGTTGCGACGAATCGGACCGCCGATGGTGCCGCCGAGGATGTCGACGCTCGAGTTCGGGTTGTCTGCGCCAGAGAAGAAGTTCTGGCGTGCGTTGAACTCGTCGCGGTTCGCGAACCAGAAGGCCGACCCCCGGAAGTCGTTGGTGCCCGACTTGGTGGCCACGGTCACGGCCGCGCCGCCCGTCATGCCCTGCGACGCATCGAAGCTGTTGGTCGAGATGTTGACCGTCTCGATCGTCTCCACCGGCGCGATGTAGCCCGCGTGGTGGGGCAGCCACACGTTGATGGAGGCCGCACCATCGATACGCGTGACGTTGTTGTTGCGGTTGGTGCCGTTGACGTTGGTCGTCAGCGCGCGGCCCGGCGTGTCGGTCTGCGCGTTCTGGAACGCCGTCGGCGTCGCACCGGGCACCAGGTTCATCAGCGCCTGGTAGTTGCGGTACTGGTTCAGCGGCAGGTTCACCACTTCCTCAGGCCGCAGCTCGACGCTCACGTCGGCCTTGTCCGTCTTGAGCAGGGCCGCTTCGGTCGTGACCGTCACCGACTCGCTCAGGGCGCCAATCTCGAGGCGCCCGTTGATGCGGACGATGCTGCCGGCCGAGACCGGAATGCCCGTCTGCACGTACTCCTTGAACCCCTGAAGCGAGGCACGGAGGGTGTAGGTGCCGCCGGCGACGTTGCGGACGGTATAAGAGCCGTTTTCGTCGGTGACCGTGTCGAAGGTCAGGCCGGTGCCTTCGTTGGTCACCGTCACCGTGGCGCCCGGAATGCTGGCGCCGGAATCGTCGGTCACCGTCCCGGTGAGGGTGCCGTACAGCGCTTGCGCAGAGGCCGAGCCGGGCAGCAGGAACAGGGTGCCTGCCAGGGCTACGGCCATCCACGACTTGAGGATGGTTCGAACAGGGGGCTTCACTTACACCTCCACATGCTAGTCATGTGTGTTGGGGGGACACTTCAACCGGCCAGACCTTCTGCAACCTGCACGCCACTTCTGCGGTGTCCCTCGCAGCAGTCTCGGGCTTCGGCCGCATCTTCAACAAACACCACAAGTTGCAGGGGGCCGCGAGCACACGGTAGTGGTTTGGGGTGACCCTGTCAACCTGTTCGAACTACCGGTGGATCCATGAAATTGAAGC
>JAEZDP010000185.1 GCA_023418055.1 Acidobacteriota bacterium
GCCCTCACCGAGACGTGGAGCGCTCGGCCGCACGCCTGGCCGAAGCTGTGGAAGCACCACGCGTCGCAGCCGCAGGCCACGCGCGTCACCGACGTGGCGGCAGACAGCCAGACCTCATGGCTGCCGCGGTACGGTGGGCGGATCTCCTCGGAGTGGCTGCTGCCCAAGGCCCTGCAGGTCCTCGACGAAGCCCCAGACGTCTTTGCCGCCGCTGATCTCATCGTCGAAGGCGGCGATTGGGTAGTCTGGCAGATCACCGGACGCTTCGTGCGGAACGCCTGTGCGGCAGGCTACAAGGGCCTCTGGCACAAGGGCGAGGGGTATCCGACCGACGATTATCTGGCGCGTCTGCACCCGTCGATGGCCGGATTCTACGCCCGGCGCGGCGGCGGACAGGAGGTCGTCCCCGCCGGTGCTCGCGTCGGAACCCTCACCGACGCGTGGGCCGAGCGACTCGGGCTCTCGACGCAGACCGCCGTGGGCGCCGCCATCATCGATGCGCACGCCGGCGTCCTCGGCAGTGGGGCGACCGGTGCCGGTGACCTCATGCTCATCCTCGGCACCTCGACGTGTCACCTCCTGCTTGCCGATCGCGAGGCGCTCGTACCGGGCATGGCCGGTGTCGTCGAAGATGGCATCGTACCGGGGCTCTTCGCGTACGAGGCCGGTCAGGCTGCCGTCGGCGACATCTTCGGATGGTTCGTGGACGAGATGCTTCCGGCCGACGTGGCGCGTGAGGCCGAGGCCTCCGGCAGGTCGCCGCACGACGTGCTCGAGGAGCGCGCGGCAGCGCTGCGGGCAGGCGAGTCTGGCGTGCTGGCACTCGACTGGTGGAACGGCAACCGCAGCACGCTCGTGGACGCCGAACTGAGCGGGCTGCTCGTCGGCGCCACCTTGTCTACCCGCCCGGAGCACGTCTATCGCGCGCTCATCGAGGCGACCGCGTTCGGCACACGGGTCATCGCGGACGCCCTCAGGAACGGGGGCGTCGCCGTCGGACGTGTGGTGGCAGGCGGTGGGCTGACGCGTAACCGTCTGCTGATGCAAATCTACGCCGATGTCCTCGGTGCGCCCATCGAGGTGGCCGCGGCGTCGCAGGCCTCGGCCCTGGGCGCGGCCATGCTCGGGGCCGTCGCGGCGGGCACGGAGGCGGGGGGGCACGCGTCCATTGCCGATGCCGCGGCGGCGATGGCGCCAGCCGCCGCCCACACCTACACGCCGTCACCCGAGGCGGTACGCACCTACGCGGACCTGTTCGAGCTCTACCAGGAACTGTACGAGCTGTTCGGCCGCCAGACGCGGCTCATGCACCGGCTGCGCGCGCTGCGCTGAGCATCCTGCTACGCTTCCCGCGTGTCAGCGTTCGGGTCTCCACGCACACGCGGGCGGTTCCTCTTGCTCTTCGGCGCCTGCCTCCTCTGGCAGATCTGGCGCCTGCTGCTCACGCCCTACGGCCTGGCGTCCACCTGGACCCATGGCGGAGACCTGGTTGCCGAGTCGGCCGGGGGGGCAGGCCTCTCGCAGGACATCCACATGGGAGCCGACGGCTTCGACGGCCTGTGGGTGCGTGCGGCGCCTCGTCCGGCTGGCGAGCCGCCCACGTCCGGGCCGGTCGTCGTCACGCTCAGCCTGCTCTCAGACCAGGCGGCTGGACCCGTGCTGTGGCGGCAGGTGCTCGACGCCGCCGCGATCGACACGGGCCGCGCCGTGCACCTGGCCTTCCCGGCCATCCGCGCGTCGCGGGGCGAACGCTATCGGCTCGGCGTCCGCCACGCGCCACCGCCCGACGCCACGCCCCTTCGGCTGCTTGCCCGGCGCGACGATGCGCATCCGCATGCGCGGTTCGACGTGGACGGGCGCGAGCGATGGGGCGACCTGATGTTCGAGGCCTCCTCGCGGCGTGCGACGCTGCCCTACTGGAAGCACGAGGTGCTGCGACCCTGGCCCGCGTGGATGCAGTCGTGGTGGACGATTGGCGCGGTCCTGCTGCTCTTCAACCTGCTGCTCGCGCGCGCCTGCGCCCTCGCGGTCTCGGCTCCGCCCGCGACCATCGCCCCGGCAGGTTCGCATTCCTCAGCCGCACCTGGCGCGGCCGGACGCGCGGCCCTGCTGGCCGTGGGTCTCATCGCGTCCGCTGGCGTGGCCATTGCCCTGCTGCCGGTGCCCGCCCTGCGCGAAATCCGGCTCGACGCGCATCTGCGCGACGCGGACATCCAGACCACGTGGCCGTCGATGCACCTGGCCGTCGAGGCGCAGACCGTCGCCATCAACGGCGCGGTGCTCGACGCCATCGTCTCGCTGCCGACGACGCAGATGGCGTGGGCGATTGACGTGCCGCGAGGGGCGCTGCTCGTCGGGGGCGCGGCGATGCGCCCCGACGTCTGGTACAAGGACAGCGACGGCGCGACGCTCACAGTCACGGTCGAAGACGAGCAGGGGACGAGGCACCGCGTTGCGAGCTACACGCTGGTCCCCTACGTCGTGGGGGAACATCGCATGGTCCACCCGCTGCGCGTGTCGCTCGACCCATGGTCAGGGCAGACCGTCACCGTCCTGTTCGAGACCGACCCAGAGCGGTGGGGCAACGCAGTGAACGACGTCCCGCTGTGGGTGGAGCCCCGCATCGTCTGGCCGCGCGGCCCGGCGTGGGGAGAGGCGAGGGTCCGGCAGAAGTGATGCCTGATGCCTGATGTCTAATGCCTCGCGCCCACGTCTCACGCCGCGCGGACTGTCGATGCGCCGTCGCCAAGGCTACGGCCAGCCGTAGACCGTAGACTGTGGACCGTAGACCGCCTACACATACTCGGCGAACCGCCGCTGCGCCCGGCCGAACACCAGCCATCCGGACGCGATGCTCCCGAGCGCGAGCACTGCCAGCAGGCCGAACGTTGCCGGCGACGGCGCCACGTGTTTGACGACGATGTCCTGGTAGGCGGTGATGAAGTGGAGCATCGGGTTCCACCGCATCCAGCGGCCGACCTCGGCCGGCACCAGTGTCACGGCATAGACGATGGGCGTGAGCCAGAACCAGACCTGCAGCGCCACTTCGAGGAGGTGGCGGGCGTCGCGGACGAACACGTACGCCGTGGCGAGCAGCAGCGCGAGCCCTGTGGTGAAGAGCGCCTGCAGCAGCACGAGCGGAAGGATGGCGGGCAGCGCTGGCGACACGCCCACCCCCAGGACGAGCGCCATCGGCACGATGACCGAGTACATCAGCGCGAACTGCACCAGCTGCGACGAGACGGCGCCGAGCGGCAGCACCACGCGCGGAAAGGCCACCTTGCGCACCAGGGTGCCGTTGTCCACGATGGAACTGGTGGCGGCGCCGAGGGCGCTCGTGAAGAACATCCAGGGAAGCAGGCCGCTCAGCAGGAACAGCGGGAAGTGTTCGATGGGCACGCGCATCACGTAGCGGAACGCCACGGTGTAGACCGCGGCCATCACCAGCGGATGCAGCAGCGACCAGGCAAAGCCCAGCACCGATCCCTTGTACTTGACCTGGAGGTCGCGCTGGACGAGGCCGCGCAACAGACCGCGATACGCGTACAGACGGCGGAGTTCGTTGGCCGCCATGGCGCGGCGAGTGTAGCATGCTGCGCTCATGTGCCCGACCGTCCTGCGGAGCACCAGTGCGTCCTGGAGGCGGCGGGCTGCGCTCGGTCTCGTGGCGCTCGTCGTCTGCCTCTGGTACACCTCGCCCGTCGTCAATCTCCGCTACCTGGGGAGTGCGATCTACTGGGGCGACGTGCGCCTCAACACGTGGGCGCTGGCGTGGAACCATCACGTGCTCACGGGGCAGGCGACCAGCTACTGGGACGCGAACATCTTTCACCCAGCAACCGGCACGCTGGCCTACTCGGAGCACCTGTTCGGCATCGCCCTCCCGACGCTGCCGCTGCACCTGCTGGGCGCGGGGCCTGCGCTGGTCTACAACCTCGCCTGGCTCGCCTCGTTTCCCTTGCTCGTCGGTGCGCTCTTCTGTCTGACACGACGTGCAGGTCTCGGCGATGCGGGCGCGCTGGCCGCCGGGCTACTCGGGGCGTGCAGCGTGGTGCGCATCCAGCACGTCGGACACCTGCAGCTGTTGTGGATCTTCGGGCTGCCCCTGGGCATGGCGTGCCTCGACCGATGGCG
>JAEZDP010000364.1 GCA_023418055.1 Acidobacteriota bacterium
CGCTGGGGCCGGGCGGCCTCACCCGCGAGCGCGCGGGCTTCGAGGTGCGCGACGTGCACCCCACCCACTACGGCCGCGTCTGCCCGATCGAGACGCCGGAAGGCCCGAACATCGGCCTCATCAACTCGCTCGCCCTCTACGCGCGCACCAACGACTTCGGCTTCATCGAGACGCCGTACCGGCGCGTGAAGGAAGGCAAGGTCAGCAAGGACATCGAGTACCTGTCGGCGATCGAGGAAGGCAAGTACGTGATCGCGCAGGCCAACGCCGAGGTCGACAAGAACGGCAAGTTCGTCGACGAGCTGGTGTCGTGCCGCCACCGCAACGAGTTCACGCTCTCGGCGCCCGACAAGATCGAGTACATCGACGTGGCGCCCTCGCAGATCGTCTCGGTGGCCGCCTCGCTCATCCCGTTCCTCGAGAACGCCGACGCCAACCGCGCGCTGATGGGCTCGAACATGCAGCGCCAGGCGGTGCCGCTGCTCCAGGCCCGGGCGCCGTTCGTCGGCACCGGCATGGAGTACATCACCGCCCGCGACTCGGGCTCGGTGGTGGTCGCGCGCCGCACCGGCACCGTGGACTACGTCGACAGCCAGCGCATCGTCGTCCGCGTCGAGAGCGAGAGCGAGGACGGCGGCGTCGAGATGGGCGCCGACATCTACAACATGACCAAGTTCAAGCGGTCGAACCAGAACACCTGCTTGAACCAGCGGCCGATCGTCCGCGTCGGCCAGAAGGTCTCGAAAGGCCAGGTGCTGGCCGACGGGCCGTGCACCGAGCTCGGCGAGCTCGCCCTCGGCCGCAACGTGCTGGTCGCCTTCATGCCGTGGCGCGGCTACAACTTCGAGGACGCGATTCTCGTGTCCGAGAAGCTGGTGAAGGAGGACTACTACACCTCGATCCACATCGAGGAGTTCGAGATCGAGGCGCGCGACACCAAGCTCGGGCCCGAGGAGATCACGCGCGACATCCCGAACGTCGGCGAGACCTACCTGCGCGATCTCGACGACAGCGGCATCATCCGCATCGGCGCCTACGTCAAGCCGGGCGACATCCTCGTGGGCAAGGTCACGCCGAAGGGCGAGACGCAGCTCACGCCGGAAGAGAAGCTGCTGCGGGCGATCTTCGGCGAGAAGGCCGGTGACGTGAAGGACGCGTCGCTCACCTGCCCGCCGGGCATCGAAGGCATCATCGTCGGCGTCAAGATCTTCTCGCGCAAGGGCATCGACAAGGACGAGCGGGCCAAGGCGATCGAGGCCGAAGACCTCGAGATGATGGAGAAGAACCTCCAGGACGAGATCCGCATTCTTCACGACGAGGTGAAGAAGCGCGTGATGTCGTTGCTCGATGGCCAGACGCTGCGCTCCGACCTCTTCGATCAGCACGGGCAGCAGCGGCTGCTGAAGAAGGGGACGGCGCTGACGCGCGAGGCGATGCAGGAGGTGCCGTTCCTCGCCCTGGTACGGGCGCGCGTGGATGCCGACGACCCGAAGGTCGAAGACCAGCTGCGCGAGATCGAGGACCGCACCGACCGGCAGGTCGAGGTGACGCGCGAGGTCTTCGAAGAGAAGAAGGAGAAGATCCGCCGTGGCGACGAGCTGCCGCCGGGGGTGATCAAGCTCGTCAAGGTCTATGTCGCCATGAAGCGCAAGCTGTCGGTGGGCGACAAGATGGCGGGCCGCCACGGCAACAAGGGCGTGCTGGCGCGCATCCTGCCCGAAGAGGACATGCCGTACCTGCCGGATGGGCGTCCGGTGGAGATCGTGCTGAACCCGCTCGGCGTGCCGTCGCGCATGAACATCGGCCAGCTCCTCGAGACGCATCTCGGCTGGGCCGCGCACGGCATCGGCGAACAGATCGACGACATGCTGCGCGACGAGGCGTCGGCGGCGAGCGTGAAGGCGAAGCTCGGCGAGATCTTCAAGCGGTCGGACCGTGTCGATGGCCTCGAGTCGGATGCCGACGTGCTCAAGTTCGCCGGCACGCTGCGCGAGGGCGTTCACTTTGCGACGCCGGTGTTCGACGGCGCGAAGGAAGACGAGATCAAGGACTACTTCCGCATGGCCGAGCTGCCGCTCGAGGGCAAGACGCTGCTCTACGACGGCATGACGGGGCAGCCGTTCGAACAGACCGTGACGGTGGGCTATATCTACATGCTCAAGCTGTCACACCTGGTGGACGACAAGATCCACGCGCGGTCGATCGGGCCCTACTCGCTCATCACCCAGCAGCCGCTGGGCGGCAAGGCGCAGTTTGGCGGCCAGCGCTTCGGCGAGATGGAGGTGTGGGCGCTCGAGGCGTACGGCGCCGCGCACATCCTCCAGGAGCTCCTCACGGCCAAGTCCGACGACGTGACGGGGCGGTCGAAGATCTACGAGGCCATTGTCAAGGGCGATGCCAGCTTCACGCCTGGCCTGCCCGAGTCGTTCAACGTGCTCATCCGCGAGCTGCAGGCGCTCTGTCTCGACGTGGAACTGGTCAAGACCAAGCGCGTGATCGTGGCCGAGGCGGGCACCGACGACCCGGAGCCGCAGCCGGAGCCCGTGGGCCTGGACGCATGAAGGATCGGGAAGACGAACTGACGGGAGCGATATGAGACCAGACTTTTCCATCAAGGGACCCCTGACGGCCGACTTCGACGCGATCCGCATCAGCCTGGCATCGCCCGACAAGATCCGGCAGTGGTCGTACGGAGAGGTCACCAAGCCGGAGACCATCAACTACCGTACGTTCAAGCCTGAGCGCGACGGGCTGTTCTGCGCGAAGATCTTCGGTCCGGTGACCGACTGGGAGTGCCTCTGCGGCAAGTACAAGCGCATGAAGCACCGCGGCGTGATCTGCGACAAGTGCGGCGTCGAAGTGACGCAGGCGCGCGTGCGGCGCGAGCGCATGGGGCACATCGAGCTGGCGACGCCCGTCAGCCACGTGTGGTTCTTCAAGGGCCTGCCGAGCCGCATCGGGCACCTGCTCGACATCTCGCTGCGCGACCTCGAACGCATCCTCTACTTCGAGGCGTTCGTGGTGATCGAGCCGGGCGACACCGACCTCAAGCAGAACGAACTGCTCAACGACGAGCAGTACCGCAAGGCGCGTGAGGAGTACGGCTACACCGCCTTCACGGCGCAGATGGGCGCCGAGGCCATCAAGGAGCTGCTCCGCCGGGTCGAGATCGACGTGCTGGCCGTCGACCTGCGCGAGAAGATGAAGACCGAGCAGTCGGTGCAGAAGCGGCAGAAGTTCGCCAAGCGCCTCAAGGTGGTCGACGCCTTCCGCAAGAGCAGCAACCGGCCCGAGTGGATGATTCTCGACGTGATTCCGGTGATTCCGCCGGAGTTGCGTCCGCTCGTGCCGCTCGATGGCGGCCGCTTCGCCACCTCCGACCTGAACGACCTCTACCGCCGCGTCATCAACCGCAACAACCGGTTGAAGAAGCTGATGGAGCTGAAGGCGCCCGA
>JAEZDP010000475.1 GCA_023418055.1 Acidobacteriota bacterium
CTGCGGCCACATCGAGGTGGGCCGAACGGCTCTCACCTCCTGGCACCCTGGCGTGTCTGCCGGGGTTGCCGGGCGCGACGTTCGCGCCACTCCGGATGTACCCGCAGAGCATCGCATGGCCCACACGGGTCGCCCAGCCTGCCGCGTGTCATATGACAGAGGGTGGCAGCACGCGGGCCGCCGCGGACTATACTCGCGCCATCACCGCATGCGCCGCAGGGCGCCGCAAAGGAGAACCGATCCCGATGGGAATCCAACGCCCGTTCCGCACGTGCCGCGCGATGATCGCGGTGGCTGCCGCCCTGTCGATGGCGGCCGCCTGCACTTCGTCGACACCTGCCGCCGCACCCGACCAGCCCGCGGCCGAGTCTACCGCCGCGCCCGCCGGGGTGCCTTTGCTCAAGAACCCCGTGGCGCTGCAGTTGTACAGCCTGCGTGAGAGCTTCAAGCAGGAGGGCGTACCCGCCACGCTGGCCAAGGTGAAAGCGATGGGCATCACCCACGTCGAACTGGCCGGCACCTACGGGCTGACGCGCGACGCGTTCAAGGCCGAACTCGACAAGGCCGGCCTGACGCCCGTCTCGATGCATGCCGACATCAACGCCCTCGTCAAGGATCCCGCGCCTATCGTGGACGATGCGAAGTTCTTCGGGATCGAGTACGTCGGCAACGCCTGGTTCCCGCACGAACGCCCGTTCGATGCCGAGGATGCCACGCGCGCGATCGAGGCCTTCAACGCGGCGGGCAAGGCGTTGCGGGAGGCAGGGCTGACCTTCTTCTATCACGCCCACGGGTTCGAGTTCGCGCCCGTCGATGGCGGCGGCACGCTCTTCGACCAGATCGTCGAGAAGACCGATCCCGACGCGGTGAAGTTTCAGCTCGACATCTTCTGGGCCTATCACGGCGGGGCGGATCCCGTGGCGCTGTTGAAGCGCTATCCCACGAGGTTCGTCTCGACGCACCTCAAGGACATGAAGCCCGGCACCGAGCGGAACCTGACGGGCGGCGCGCCCGACGACAGCAGCGTGGCGCTCGGCGCAGGCGAAGTGCCCGTCAAGGAAGTGCTCGAGGCCGCGCGCGACACGTCCATCGAGTGGCACATCATCGAGGAGGAGTCGCCGGAGCCGGAACGGAACATCCCGGCCGGTCTCGCGTATCTGAAGACGCTCGGACGATGAAGAAAGTGGGGCGGGAACGCTGAACGCAGGGGAGGGCCCGACACCAGGCGGAGGGGAGGTCCGCTGGCGGCGAGCACACGTTCAGCGTTTCCCGCTCCGGGTGAGGTGGGCCAGACACGACCCACCCATCCTCTCAAGACGACGCAGGTCGCTCGACCGTTTCTCCCGCCCCATGGACCGCCAGCCGTCGACGCGCCGCCTCGCGCTCGTGGACACCCTACCTCTGCGGACCGCCAGGCTCACGCTGCGCGCGCTCTCTCCCGACGACACCGCCGACGTGGCGGCCACGCTGGGCGACCCCGGGGTCATGCGCCACTTCCCCCGGCCCCTCACCCACGCCGAGACAGCCGCCTGGCTGGCCCGCACCCTGCGCCGGTACGGCCGCGACGGCACCGGTCTGTTTGCCGTCTGCCGCGAGGGCCACTGGATTGGCAACTGCGGCATCGTCCTGCGGCGCATCGACGAGGACGTCGTGCCGGAACTCGGCTACCACTTCCGGCGCGACGTGTGGGGACACGGCTACGCGCGCGAGGCGGCCGCGGCCTGCGTGGCCCTGGCCTTCGCCAAGGCGCAGGTGCCGATCCTGGCGGCGCTCATCCGTCCACAGAACGTCAGGTCGCGTCGGGTCGCGGCCGCCCTCGGGTTCCGTGTGCGCGGAATGGTGGTGCACGAGGGCCTCGCCCACGAGCGCTGGCTGCGGGGCCGCGCGGGCAACTCAGGGTGAGGGCACTACAATAGCCACGACATCATGAACATCCGACGCGTGCCCCGAGCGCCGCTCATCGCCCTTGCCCTCTTCCTGCTGATGGGGATTCCGTCGATCGTCGAGTTCTACGTCGATTGGCTGTGGTTTGGCGAGCTCGGATATCGCCAGTTGTTCTGGAAGTCCATCACCACGCGGTCGCTGCTTGGTGTCGCCACCTTCGTGGTGGCCGGCGCGTTTCTCGCCTCCAACCTGTTCTTCGCCCTGCAGCGCATGCCGCTCAGGAACATCGTCGTCGTCACGCCGGAGGGACCGCGGACCATCTCACTGCAGCCTCGCCGGCTTCGCCCGGTGGTGTGGCTCGTCTCGGGCCTGGCGGCATTGCTGCTGGCAGGCTTTGCGTCGGCGGGGTGGCAGACGTGGCTGCAGTTCACGCAGGGCATCTCGTTTGGTCAGGCCGATCCCGTGCTCGGTCGCGATGTCGGCTTCTACGTGTTCCGCTGGCCGTTCCTCTCGTTGCTGCAGCAGCTGCTCTTTCTCATCGGCCTGCTGACGCTCATCGGGGTGGGTGCGGCCTACGCCCTGGCCGGGAACCTCGGGCTGCGGGTGGGCCGGGGCGTCTTCATCACCCAGAGCGCGCGGACGCACCTGGCGGCCGTGGCCGGTCTGCTGCTGCTCGCGCTGGCCTTCGGCGACTGGCTGGAGATCTCGGCGATGCTGTTCGAGCCGTCCGGGCTCGTCAGCGGGGGGACGTACGCCGACGTGCACGCCCGCATGCCGGCGCTGCGGCTGCTGGCGCTCACCGGCCTCATCGGCGCCGCACTCGCCTTCTACCAGGCGTTCAGCCATCGCGTGTGGCCGATTGCGGTGGCGCTCGTGAGCTACGCGGCCGTCTCGCTCGGCGGCACCGTCTACACCTCGGTCGTGCAGCGCTTCGTGGTGGCGCCCAACGAACAGACCCGCGAGACGGAGTTCATCGAGCACAACATCGCGGCCACGCGTACGGCCTTTGCGCTCGACCAGGTCGAGGAGCGTTCGCTGACCGGCGATGCCGAGCTGACACGCGCCGATCTCGAGCGCAACGCGTCCACGATCAGGAACGTCCCCCTCTGGAACCACCAGCCGCTGCTCGACACCTTCTCGCAGATCCAGGAGATTCGCACGTACTACGACTTCGTGTCGGTGGACAACGATCGCTACGAGATCGACGGCGAGTACCGGCAGATCATGCTGTCGGCCCGCGAGCTGAACTCCGAGAGCCTGCCCAACCGCACCTGGATCAACGAGCGCCTGACCTTCACGCACGGCTACGGCCTCACGTTGGGGCCCGTCAACGAGGTGACGCCCGAGGGCCTGCCGATTCTCTTCATCAAGAACCTGCCGCCCGAATCGACGGTGAACCTGCCCATCAGCGAACCCTCGATCTACTTCGGCGAGCTGTCGAGCGACCACGTGTTCGTCAACACGAGGACGCGCGAGTTCCACTATCCCGAAGGCGAGGACAACGTCTTTGCCACCTATGCCGGCGAGGGCGGCGTGTCGATCGGCTCGATCTGGCGCAAGCTGCTGTTTGCCATCCACTTCGGATCGGGCAAGACGCTGCTGGCCGACGACCTGACGCCAGACAGCCGCGTGTTGTACTACCGCCGCATCCAGGAGCGCGTGCGCAAGATCGCGCCGTTCCTGGCCTACGACCAGGACCCGTATCTGGCAGTCGACCAGGGGCGTCTCTTCTGGATTCAGGACGCCTACACCACGAGCAGCCGCTATCCCTACTCGACGGCACTCGCCGACGGCACCAACTACATCCGCGCGTCGGTGAAGGTGGTCATCGACGCCTACCACGGCCACACGCGGTTCTACCTGGTGGACACGGCCGATCCCATCGCGCAGACGCTCGGCCGCATCTTCCCGGGCCTCCTCCGCCCGCTCGACGAGATGCCCGCCGGTCTGCGGGAACGCCTGCGCTACCCGCAGGACATCTTCTCGGTGCAGGCCGCGATGTTTGCCACCTATCACATGCAGAACGCGGCGGTCTTCTACAACAAGGAGGACCAGTGGGAAGTGCCGGCCATCGACTCGCGCGACCAGGCGATTCGCATGGAGCCGTACTACACCATCATGAAGCTGCCCGGCGAAGAGGGCGCCGAGTTCATCCAGATGTTGCCCTTCACGCCTCGCCAGAAGGACAACCTCGCCGCGTGGATGGTGGCACGGTCGGATGGCGACCACTACGGCAAGCTCGTCGTCTTCCAGTTCCCGAAACAGAAGGTGGTGTTCGGCCCGAGGCAGGTGGTCGCCCGCATCAACCAGGACCAGGTCATCGCGCCGCAGATCACGTTGTGGAACCAGCAGGGCTCCGAGGTGATCCAGGGCACGCTGCTCGTCATCCCCATCGAAGAGTCGCTCATCTACATCCGGCCGCTCTACCTGCGCGCCGCCGGCGGGCGCATCCCCGAGCTGAAGCGCGTGATCGTCGCGTATCAGAACCGCATCGTGATGGACGAGACGCTCGACCGGGCCCTCGCCCGCATCTTCCCGCGTGACGGCGAGACCCTGCCGGCCCAGGTGCCACTCGACCCAGCGACGATGACGCGGCTGCTGAACGAGTCTGCGCCGCCTGCTGACACAGCAGTGCCGAGTGCCGACGTCGACGCCGCGCCCCCGGTCACGCCGGCACCGGCCGCGGCACCGATACCGGTCGCACCCTCACGGCCGGCAGGCAGCCGGGTCGAACTCGTGCAGCGTGCCGACTCGCACTACCAGCGTGCCATCCAGGCACAGCGCGCCGGCGACTGGGCGAGGTACGGCGACGAGATTCGCCTGCTCGGCGAAGTCCTGCGGCAGCTGCGCGAAGGCGAGACCCAGCCCTGATCGTCCGCCCGTACGGTCGAGGCCGTCCGTGCGGGCCGGGTCCGTTGCGTCCTGCGGCTGTGTTTGCGTTCGCCGCGGCCCACTGGTAACCATGTAACAACGGGCCATGTCCTGGGACATGGGCCACGGCAGGGGTCCCTGCACCTGTCGCATCACGCCGGGCTTCCTGGCCCGGCGGGTACTCGTCCGCCGGTCGCGGACGACGTCATCTCATAGACACCGAGTCGCAGTCATCCTGCGAAGGAGGATATCCGTGCGTATCAACAACAGCGGTGTGGCAATCATGGTGACAGCGCTCATGGCAGCGCCCGCCCTTGCGCAGGCAGAAGAGTCGTCGGGGCTCACGTCGTCGAGGGCTGCCGATGCGATTGCGCGGGCCTGGCTGGACGAAGGCCAACAGGGGAGCGGCGCAGACGAGATCACGGCGCGCGTAGCGGCCGGACTCGCGCAGACTGCTGAGCAGCAGCGCGGTCGTGCCGCGCGCACCTCGGCCGGACCGAACATCGGCACCGTGGGGCTGGGGTTCATCGGTGGCCTGTCAGACTTCGAAATCGGCCCCAGCTTCAGGTTCTGGGCGACGGATCGGGTGGGGTTCCAGGCGCACCTCGGGTTCTCCGGTGACGACTTCGGGCCCGACAACGTGGACTTCGTCCGCTTCGAGCCCACGGTCATCGTCGCGATCGGCGACTTCGGCGACGGCGCGGTGAACGTGCGTCCGTACGCCGGTGGCGGACTGCGGATCGTGCGTGCAGGCATCGGGTCGTTCAGCGACTCTGAGGTGAAGCCGGTTGGCGTCGGCGGCGTCGAGTTCGGGTTCCGCGGCGCCCCGCGCTTCAAGCTGAGCGGTGAGGTGAGCATCGCGCCGAACATCGACATCGACGACTTCGACCCGGGCCGCCGCGGTCCACGCCTGACCGGCGCCCGCGTCAGCGCGCTGGGCCACTACTTCTTCTGAGCATCACCGTCGCCGGCGACGGGCCCGAGCCCTGCGTCGGCGACGGTCAACATCCCTCCGCTTCGAGCGTGTACACGCTCACGGGATAGACGCTATCGGGGAATCGTCCGACCCGGTGCAGGCACGGGTAGCGCTCGATCCGGCCGATGAGGCCCAGGAAGACGTCACCCGGGTAGCGGTCCTCGTGCAGGACCACGTACCGCACGTCGCGTTTCCGCAGCGCCCAGAGGCTTTCCTCCGACGGAAACCTGTACACCGCACCCAGCAGATCGAGGTACGGCTTCGGGAAGTAGCCGCTGTACCCGTTCACGACGGGGTGGCCGTGGAACGTCGCGATGAAGCTCCATTCGGGGTCGTGGAGCGGCAGGGCGTGCCCCACGGGAGCGGGCAGTTCGAGCACCGTGCCTGACGGCTGCGTGGCGAGCCAGTTGGCGTACATCGGGGCGCGTGTCGGCCACGGGTGCAGCGGGCCGAACCGCGACGCGTATTCGCCGACCACCACCACGAGCACCAGCGTGACCGCCGCGGTCGAGGTCCACTGCGCGTGGCGACCCCACACGCCGCGCAGTCGCTCCAGGCCGACCGCCGCCAGCACCGCGATCGCCAGGACGGCCAACATGGCGAACCGTGCGGGAGCCCGCAGGCCCTCGAGGGGCGGCAGTACCTTCAGCACGAGCCCGTACACCGGGGTGTGGGTGCCGAACGACAGGACGACGGCCCACCCCAGCCCCCAGGCATACAGCGTGGCCACGGGCCCGGGGCGCCAGAGCGCGACGAGCGCGAGTGTGGCGGCGAGAAGTCCGGGGAACAGTCGAGCCTCGTGGGTGCCGAGATCTGCCGTGAGCTCGCCGTACAGGATGTTCCCGTACGGCGCCGACAGGTAGCTGACCGGGCGTGCGCTCCATTGCGCGATCTCGTCCATCCCGCGCGGTCCGAGGTCCGCCTGGTTGCGCCGATACGGAGCGCCGTAGGCCACGAGGGCCGGGGCGACGACGACCGCCCCGATGGCCAGCGCGAGGATGGCTCGCCC
>JAEZDP010000417.1 GCA_023418055.1 Acidobacteriota bacterium
CGTCGCGGGCGATGCGTGCCGAAAATTCTCCCTGCTGACGCGACAGCGACACGAATTGCGACACGCTCACGACCGAGAGCAACGCGAGGACGATGGCCGCTGCGGCCAACAGCACGTACACCGCCCGCTCGTTGTAGAACGGACGTGTGGAGAGATTGCCGCGCAACATCACCAGGCCCTCAGCAACAGGCCCGTCGGGGCCGCCAGGGCTGCGAGTGTGTCGGGCGTCGCCGTGACGCGGTCACCGAGGGCCGCAGCCTGCCGCACGTCGACGGTCTGCACCCCGACGCCGAGCCGCGCCTCGAGTTCACGCGCCAGAAGGACCGCATCACGACTCTCGCTGCCACCGGCCAGCAGCACGCGGGCGAACCCGCGACCGGCCAACCGATCCTCGAAATACATGCGGGTCTGATGCACCGCATCGGCCAGATCCTCCTGCGCATCGGCCTGGCGGGTCCTGAAGAAGATGACGTGGCCGTCGCGCACGATCGCCAACGAGCTGTAGTCGGCGCCGACGTGCACGAGTAGCCAGTCGCCCGACGTGCCGCCGTCAGACTCGGCCAGCAGCACCGCGTTGACGACGTTGAGCGTCGCGATGTCCACCGCACCGACGCGCAGGCCGGCAGCCGCCCCCACCGCCTCGTAGCTCTCGACGATGTCGCGTCGCGCGGCCACGGCAAGGAACTCGTGGCCGTCGTCGTGCCGCAGGCCGGCAATCGTGGCCAGCTGCCCCTGCTCCACCGGGAATGGCAGCGCCTTGCGCAGCTGCAGACGGATCAGCTGCTCCAGGTCGCGCGGGTTGGCCGGCACCTCCTCGAAGCGCAGCAGCGTGACCTTGGCGACGGTATCCGGCACGACCAGCGCGCATCGACGGTGGCGTCCGCCGACCTGCTCCAGCACCCGGCGGATGGCCGCCACGACCACCTCGGGCTGCAGGACGTTCGGCGCGGTCAGCGAAGGGACGACAGCGCCCGGCGGCAGGGCCGTCGAGGCGTACGCCTCCACGCGGCGTGCCTCGCCCGTCCGACGAGCGACAACGGCCGTGACGCGTCGGGCGTCGATGTCGAGCGCGAGGGTGGGCGGTGGCGAGTGCAGCCAGGCAGGCAACGGCGACATGCGTCAGTCCACGAACGTGACTTTGTTGATCTCGCGCAGCGTCGTCTCGCCGCTCAGCACGCGCGACACGGCTGATTCGCGCAGGAAGCGCATGCCTTCAGCGCGTACGGCGCGCTTGATTTCGGAGTTGGGGCGCCGCGCCAGAATCATGTCACGGATGCTGTCGGTGACGTCGAGCAACTCGCAGATGGCCATGCGCCCGCGATACCCCGTGCCGCCACACTCGAGACACCCGGCCCCCTCGTAGAAGGTGTGCGTGTCGAGCAGCGACGGATCCATCGCCGACTCCACGAGCTGCTCGCGGGTGACCGACGCCGGGCGTTTGCAGTGCGGGCAGATCATGCGCACCAGGCGCTGGGCCAGCACGCAGTTGAGCGCCGCCACGAACTGATAGGCCTCGACGCCCATGTTCAGGAACCGGCCGAGCACGTCGAGCACGTTGTTGGCGTGTACGGTCGTGAACACGAGGTGGCCCGTGAGCGCCGAGTTGATCGCAATCTGCGCGGTCTCGGCGTCGCGGATCTCGCCGACCATGATCTTGTCGGGGTCGTGCCGCAGGATGCTGCGCAGCCCCCGCGCGAAGGTGAGCCCCTTCTTCTCGTTGATCGGAATCTGCACGATGCCGCTCAACTGGTACTCCACCGGATCCTCGATGGTGATGATCTTGTCTTCGACCGACTTGATCTCCGACAACGCCGCATAGAGGGTCGTCGTCTTGCCCGAGCCGGTCGGGCCCGTCACGAGCACCATCCCGTACGGCTCGCGGATGTACTTGCGGAAGCGGCGCAGTTCCTCCTCGGGGAATCCGAGGATGTCCAGACGCAGTTCCTTGAACTGCTCGCTGATCGACTCCTTGTCGAGGATACGGATGACCGAGTCCTCGCCATGCGCGCTCGGCATGATCGACACGCGGAAGTCGATGGTCTTGCCGCGCATGCGCAGCTTGAAGCGGCCATCCTGCGGCACGCGCTTCTCGGCGATGTCGAGTTCGGCCATCACCTTGATGCGCGAGATGATGGGTCCGGCGAACTTGCGGTCGATCGGCCGCATGGCCGGCTGCAGCACGCCGTCGATGCGGTACTTCACCACGACGGCATCGTCCTGCGTCTCGATGTGGATGTCGCTGGCGCGCCGCTGGAGCGCCGTGAAGATGGTCGAGTCCACCAGCTTGATGATCGGGCTGATGTCGCTGGTGAGCTTCTCCACCGACAGCGACTCGTCGCCGCTCTCGTCCTCCTTGAGCAGCTGCAACTGAAAGCTTTCGGTGGCCTCCTCGAGCACCCGCTGGCTGCTCTCGCTCTTCTTGAGCATGCCCTGGATGGCGCTGGCTGGCCCCACCGTGACCTTCAGCCGGACGCCGAGGAGCTGCTGCAGCTCGTCGATCATCATCAGGTCCGTCGGGTCGGACACCACGATGACCAGCGTCTCGCCCTCGCGGCGATGCGGGATGAACCCGTACCGCAGCATCAGGTCGGCGGGAATGGACCTGAACAGCTCGTTGTCGAGATGGAACTCGCGCATCTCGACGTACTCGAGTCGGTAGCGCTCCGCCAGGCGGCGGGCCTCGTCGGCTTCGGCGCGCGTCGCGTGCAGGCCGCCATCGACGGCTGGCAGCTCCGGCAGGGGGAGGTCGGCGTGTGGCAGGTCGGCGGGTCGTGTCGGGGTGCTCACGCGGCAGGCGCTCCGGACGAACGAGCGACGTCAGCCAAGGGCCGACGACAGCTGGAAGACGGGAAGGTACAGGGCGATGAGCAGGCCCGCGATGACCGCGCCCATGACCACGAGCAGCAGCGGCTCGATGAGCAGCAGGAACCGCGCGAGTTTCGTGTCGATGTCCTCGTCATAGAAGTCGGCGATGGCGTTCAGCATGTCCTGCAGGGCGCCGGTCGCCTCGCCGACCTCCACCATTTTGACGGCCACGTCCGGAAACTCGCCCTTGGCCTCGAGTGACGCCGAGAGGGCCTGTCCCTCACGCACCTGCCGCCCGATGTCGTCCATCTGAGCGGCGATGTGGCGATTCGAGATGGACCGCCGGGCGACGTCGAGCGCCGTCACCAGCGGAATGCCCCCGCTCAACAGCGTGGCCAGCGTGCGGCTGAGCTGGGACGTCGCAAACTGTCGGGCCAGCGTGCCGAGCAGCGGAAGCTTCAGGATGAGACGATCGAGCGCCCGTCTCTGGCCGGGCTGCCGGAAGAACCAGCGACCGAGCACGAACGTGCCCACGAGCAACAGCCCCAGCACGAGCAGGTTGTTGCGCACCCCGGTCGACAGCCCCACGATGACCCGCGTGGCCCACGGCAGTTCGGCGCCGAAGTTGCCGTAGAAGTCGCTGAAGGCCGGCACCACCTGGATGACGATGACGGCCACCACCGCCAGCGAGAGCCCCACCAGCACGGCGGGATACACCAGGGCCGAGATGATCTTGCGCCGCACGGCGCTCAGCACCTGCACGTACGCGACGTAGCGGCGCAGCACCTGTTCGAGGCTGCCGCTGCGCTCGCCGGCCATCAGCGATGCCGTGTAGATGGGCGAGAAATGGCGTCCGTGCGGTTCGAACGCGTCAGACAGCGCGACGCCCGACCGCACCTGGTCGTGGACGTCGTCGAGGACCGCCTTGAAGACCGGGTTGGGGACATTGCGGCGCAGGATGTCGAGCGACTGCACGAGCGGCATCCCGGCCTTGAGCAGCGTCGCGAGTTCCTGATTGAAGACGAGGAACTCGTGCAGCTTGATCTTACCGCCCCGGCGTCGGGTCAACGCCCAGCCCGACCAGCTGGCCGGCTTCACCTCGAGCAGGTAGAAGCCCTTGTCCTCGAGCTCGCGGCGCAGCGCGGCTTCGCTGTCGGCAACATAGGTCCCTTCGGAGACCTGCCCGCTGGCCGTGGCGAGTCTGCAGCGGAACTCCATGTGCGCCTCAGGACGCGCCGGCGAGTTGGAGGACGCGCGTGACGTAGTTGCGGGTTTCCGGGTAGGGCGGGATGCCGCCGAAGCGCTCGACGGTGGCCGCGCCCGCGTTGTAGGCCGCCAGCGCCAGGCGCAGCTCGAAGCGATCGAGCAACTGCCGCAGGTACCGCACGCCGCCGTCGATGTTGGCGGCCGCGTCGTAGGGGTTGCGCACCTGGAGGTCGCGGGCGGTGCCTGGCATGAGCTGCATCATGCCCATGGCGCCCTTGGCGGACCGGGCGTGAGGTTGATAGCGCGACTCCACCGTGATCACGGCGTGCACCAGCGCCGGGTCCACGTTGTAACGCCGTGCCGCCTGGGTGACGACGGTGTCGTACTTGTCGCGCGCGGGATCGGCCAACAAGACATTCGCGGGCCGCGCCGCAGCGGGCGGCGGTCCGGCACTGGCTTCCTGCGTGGCGCGTACGACCTCGACTTCTGGCGGAGGCGGATACGGGACTTCGTCGGGCGCCACGCGCGCAATGAGGGACGCCGCGCACGTCATCTGCCCGCCGCTGCGCAGGTGCAGCACCGCCTGCCCCTCGGTCACCACCACCGACTGGACCGACAGCGTGCGGCCGCTCGTGAGGGTGACCAACTCGGCGGAGACGGTGTCCGGGCACAGCACCGCCGCGGCAGCCAGGGCTGCCACGGCGACGGAACGGGGCATCATCGGGGGCAGTGTACCACCCGGATATGGCGCAAGAATGGGCTCAACTCCGCGGTTCAACGAAGACGTGGAACACCCGGATGCCGAGTTCACGGCTGTCGGTGGAGTTGGCCGCCGGCGTCTGCGCCGGTACGAACGCCTGGTTCAGCTCCAGCACGATGTCCACGTTCTCCTCGGTGCCGAACTGTGCGGCCGTCACCGGGATGCGGCGGACCACTTCTTCATTGGTCGTGATGTCGTAGGTCTCGAGCACCTGGTCGCCGATGCGCACGGTGAGCTGCTGGCCGGGGACCAGGTCGGGCCGGCCGTCGAAGTGCAGGAACAACGTGGCGTCGGTCCCCGGGTTGCGCATCGCCAGGGTCGCGACGCGCCGCGTCCACTGCCACTCCACCGATGCGTTGTCTGGCGACACCTCGGCGTTGTGCCACCCATCCTTGAACTGGATGAAGACGTTCTCGGAAGCGGGCAGCAGTTCGAGGCTGCCGACCGTGTAGGCGCGCTGGCCGTCGTTCTCACCGACCAGCGGCAGGCGCTCATTGGTTTCGGGGTCGTACAGGCCCACCCGGATCGTCGACTGCCCCATGTAGGGATAGACCGGCACGAACATGGTGCGCGTGTATTCGACGCGCTGGCCCGGCTTCCACTCGGTGGTCGGGACGGCGGGATCGTGGTCGTCGGTCCACATCAGTTCGCCGTCCGAGTCGAGGAAGTGCACCAGGACACGGTAGGCCTTGTCGAAGGCGGGGGCGTTGGCGGCCACCGTGAACCGGTAGGTCAGGTCGAGCGGGCTGCCGAGGGCGGCGCGCGACCGGCTGGCCGAGAACGCGGGCGTCGCGACGGGCGGCGCGGTGTCTTCCTGCTTCCCGCACCCGCCCACGACGGGCAGGACCAGGCCGAGCGCAAGACAAACGACGAGGGGCTTCACGGTGGCGATTCTCCTGGGGCAAGGTCGGGTCGAGAGGCCCCGACCCGCAGCGAAACACTGGATGGTAGACCGGTTGTCCGCCCCTGGGCAACATGTTAGAGTCAGCGCGCACCATGTCAGACGCGCTCGGATTGATTGAAACCCGCGGCCTCATCGGCGCGATCGAGGCGGCTGACGCCATGGTCAAGGCGGCCAACGTGCAGCTGGTGGCCAAGGAGTACATCGGAGCCGGCTACGTCACCGTGATGGCCCGCGGCGACGTCGGAGCCATCAAGGCGGCCACCGACGCCGGCGCCGCGGCGGCGCGCCGTGTGGGCGAGCTGGTCTCGGTCCACGTCATCCCCCGCCCGCATGCCGAGGTCGAACGCATCCTCCCCCGGCTGCCGGTGCCCCCCGCAAAATAGGCGCCCTCGAGGGGGCCTCCGCCGCGCATGGCTGAACATCCCCGGTCCCAGAGCGATCACGACCTCGCCTCGATGGCCGAGGCCCGTGCGCTCGCCCGCCAGGCGCGCGTCGCGCAGCAGGCGCTGGCCGAACTCCCCCAGCCGGCCATCGACGCCATCGTCGAGGCCATGGCCGCGGCCATCACCCCTCATCTCGAGAGCCTTGCCCAGGAGGCCGTCGCCGAGACGGGCTTCGGCGTGGCGGCCGACAAGATCCAGAAGAACCGGTTCGCCGCGGAACGCGTGCTCGCCTTCATCCGCCCGATGACCACCGTCGGCGTCCTGCGGCGCGACGACGAGCGCAGGATCATCGAGATTGCCGAGCCGTTCGGGGTCGTGGCCGCCATCGTGCCCTCGACCAATCCCACGTCGACGGCGATCTACAAGATCCTCATCGCGCTCAAGGCGCGCTGCGCCATCGTGATCAGCCCGCACCCTTCGGCGGCGCGCTGCATCAGCCGCGTGGCTTCCATCATGGGGGCCGCCGCCGAGCAGGCCGGCGCCCCGCCCCACAGCGTGGGCTGGCTGCGCACCGTGACGCTCGAGGGCACCCAGGAACTGATGCGCCAACGCGAGGTGGCCGTCATCCTGGCCACCGGCGGCATGGGCCTCGTGCGCGCGGCCTACTCGGCCGGCAAGCCCGCCTACGGCGTGGGGCCCGGCAACGCGCCCTGCTACGTGCATCAATCGGCGGACGTCGCCAAGGCGGCCAGCGACATCGTCCTCGGCAAGACGTTCGACAACGGCCTGCTCTGCTCGTCGCCCAACTCGATCGTGGCCGACCGGGCCATCGACGCCACGCTGCGCGAGCAACTCCGGCGTCAGGGCGCGCATTTCCTGTCGGCTGACGAGGCGTCACGGCTGGCTGCCGTCCTCGTCACGCCCCAGCGCCTGCCGAACCCGGCGCTGGTCGGCCGCCCGGCAGTGGCCATCGCCCGCCACGCCGGCATCGACGTGCCTGCTGACACCCGTGCGCTCGTGGCCGAACTCGAGGGGGTCGGACGCGACTTCCCGCTGTCGATCGAGAAGCTCTGCCCCGTCCTGTCCTACTACGTGGTGGCCGATTGGCGCGAGGGGTGTGAACGCTGCAAAGCCATCCTCCGGTACGGGGGGATGGGCCACACCATGTCGATTCATGCGCAGGACGACGAGGTGGTGTTGCAGTTCGGCCTGCACAAGCCCGCGTTCCGGATTGTCGTCAACACGCCGACCACCCACGGGTCGATCGGGCTGACGACCGGCCTCGACCCGGCGATGACCCTGGGCTGCGGCGGGTTCGGCGGCAACATCACGTCCGACAACATCTCGCCGAGGCACCTGCTCAACATCAAGCGGGTGGCCTACGAGCTGCGCCCGGCTCAGCCTTCGAACCGCGAGCCAGCCAAGGCGCCAGCCGCTGCTTCGTCCACCCCAGGGAGGCATGAGGCGGCTGAACGATCGACGCCTCCGGCACGTCCCGTGGGGGTCCCGCCCCCGAGGCCCATCGACGCCGCGACACTGACGGGGCGCATCGAGGCCTATCTCGACACGAAGGGCATCCGTCCCGGCACGGCGGTGAGCGTGGCCGCAGGTCCGAGAGGAGGATCGGCGGCACCCGCTGCCTCCGGGCAGCACGACGGCGCACGCACGGGAGCGACCGATGGTTCAGGCTTACGACCTACGCCCTCCCCTGCCGATTTCGTCTGCGAAGACGACGTCCGGCAGGCG
>JAEZDP010000461.1 GCA_023418055.1 Acidobacteriota bacterium
GTACCACGGTGGGTGGCGGCGCAGCGACGGCTGGGGCGTCGGCTGTCGGGGCCGCCACGGGAGCGGGCGCAGGCGTGGGCGTGCGCGCGGCCATGCGTGTCTCGGGCGGTGGCGGCGGCAGCGTCTGCGTGCGCTCGGGCGTCCGGTTAGCTGTCGTCGCCGCGGGAGCCGGCGCGTTCCTGGTCATCGACGCGTTCCGGTAGAGATCGACGACGAGCCGATACGGGTTGTAGAGCGTGAAGAGGCTGTGGCGCGCGACGTCAGCCGTGTCGATCACCACCCGCGTCACGCCGCCCGGATGGCTGCCGAGCCGAATCTCCTGCACAAGATCGCCATCGTCGAAGGTCATCGCGCCGTCCGCGAGGCCCGGGCCGTATTCGGTGCCTCGGAGATCGAAGAAGAGGCGGTCGGGATTGCGCAGTTGCTCCTCGGTGTAGGCGACCTCGTTGTCGAGCTCGATCGTGACGCGCACCACCTCGGGCAGCACGGCGCGCTGCACGTTGGTCACCTGGGCTTTGGATGTGGACGCCGGCGCTGACGTGTCCTCCGGTTCCACGGGAATGTTGGCGTTGGCGAGTTCCGTCGCAGCCGGCGGCCGAGCGGGTGGCGCCGGTGTGGCGGCTGCCTGCTTCGGCGTCTCCTTCGTGAGCTTCGGCGAGGCCGCCGCTATCCGCTTCAGGCGTGCATGGCCGTCCTTGCTCAGCGAGCTGGACGGATACTCGCGCACCAGCCACTGCAGCAGGCGGACGGCGGTGTCGCGGTCCTCACGCGTGCCGAACCGGATGTGGGCGTCGAAGGCGACGTTGGCCGCGTTCCAGAGAGCATTGTCGGCGTAGCCGCTGCGCGGGAACCGGCGTGGGATGTTCTCGTAGTCGCGGACCACGGCGCGCAATTGCGAGAGGGGCGCCCGCCGCGTGCCGCGAGCCCGCAGCTGTTTCTCGCGAGCCAGCGCCTGGTCGTACAAGCCCTTGGCGGAGTTCGAGGCCCTCGAACTGGACCGGCGTGCACTCTGGGCGCTGAGCTCCGGCCCGGCGAGTCCCGGGAGCACCAGCAGCAGCCCCATCACTATCAACCAACGTCGCATGAGCATGCCTCTGTCGGCCCACCGGGGTGAGCCCACCGATCAGCGCAGTTGCGCATCGACCTCGTCAAAATAGTCTTTCGGCACGAGGACCTCGCGGGCTTTGCCCCCCTGGCCACTCGACACCAAACCTTCGCCCTCCATCATGTCCACCAGACGTGCCGCGCGGCTGAAGCCGATGCGCAGGCGCCGCTGCAGGTAGCTGATCGAGGCCTGTCCGCTCTGGATGACGATACGGGCGGCCTCGTCGTAGAGGTCGTCCTTGTCGAAGCCGCCCATCTGCTCGGCCGGCTTGTCCTCATCGGTGACGCTCGTGTCGTAGCTCGGCTTGCCCTGCTTGCGCAGGAAGCTGGCCAGGCGCGCGCTCTCCTGCTCGGAGATGTAGGCGCCGTGCAGGCGCATCACGCGCGACGACGCAGGGGGCAGAAACAGCATGTCGCCCTTGCCGAGGAGGGCCTCGGCGCCGTTGGCGTCGAGAATCGTGCGCGAGTCGACCTTCGACGACACGCGGAACGAGATGCGCGACGGCATATTGGCCTTGATGAGGCCGGTGATGACGTCCACCGACGGACGCTGCGTGGCAAGGATGAGGTGAATGCCCACCGCGCGGGCCATCTGCGCCAGACGGCAGATCGACTGCTCGACCTCGTTGGAGGCCACCATCATCAGGTCGGCCAGCTCGTCGATGACCACGACGATGAAGGGCAGCGGCTTGACCGGGTCGCCGGTCTTCGGATCGACACGGGCGTCGCCGTTGTCGATGGCGAGCTTGAGGTTGCGGTTGTACTGCTCGATGTTGCGGACGCCAAAGGCGGCAAGCGTCTTGTAACGCTCTTCCATCTCGCGCACGGCCCAGCGCAGCGCATTGGCCGCCAGCTTCGGCTCGACCACCACGGGCGTGAGCAGGTGCGGAATCTGCTCGTACATGCCGAGCTCGAGCCGCTTGGGGTCGATCATGATGAACCGCACCGTGTCGGGCGTGGCGCGGTAGAGGATGCTCGTCAGCATCGCGTTCAAGCCCACCGACTTGCCCGTCCCTGTCGAGCCGGCGATGAGCAGGTGCGGCATGGTCGCCAGGTCGCTGACGTACGGCTCGCCGTGGATGGTCTTGCCGAGCGCGATCGCGAGCTTCGAGGTGGAGCGCCGGTACGGCTCCGACTCCAGCAGTTCGCGCAGCGAGATCTGCTCGCGCTGGGGGTTGGGAATCTGGATGCCGACGGTCGACTTGCCGGGGATGCGATCGATGAGCACCGATTCGGCGCGCATGGCCAGCGACAGGTCTTCGGAGAGGCCGGTGATCTTGCTGTACTTCACGCCGGCGTCGGGCTTGAACTCGTAGGTCGTGACGACGGGGCCGGGCAGAATCTGGACCACGTTGCCTTCGACCGAGAACTCCCGGCACTTGTCTTCGAGGTGTCGCGCCGAGTCCATCAACTCGCGCTCGTCGATCTTGCGTTCGGCCTGTGCGGGATCGAGCAGCGCGAGCGGCGGCAGGGTGTATTCGCCCTGCTTGCGTTCGGCGGGCGCCCGCAACTCCGACTCGATATCGGCCAGCGGCAGCGACTCGGGCGTGGCCACGCGCGGCGCAGGCTTGCGCGCCACGGGTGGGGCAGGCGTGACGGCGCGTGCCGACTCACGCGGCGACTCGCGCGCCACCTCGCGGGTCGTCTCGCGGGTCGTCTCGCGTGCGGCCCGACCCTGGGGCTCACGTGCCGGGGCGGGGGCCGGCGCCTTGGTGCGCCGCGCAGGTTCGGCGGCCCGCGCCTGTTCGGTGACCCGGTGGACGTCTTCCGGCGTCACGCCCTTGTCGAGGTGCTTCTGAATGACCTCGCGGCGCTGCTGATCGCGGCGCCTAGCTTCACGCCGCTCGGCCACACGTGCCGCCTGCGCGCGCACGCGCTGCCGCATCGTCTCACCGGCGGCTGCTGCGACGTCGCCGAGCGAGACCTGGGTCGTGAGCAGGAAGCCAAGCGTGCCGATGGCCAAAATGAGGATGGCGCTGCCCGTGCGGTTGAGGGAACCCACCGCCGCATCGGCCAGGACGGCCCCCAGGTGCCCGCCGGCCTGCACCTCGAAGGCGTCCACCGTGACCGCGCCGAGCGAGAGGGCCAGCAGCGACGCGCCGCAGAGCAACAGCAGGGTCGCGCCGATGGTCTTGGTGTAGCCGGCCGATAACGTACGGCACCAGAAGTAATGCCACCCGGCGACGAGCAGCACCACCGGCAGCAGGAACGAGGCGTAGCCGAGCAACTGGAACGCACACTCGGCCGCAAAGGCGCCGACGGGCCCCGCGAAGTTCTCGACGGGCCGCGGCGGCCCCGCGTAGAAGAACCACGCCGGGTCGGCGGGCGAATAGGACACCAGGGCCACGAACCAGAGCAGCGCGGCGGCAAACAACACCACCCCGAGCACCTCGCTGAGCCGACGGGACATCACCGACGAGGACACGTCACATCTCCATCACGACAGGAACGACGAGGGGCCGACGCCCACCCGCCTTGCGGCGCAGCACCCGCTGCACCTCCACGCGAATCCGGTCGCGCACCAGCCCCACGTCGGTGCGCTCTTCCACGGGGGCGCCGTCGAGGGCCTTGCGGACCAGCGCGCCGGCGTCCTTGAGCAGGTCGCCACTCAGCTCGTCGAGCACGAACCCGCGGGTGATGATGTCGGGCACGCCTACCACCTCGCCGTTCTGCATGTTCACCGTCACGACCGGCACCACGAGCCCGTCGCCCGCGAGATGGCGGCGGTCGCGCAGCACCTCGTCGGCCACTTCGCCCGTGCGCGTGCCGTCGATGAGCACGCGGCCCACGTCCACCTTGCCGGCGATGGTCCCGGTCTGCCCGTCGAACCGCAGCAGGTCGCCGTCTTCCGCCAGCAATACCTGCGTGCGCGGACGCGTCACGTCCTGCGCGATCCGGGCATGGCGGGCCAACTGCCGGTATTCCCCGTGTATCGGCACGAAGTACCGGGGACGCACGAGCGACAACATCAACTTCAGCTCTTCGGCCGAGCCGTGCCCCGACACGTGCACGTGCTTGAGGCCCTCGTAGATCACGTCGGCGCCGCGCATCGCCAGGTGGTTCATCACGCGCCCAATCGCGCGCTCGTTGCCGGGAATCGATCGGGCCGAGAACACCACCACGTCATCGTCGCCCACCTTCACGTGACGATGATCGTCGATGGCGATACGCGACAGCGCGGCCATGGGTTCGCCCTGTGAGCCCGTGGTGATGCACACCACGTCACCCGAGGGGAAGTTGCGCACGTCGGTGTCACGAATCTGCACCCCGTGGGGCACGCGGAGGTAGCCGAGACGCTGGGCGATCTCCGAGTTCTCGACCACGCCGCGACCGACGAAGGCCACGCGCTTGTCGAACTGGGCGGCCAGGTCCACCAGGATCTGCATGCGGTGGATGCTCGACGAGAACATCGCCACGATGATCTTCCCCTGCGTGCTGGTGAAGATCTCTTCGAACGCGTCGTTCACGTCGCGTTCCGAGCCGGCAAAGCCGGAGCGGTCGACGTTGGTGCTGTCGCCAAAGAGCGCCAGGATGCCCTGCTGCCCGAGTTCGGCGAGGCGGTGCAGGTCGGTGGACTCGCCGTCGAGTGGCGTCTGGTCGATCTTGAAGTCGCCGGTGTGCACCAGCACGCCCGCGGGCGTGTGGATCGCCAGCGCGACGCAGTCGGGCATGCTGTGCGTGACGCGGATGAACTCGACAGTGAACGGCCCCACCTCCACCCGCTCGCGCGGCTTCACGACGTGCAACCGGTCGCGCACGTCGATGCCGTGACGCTCGAGCCGCTGCTCGACCATCGCGAGCGTCATCGCCGTGCCGTGCACCCGGCCCGACACGAGCGGCATCAGGTAGGGCAGCCCGCCGATGTGGTCCTCGTGCCCGTGGGTGAGGAAGACCGCCATCACCTTGTGGCCGAGGGCCTCGAGGTGCGCAAGATCGGGGACCACGAGATCGACCCCGGGCAGGTCGGGGTCGGCAAACATCACACCGGCGTCGATGACGATGGTCGTGCCGCCGCACGTGATCGCCATGGTGTTCATGCCGAACTCGCGCAGGCCGCCGAGCGGCACGACGTCAACCGGATGCGAAAGCAGAGGCGCAGCCTCGGGGGTACTCATCTAGGGTCCGCGTGTTCACCAATCGGGCGTGCCGATCACGAGAGCCTGCCGCACGTGCGCGGGCACACATCTGCCGTCACGAGACGAACCCCTCGCGTGCGTCCCGGGCGGGCGAACGACGAGCGGCGTGGACGAGGGCGCCGACGGGGAGTCGGAACCAGCGTCCTGGCTTCAGGCGCTGGGGAACCTGAACAGGAAAAATCCTGTGTAACCGCAAGGAGAATAGCACAGCTCACGACGCCGGCTGAGGGCGCGCCGCCGCGAGCCGGGCCAGGGTCGCGATGTCGAGCTGCTCGGCGCGTTGACCGGCCTCGAGG
>JAEZDP010000477.1 GCA_023418055.1 Acidobacteriota bacterium
CCGTGGCATGCACCGCGAGCAGCCGCCGCAGCAGCGGCTCCAGCCTGTCGAGGCGCAGTGCATTGTCGCCGTCGCTCAACGCGCGTGGCGGGTCGTCGTGCACTTCGAGGAACACGGCATCGACGCCGGCCGCCACACCCGCGGCCGCGAGCGTGGGGATGAACTCGGCCTGGCCCGTGGTGCGCCCGTCACCAGCGCCTGGAAGCTGCAGGCTGTGGGTCACGTCGTAGACGACCGGGCAGCCGAGCGCCCGCAACTGCGGGAAACTGCGCATGTCCACGACGAGGTTGTGGTAGCCGAAGGACGTGCCCCGTTCCGTCAGCAACACCTGACGCGTGCCGGCGTCCCGCAGTTTCGCGACGACGTGCCGCATGTCGCCGGGCGCCACGAACTGGCCCTTCTTGACGTTCACCACGGCGCCGGTCCGCGCGGCCGCCACCAGCAGATCGGTCTGCCGGCAGAGGAACGCGGGAATCTGCAGCACGTCGACGACCTCGGCCACCGGGGCCGCCTGCCACGCCTCGTGGATGTCGGTGAGGACGGGCACGCCGGCCTCGTCGCGGATCCGCGAGAGCGTGCGCAGGCCGGCCTCGAGGCCGGGGCCGCGGAAGCTGGCAATCGACGTGCGATTGGCCTTGTCGAACGACGCCTTGAACACGAAGGGCACTCCGAGGCGCCCGCTGATGTCGCGGAGGGCCAGCGCGAGGTCGAGCGCGTGGTGCTCGCTCTCGATTACGCACGGACCGGCGATGAGCGCGAGCGGCCCCGCCCCGAACGCGACGGACCCGGCCTGGACGATGTCCATCCGCACAGTATGGCGCAGCGCGCGGGGGCGGCTCAGGCGAGCGAGCCGGCCGTTTCGGTCGTCGGGCGCTGGGAGCCGGCCCGCTGGTGGGCGTAGGCGGCTTCGACGAACCCCGCGAAGAGCGGGTGCGGTCGGCGCGGCTTCGACTTGAACTCGGGATGGAACTGCACGGCCACGAACCACGGATGGTCGGCCAGCTCCACGATCTCGACGAACTTGCCGTCGAGCGAGCGGCCGACGACCTTCATGCCGTGTTCCGCCAGCAGCGGCTCGTAGAGCGAGTTGAACTCGTAGCGGTGCCGGTGGCGCTCGTGGATGACGTCAGCGCCGTACAACTGCTGGGTGTGCGAGCCGGGTTTGAGCTGGCAGGCATACGACCCCAGGCGCATCGTGCCGCCGAAGTCGTCCACGCCGAGCAGATCGCGCAGCTTGAAGATGACCTTGTTGCCCGTGTCGGGCGCCACTTCGGTGCTGTCGGCGTCCTCGAGGCGGCAGACGTTCCGCGCGAATTCGACCGTGGCCCACTGGAAGCCGTAGCAGATGCCGAAGAACGGAATGGCATGCGTGCGCGCGTATTCGACAGCCTTCATCATGCCCCGCGTCCCGCGGTCCCCGAACCCGCCCGGCACGAGAATGCCGGACGATCCGGCCAGCGCCTCGAGCCCTTCGTCGGTCTCGAGCGCCTCGGCCTCCACCCAGACGATGTTGACCTTGAGGCGATGCTTGATGCCGCCGTGGAACAGCGCCTCGGTCAGGCTCTTGTACGAGTCCTCGAGGCCCACGTACTTGCCAACCACGTGGATGGTGACGGCGTCGGTCGGCTGGCGGAGCCGTCCGACGAGCTCCTCCCATTCCGAGACGTCGCACGCCGTGTCAGGCAGGTTGAGCTGCTTGAGCACGATGTGGTCGAGCCCCTCGTCGGCAAAGGCCATCGGCACTTCGTACACGCTCTGGACGTCGCGGGCGGTGATGACGGCTTCTTCGCGCACGTCGCAGAAGAGGGCGATCTTGCGCTTGATGTCGCGCGGCAACTGCCGGTCGGTGCGGCACAGCAGGATGTCGGGCTGGATGCCGATGGACCGCAGATCGCGCACGCTGTGCTGCGTGGGCTTGGTCTTCAGCTCGCCGGCCGTGCTCACGTGCGGCACGAGGGTCAGGTGGATGTAGAGCGTGTTCTCGCGGCCCACGTCCTGGCGGAACTGGCGGATGGCCTCGAGGAAGGGCAGGCTTTCGATGTCGCCGACGGTGCCGCCGATCTCGACGAGCACGACGTCCACACCCTCCGAGACGGCCAGGATGCTTTCCTTGATGGCGTTGGTGATGTGGGGAATCACCTGGACGGTCGCCCCGAGGTAGTCGCCTCGCCGTTCACGCTGAATCACCGACAGGTAGATCTTGCCGGTTGTCCAGTTGGAGTTCTTCGACGTGACGGTGCTCGTGAACCGCTCGTAGTGGCCCAGGTCGAGGTCGGTCTCCGCGCCATCGTCGGTCACGTAGACTTCGCCGTGCTGGTAGGGGCTCATCGTGCCCGGATCGACGTTGATGTACGGGTCGAACTTCTGCAGCGTGACGCGGTAGCCGTGGCCTTCGAGCAGCGCGCCGATGGACGCGGCGGCCAGGCCCTTGCCGAGCGACGAGACGACACCGCCTGTCACGAAGATGTACTTGACCGGACGGGGAGGAGCGGGCTGCGTAGTGGGCATCAGTCGAATGTGGCCGCGGTCATGCGGCGGATGCGTGCGAGGTCGTCAGGCGTATCCACGCCCAGGGCGTCATCGGTCGTCTCCACCGTGACGATGGTGTAGCCGTGCTCGAGGGCCCGCAACTGCTCGAGCGACTCGGCGCGCTCGAGTGGGGTCGGTTCGAGGCCGGTCACGTGCAACAGGAACTCGCGGCGATAGACGTAGAGGCCGATGTGTTTGAACCACACGGCCTGCCCCTCGTCGTCGCGCACGAAGGGGACGGCCGCCCGCGTGAAGTACAGCGCCCGGCCGGCCAGGTCGCACACGACCTTGACCACCGCGGGGTTGTCCACGTCGCCGCGATCGGTGATGCGGCGGCGCACGGTGCTCATCACGACGTCGGGATGCGCCGCACACGCCTCGACCGCCTGGTCGATCATGGCCGGCGACATCAACGGCTCGTCGCCCTGCACGTTGACCACGAGCGCCTCGCTCAGGCCTGCCGCCACCTCGGCCACGCGTTCGCTGCCGGTGCGGTGGTGGGGGCTCGTCATCAGCACGTCGCCCCCGAACGCCCGGACCGTCTCGAAGACGCGCAGGTCGTCGGTCGCCACGATGACCCGCGACAGCGACCGTGCCTCGCACGCCCGTCGATACACGTGCTCGACCATCGGCCGGCCGTGAATGTCGGCGAGCGGTTTGCCAGGGAGACGGGTCGACTGGTAGCGGGCGGGGATGACGGCCACAGCCGTCGCTGGAGTCCGTCTGTCGGATCCGGCAGGGTGCACGCGGAATCATAGCACAGCCCCCCGAAGCTCATCCCGTCCGTCGCTTCCTGGGTTTCTCAGCTCTTTATTTCCTTAGTTCCTTAGTTCCTTAGCTCCTTAGCTCCTTAGCTCCTTGGTTCCTTGGTTCCTTCGCTCCTCCTCTCCTTGCTAGCATCCTCCCGTGGCCAAGACGACCTGGGCGCTGGTGTTGCTGGTCCTGATGGGCGGAGCGTGGTGGTGGGCGTTGACGCGCGCCCTCGTGCGTCCGGCGCCGTCGTCTGCGCCCGTGACGGCGGTGTCGAGGGGTGCGGGGGAGAAGGCGCCGACTGTGGCGCTCGACCGCCTGCGCCGCGTGCCGCCCGTGCCCGCGCGGACGGACGGCCGCGACC
>JAEZDP010000483.1 GCA_023418055.1 Acidobacteriota bacterium
CAACTCGTCCATATGGCGCTCGTCGGCTGAGGCGAAGACGTCGACGGCTGCGCCGTGCTCGAGCTGTGTTCGCAGCTCCTGCGTGCCTGCGAAGTTGAAGGTGAGCTCGACGCCCGGATGGGACCGCTTGAACTCGTTACCCATCGAAGTGAACACGTCGCGCAGTGACGCGGCCGCGAAGATGACGAGCTTGTCCTCTCGCGCCGCCGACGAGTCCGGGCGCTTGCATGCGCCGCTCGCCACGGTGAGCGCAAGGAGAAGTCCGCTGAGTACCTGTCGACGAGACAGCATCGCTTCACTCCCATTGGACGCGCATCGGTGAGGGTTGACCGGGCAAGCCCCAGAAGAAGCTCAGCCGTGCGAGAGCGCCCCACGACCAGAGATCGTTGGGTTCTTCGAGCGGAGGTGTGTCGTAGCGCGTGACATACCCGGCGAGGCTCGCCGCGAGGAAGTCGGTGGGCCACCACTTCACTGCCAGGGCGCCGCCCTGCGAGCCGCCGGATCGCACGTCGCTCGCGCCTTCTCCGAGCCACATTCCATCGTAGCGGGCCGCGATCTCGAGGGCTCCTCCGTTCCACTCGCCGTCCTGACCGACAGCGGCTCCGGGAGCGCGTCCAACGTCTCGAGGACGCCCGAGCAGCACCCAGGCGAGCTCCGCGGTGATCCCGTACGAGTGCACGACGGGGAGCTGCAGTCGCGGCGTTTCGGGATTGCCGTCGTCGTCGCGCGATCTTTCCTCGCGTGCGACTGCGCCCTCGACCGTGAGACGCAACGGTCCCGCGTAGCCGATGACATGGCCCTCGCCGACGACGCGCAAGCCCGACACCACGATCGGTCGGAAGTAGACGAAGCCGAGGGGCGTCTGTCCTGTGATCCCGTTCCGATCGCGCGGGCTCTCGACGAGAGCGGCTCCGCCGAGCCGGAGCCCGTAGGTACGATCCTCGGGAGCGGCGCCCGCCCATGCTCTCCCCAGCACGAGATCTAGCGCTGCGTAGCCGGCGGGGAGCGCGTTGTCATTCCCGAGCGAGCTCCCGGTTCCATTCCCGACACGAAGCCATCCCTCGAGAGGCACGGTGCGCGGAGCGAGGTGAACATCGACGCCCAGGTCACGCCGAACCCGGAAGGCACTGACGACAGGCGCACGATCCGGGAACGGCATCGTGTGCACAGGCTCGTAGACGAAGGAGGCGAACAATGGTGGTTTCGAGTAGCCCGCGGTGAACTCGACCCACTCGGCGGGCCGCAATCTCGCGAACGCGTCGAGGATGATGGGGTGCTCGTCCGCGAACTCAAGGACCGTGACGGCGCGTAGCCACGGCGTCGGTGTGAGGACCAGCCCGGGCCGCAGACGCGCGAGCGCGAAGCCGGTGTTGCCCTCAATCTCCGACGGGTAGACGCGGTAGTCGAGCTCACCCAATACCGTAGGCTGCAGCACAGCGGGCTCGGATGACGGCGGCGCCGGACGGCTCCGCAACTCCGCTACCTCGGCCTCGAGGCGCTCGAGCCGGGCGAGCACTTCCGTGTCCACAGGAGATGTCGGCGTGGGCGTCGGCTCCGGACTTGACGAGGGCGCGCTGCGTGCTGGATCTTCTTCGCCTGGTTCCTGGGCCCGTGCTGGCGGTGTGAAGGCGAAGACCAGGCTGACCGTCGCTGCGGCGAGCGAACGGCGCATGGGCTCAGTCCACGGGCAGGATGTGAATCGTGTGCGTGACACCCTCCGCTTCGTGCCCGACGTGGTTCACCACGAAGACTCGTCCGTTCGTGGGGTCGTAGGCGACGCCGCGAACGGTGTCGAAGCCCGCGTGGAACACCGAGGCCGTGCCGTTCGCTTCGATGCGGTAGAGGTTGCCGCCCTCGCTACCGGTGAAGAGCGAGCCGTTCGGTCCAGCCGCAAGCAGGTCCGGGGACGGCACCGCGGCGAGGACCGTGTAGGCCGAGGGGTTGCTGAGGGGGGCCTGGAGGATCTGCCCCAGGTCTTGGTCTGAGACGAAGAGGTTCTCGCCGACGGCGAGAACGCCGACAGCCTTCTTGAGACCGGTGATGACCTCGCTCTCGGTCCCTGTGAGAGCAAGAGAACCGACGGCCCCGACGCGCTCGCCGCTCGCCTGACGAACAAACCAGGAGTCGTAGAGCTGGCCATCGCTGGCGATGGTGAGGCCGATACGACGACGCTCGACCGCGAGGCTGGGTACGTCCTGGGCGCCTCCCGCTGGAGGTACGAAGACAACCGCACCGGCGGTGCCGTGGCCGAACCGCGTCACCACGAGCGTGCCATCGTTGGTGCGCACCAACTGTCCGAGCCCGGCGCCCTCTTCGGGGGCCGCGGTGAGGTTCTCGACCAACGAGAATCCGTCGTCGTCGGTCCAGCGCAAGAGACGGTTCCCGCTGTCGTCCGCGACGTAGAGCGTTTGGCTCGCGTCGTCCCACCACAGCCCGTTCGGATCGCCCTCGATGTTCAGGATCGTTGGGCCGCGGTCGATGCCCGCATCGGGCGTCTGCTGTGCGTCGTTTCCGCATCCGACGAGCAGGACGACGGAGGCCGTGATGACGGCGAGAAGGCTGCGCAAGTGGAAGCTCATGGTCTACTCCTTCAGAATCATGCGGCGGGAAGTTGTGCGACGCGGTCGCCGCAGGACCGCACGTCGTAGCCGAGAGACGCGAGCTCTCGGCGCGCCGCCCCTGAGGTCATGACGTCGAAGAGCCGCGAGATCCGCGCGTCCTCCATCGACGCAAGTGGAACCACCAGATCGAAGCGCTCCTCGGCGAGCGGAATGAACTCGAGGCCGCACGCGAAAGCCGCATCCCGCGTCGCCACGCCGACATCGCCTGCGCCGATCGCGACGGTCTGCGCGACCTCCAGATGTCCTGTCGCCTGGATGCACGTGGAACGACCTTCGCGCGTGACTCCGGCCTCTTGCAGATGCTGGTCGAGGAGACGCCGGGCTCCCGAGCCTTCCTCTCGTGTCACGAGACGCAGACCACGGCGCGCCAGATCGCCGGGACGCTTCACGCCCTTGGGATTGCCGGGCGCCGTCACGAGACCGGCCTCCCAACGGGCGAGTGTGATGAGCACGACCGCCGTGCCGCTCGAGTGCCGACGTACGGCTTCGACGTTCGTGTCGCCGGTGCGCCTGTTGACGAGATGCACCCCCGCGACGTGTACATGGGACTTCGCGAGCGCCTCGAGAGCCGCGGTGCTGGACCGAGGGAGCCAGAGGAATCGGCCGGGGCCAGGGCGTGAGTTCAGACGGTCGGCAACGAGCCCCAGGCCCAGGGCACAGCCCATGATGACGATGTTCTCGCGCGCTTCAGCGAGTGGCCGCAGGGGTTCCACATCGAGGCGTCCCTTTTGCCCGCGCTCCGCGACACCGTCCGCCGAGACGCGCGTGCCGACTCCGTGGAGCGAGTAGGAAACCCATCGCCCGGCGATGTGGGCCATCGCGACCCGGCCAGGGCGAGTACCGTCGCCGGCCTCGGTCCCCACCATCGCCCCGTTGGCGCTCGCGAACAGGAACTCGACGCTGCAGTCGAGGGCGCGGGCGAGGCGCAGCGCTACATCGACCGCCGGGGTGGCGCGGCCGGCTTCGATGGCTCCCACGCTCTGCCTTGTGAGATCCGCGCGATCCGCGAGCGCGATCTGGGAAAGGCCACGCGCTTTCCGCTGCTCTCGGACGCGGTTCTTGGTGGGGTCAGGCATGACGCGCGTACTTTACACTATGTCGCTTATGCTTTCCACTCCCTTCGTCTGCTCAGCGCTTCCTTGAAGGGCGCCGCGCACGCATCGGTTGAAAGCAGCACGGCGACTCGCGCCACGCTGGAGTGAGCAAAGCGGTGCACGTGAACGCGCCCGCCGGAACAGTGCCCCGGCGATCAACAGCGCCCGACGCCCCCGACCACGCGGACGCTCGACGCTCGCGCGATCGGTTCGCCACCTGCATCGACAGGCACCGTTCGTCGCTCCTCGCGAGCCGTCGCCCCGATGATCAACAGGCTCGGCCCCTTCGCGGACGCCGAAGCTGTTGACCAACGGGGCCGACTGTAAACCGCCGGGTACGCAGTTAAACGCCTCTCGGCTTCTCTCTCCCCACGGGACAGG
>JAEZDP010000490.1 GCA_023418055.1 Acidobacteriota bacterium
CCTTCAGCCTCGAGGCACAGGTGCCCGGTGCGGGGCTCGGCACCACGCCCGCCCGACACCTCTTCGCCGTTGACCCACAACCTGATCTCGCCGTTGATGCCGCGCACGTAGTAGTGGTTCCATTCACCGGCGCCGCGGCTGCGCTCGGCGCGCGGAAAGCTGCGTGACCCATCGGGCGACAGCGGGGGGAACGGCTCGAGCTTCGACTGGCCGACCGCGAAGATGTCGCCGTTGGTGGTGAACCAGTCGTCAGGCTTGCCGCCGCTGTCCTTCGCGTACCACTCGCGGTACCCGTGATCCAGCATCTGCACTTCGATGCCCCAGCGAGGCAGGCGATCGGGTGGGAGCCCTTCGAGTGCGTGGAGCGGCACCCAGGTGAAGACACCGGAGTTGCCGGCAGGCTTCAGGTGGCGCCATTCGATGACCAGCTCGAAGTTGGTGAACGTGTCGCGCGTCCGCCGCACCCCGATGGGCACGCCCGTGGACGTGAGGAGGTCGCCCTTCCACACCCATGTGTCGGGGTAGCCGTTGACGTCGACGAAGTCGTCGGGGCCGAGCGTGCGCCAGCCTGGACCCACGCCGTCGATGTAGGCGCGGGGTGCCTCGGGCGCGGGCTGCGCGGCACCGGGCCCAGCGGCGCCTGACCCGGCAAGGAGACTGACGATGCAGAAAGCGACGAGACGACGGCGGAAACGCATGAGCGACGGTAAGGCGGCCCGCCGGTTCCGTCAATCCCGCGCTCGCATTCTCTGCAGCGTCGGGTGACAATACCCCGGCTGTTCACCTGCGTGTGGAGGACTTGATGAAGTGTGCGTTTGGTGTCGTCGGCCTGGGCGTGATGGGGGCCAACCTCGCCCGCAACGTCGCGAGCCGTGGCTATACGGTGGCGGGCTACGACCTCGACCTGTCGAAGGTGCAGGCGTTTGCCGACGAGAGCGCCAGGACGTTCGGCGCCTCTTCGGCCGCTGACCTGGCCGACATGCTCGAACGCCCCCGCAAGGTGCTGCTGATGGTGCCTGCCGGGCGCCCGGTCGACGACGTCATCGCGCATCTGCTGCCGCACCTCGAGCCGGGCGACATCCTCATCGACGCGGGCAACTCGCATTTCAAGGACACGGACCGCCGCGAGGCCGAAGTGACGGCCAGGGGCCTGCAGTTTCTCGGTACGGGAGTCTCGGGCGGCGAAGAGGGCGCGCTCCGCGGGCCGGCGATCATGCCCGGCGGATCGCGCGTGGCCTGGGAGGCCGTTGCGCCCATCTTCGAGGCCATCGCCGCCAGGGCCGACGATGGCGCGCCGTGCGTGGGGTACGTGGGCGCCCGTGGCGCCGGGCACTACGTGAAGATGGTGCACAACGGCATCGAATACGGCGACATGCAGCTCATCGCCGAGACCTACGATGTCTGCAGCCGTGGGCTGGGCATGACGGCTCCCGAGATCTCCGACATCTTCGCCGAGTGGAATCGCGGCGAACTGAAGTCGTACCTCGTCGAGATCACGGCGGACGTGCTGGCCCAGGTGGACGTCGAGTCGGGTCAGCCGCTCGTCGACGTCATCCTCGACGAGGCGCAGCAAAAGGGCACCGGCAAGTGGGTGAGCCAGGACGCCTTCGACATCGGGGCCCCCATTCCCACCATCAACGCCGCGGTCGTGTCGCGCATCATCTCGGCCCACAAGGCCGAGCGCGTGGCCGCAAGCGCGGTCCTCGCCGGCCCGTCTCCGCGGTTCACCGGCGACCGTGCCCGCCTGATTGATGCCGCGCGCCGGGCGCTCTACGCCAGCAAGATCACCTCGTATGCGCAGGGGATGGCGCTGCTGCGCATCGCGTCGCTCGAGTACGGCTATGCCATCGATCCCGGTGAGGTGGCGCGCATCTGGCGTGCGGGCTGCATCATCAGGGCGACGCTGCTCGAAGACATCCGCGCGGCGTTCGGGCGCGACCCGCAACTGGTCAACCTGTTGCTCGACCCCGCGTTCAGCGAAGCGGTGGCCGGCCGTCAGGAGGCCTGGCGGACGTTCGTGCAGACGGCGGTCGGCCTCGGGATTCCCGTGCCCGCCACGTCCGATTCGCTGGCCTACTACGACGCGTACCGCAGCGCACGACTCCCGGCGAACCTGACGCAGGGCCAGCGCGACTACTTCGGCGCGCACACCTACCGGCGAACGGACCGCGCCGGCACGTTCCACACCGAGTGGACGTCACGGCACGGCCAATGAACCAGAGCTGGCAGCAGCCACATCCCTTTCGGAGAGTCACCCCGGCATGAGCATCAACCTGAACGTCCCCAGCGAAGGCCGCCTCGACTTCCTGTCTCTCGGCGCGATCATCCACCGCCTCGACCCGGGGCGCGTGCCGTTCCGTAAGGCGCGCAGCCTCGAGATTCACGTGAGCGGGGGCGAGTTCAACGTGGCGGCCAACCTCTCCGATTGTTTCGGCCTGCGCACCGGCGTGGCCTCCGCCATGGTGCGTTACCCGGTGGGCGACCTCATCGCCGAGCGGGTGCGGGCGATGGGCGTGCAGCCGTTCTACAAGTACTTCGATCACGACGGCGCCCGCGGGCCGAACATGGCCACGGTGTACAGCGATCAGGGCATGGGCATCCGTCCGCCCGTGGTCTTCTACAACCGCGCCAACGAAGCGGCGGCCCTGCTGAAGCCGGGCGACTTCGACTGGTCTGCGATCTTCGGTGAGGGCGTGCGCTGGTTCCACAGCGGCGGGTTGTTTGCTGCGCTGTCCGAGAGCACGGCCGAGGTGATCGTCGAGGCGATGCAGGCTGCACGCCGTGCGGGGGCCATCGTTTCGTTCGACCTGAACTACCGCGAGAAGTTGTGGAAGGCTCAGGGCGGCATCGAGCGCGCACCGTCGGTCTTCTCACGCATCGTCGAGAACGTGGACGTGCTCGTCGGCAACGAAGAAGACCTGCAGAAGGCGCTCGGCGTGGCGGGCCCGGAAGCAGGCAAGGGGACGGCGCTCGATACGGCGGCCTTCTTCGACACCATCCAGCGCGTCGTGGAGCGTTTCCCCAACATCAAGGTGGTGGCCACGACGCTGCGCGAGGTGCACACGACCAACCGCCACAGCTGGTCGGCCGTCGCGTGGTTCGGCGGAGAGCAGGTGGCGGCCCCGACCTGCGAGCTGGACGTGCTCGACCGCGTCGGCGGCGGTGACGGGTTTGCCTCCGGGCTCATCTACGGCCTGCTCACCGGCGAGTCGCCCGAGCAGTGCGTGCGCCTCGGATGGGCACACGGTGCGCTCATCACCACATTCCCTGGCGACACCACCATGGCCACCGTGGACGATGTGCGGGCGTTTGCGCGGGGCGGGTCCGCCCGCATTCAGCGGTAGGCCATCAGCCGGCCGTCGGCGCGCGAGGTCCCCCCGGAGGCCTCACGCGCCTGCAGCGCATCGCAGCGTGAGGGCGCCAGCGGGATGCGCCCGCCGGCATCGTCGCGGCGGGCCGCCCGGTTCATCACCGATGGCCCGCGATACGCCGCCGTGTCGCGCAGGCCGTGCAGGTGCCCCAGTTCGTGCAGCAGCACCTTGGTGATGCCCTCACATGTGTCGATGAGCCGGCGTTCGCCGGTGATCCAGATGACGGCGCGCTCGAGGTAGCCATCGGCACCACGCACGCCGTCCGACCACGCCCCGCCCTTGCCCTGCCGCAGGGCCAGGCCACCCGGCCTGTCGAACTGCACGATCACACCGCCGGTCCCCCGGACGAACCGCACCTGGAGGCCCGACTGCCCGTTGGCGGCGGTCCAGGCCGCAAACGCGCGATCGACACACGGCTCGTGTTCCGTCGGAAACGGGCGGCCGCCCGGGGATGGCCCCACGGCGTAGGCGATCACCGAGTGCGGGCGGAAGCCCTGCTTGTTCACTTCGGGCCACCGACACTCGCGCCCCGACACTGGCGGGCAGATGGCCAGGACGAGCACGACGACGATCCACGGGGTGGGCCGGCGCATGACGATGCTCCTCGCACATGGGCGTCGTGTCAGCGCCGCCGGCCGATGGTGAGCCAGTACTCCCGCGGCACGCAGATACCCAACTCCGTGGGATACCCGGCGTGGAACGCGACGAACTCGTCGCGCAGCGCGGCGCGACGTTCGTCGTCCAGGCGTGCCGCGAGCGTCCGCGCAGGGCCGTAGCCGCGCGAGAAGGTCTCCCACGCCCGTTCGGCACTCGACTCGCGGTAGTACGAGACGCCTCTCTCGAACTGGAGGTCGAAGGCGTCACCGAGCAGCGCGTCCAGTCGTTCCATCCGCCCCCATTCGAACGGCGAGGGTTGCGGAGCCGCCGGCACCACCGGCGCGTGCCGGCGCATGATGCCGAACATCCGGGCGACCGACGAGGTGGGGGTCCAGGTGGTGAGTGCGACGCGGCCGCCACGCCGGCAGACCCGTGCAAGCTCGGCCGCGGCACGTTCCGGGCGCGCGACGAACATCACGCCGAAGGTGGACACGACGGCGTCGAAGCTGCCGTCGTCGAAGGGCAGTTGCTCGGCGTCGGCGAGCTGGTAGTCGATGGTTAGCCTTTCGAGCGCGGCGCGGTCGCGGGCGGCATCGAGCAGCGGCGCGGCGATGTCCACCCCGACGACCGTCGCACCCCGGCGGGCCGCCACGCGCGACGTCCACCCCGTGCCGGTGGCCACGTCGAGCACCTGTTCTCCCGAGTGCGGTGCCAGCCGATCGACGCAGTGGTCGATGGCATCGGCGATTCCGCGGCTGATCTCGTCGTAGGCGACACCCCCGGCACCCCAGGTTTTCGCCGCGGTCTCGTTATGGGGCTGTATCTCGTAAGTCGTCGTTCCGGTCATCTGCTGCCTCCACGCCGCTGTCGCTGCGGCCTCTGCCAGAGACATCGCAGTGGGGCGGCGCAAGGCGACACGCCGGGCACACGCGGGTGGGACGAATGGCCGTTCGGTGTGTGGCATGCGGGCGTTGTTCAGGGTGCCGCCCTCCCCCGGCGGTGCCGCGCGACGACCGCCGCGGTGCAGGTTCCCCTCTCGAGTTCAGCAGGTGCACGAATGAGTTCTGCCTCTTTTTCGTCGTCGACCGGGTCCATCGGGTCTGGCGATGCCGGTGCCGCCGACACCCTCTTTGCCGCGCTGTACACCGATCTCCATCGGATGGCACGTCGTGAGGTGTACCTTCGCGGCGGTCACGCCGCCCTGAGTCCGACGACGCTGCTACATGAGGCCTACCTCAACATCTCGGCGCGCGAGACGATGCAGTTTCCCGACCGTCACAGGTTCATGGCGTACGCGGCCCGGGTGATGCGCGGGCTCGTCATCGACAAGGCGCGGCGCCGTCAGGCGGTGAAGCGGGGTGGGGCGTTTGCCATCACGGCGCTCGATACGTCCATGGCCGCCGCTACCGACGAGGCGGACCTGCAACGGATGAGCGACGCGCTGGACGAGCTGGCCGTGGTGGATGCCGCCGCTGCCGAGGTCGTGGACCTCAAGTTCTTCTGCGGTTTCTCGTTTGTCGAGATCGCCGCGATGCGCGGCGTGTCGGAGCGCACGGTGCAGCGCCAATGGGAGAAGGCGCGCCTGTACCTGCACCGGGCCCTGGGCGAGGTCACAGCCGATGTCGCTCGTGCGTCCTGAGCGCTGGCGGATTCTCAGCCCCTACCTCGACGAAGTCCTCGACCTCCCTCCACCCGACCGCCCAGGCTGGCTGGCCCGTCTGCGGGCTCGGGATGCCGACCTGGCGGCCGACCTCGAGACGTTGCTCAGCGACCACACGGCGCTCAGCCGTGCCGGCTTCCTGGCTGCCGCTGCCGAACCCCTTGCCGCGCCAGTCGCCGAGGGCACTCGCGTCGGGGCGTACACGTTGCGCTCGCTGCTGGGCCGCGGCGGCATGGGCACCGTGTGGCTGGCCGACCGCGCCGATGGCCGCTTCACAGGCCAGGTGGCGGTGAAGCTGCTGAACGTGTCGCTCATCGGCCGCGGAGGCGAAGAGCGATTTCGACGTGAAGGCAGTCTGCTGGCGCGCCTGACTCATCCCCACGTGGCGCATCTCGTGGACGCGGGTGTGACGACGGACGGTCAGCCCTACCTCGTGATCGAACACGTCGAGGGCGATCACATCGACCGCTACTGTGCCTCGCACGAGCTCTCGATTGACGCACGTCTCCGTCTGTTCCTCGACGTGCTCGACGCCGTGGCCCACGCGCACGCGCACCTCATCGTCCATCGCGACCTCAAGCCCTCCAACGTGCTGGTTCGCACCGACGGCGCGGTGAAGTTGCTCGACTTCGGCATCGCCAAACTGCTCGAGCCCGATGACCAGGGCGAAGGCGAACCGCCGCTCACGGCGGAAGGCGCGTTGGTGCTGACGCCGGAGTACGCGGCCCCCGAGCAGCTCACGGGGGCCCCGGTGACCACCGCCACCGACGTGTACGCGCTGGGCCTCTTGCTGTACGTGCTCCTTGGCGCGCCCCACCCGGCCTCCCGGCACGGCGCACCGGCCGACCTGTTGAAGGCGGTGGTCGAAACCGACCCTCCGCCGCCATCGGCCGTGGCACCGGCCGGGCGCCTGCTGCGGGGCGACCTCGACACCATCGTCGCGCGCGCCCTGAAGAAGGACCCAGCGGAGCGGTACGGCTCGGTCGGCGCGTTTGCCGACGACCTGCGGCGCTACCTGCGGCACGAGCCGGTCAGCGCACGTCCGGACTCGCTGCCGTATCGCGCGGGCAAGTTCGTGCGGCGCCATGCCCGTGCGACGGCGGCCGCGTGTGTCGTCCTGCTCATGGTGGCGACGATTGTCGCCTTCTACACCCAGCGCCTCACCGCCGAGCGTGACCGGGCACGGCTCGAGGCGACCAAGGCCTCGCGTATCACCGACCTGTTGACGTCGCTGATGACCGGTGCCGACCCGTACGCGTCGCACGACCGCGAGCCGACGGTGCGCAACATCCTCGATGCCGGCGCGGATCGTGTGCGCCGCGAGCTCGGCGACGAGCCTGAACTGCGAGCGGAGATGCTCAACGTGATCGGACGTGTGCATCAACGTCTCGGGCACCACGACACCGCCCGCCCCTTGCTCGAAGAGGCGCTTGCCATCGAACGCAGCGCCGACCTCGCCGGCTCCGCGCGCCTGGCACGCACGCTGAACGACCTCGGCGTGCTGCATCGCGAGCGTGGTGACGCCGCGGCAGCCATCCCGCTGCTGGACGAGGCCGTTGCCTTGCGGCGACGCCTATCGGGCTCACGGCATCAGGACGTCGCGGTGACGCTCGTGGAACTGGGGCGTGCGTTCGACGACGTGGGCGACGCCGACCGCGCCGAGCCGCTCTACCGAGAGGCCCTGTCGATACGGCTCGAGGCCTTCGGCGAGCGCCATCGTGAGACGGCCACCAGCCTCACCGAGTTGGGGCTGCTGCTGCGTCACAGGGGCGACATCGCCGGCGCCGAGCAGTATCTGCGACAGGCACTCGACATCAGCCTGGCGGTGCTCGACGCCGACCACCCCAACGTGGGGGCGGCCTGGAACAACCTCGGGCTGGTGCTGCTCGACAAGGGCGCCTTCGCCGACGCCGAACCTCTGCTGCGGAGGGCCCTCGCGATTCGCACGCTCCACTTCGGCGAGCGCCACGCCAGCCTGGCGACCAACCAGGCGAACCTGGCGGCCGCCCTGCGCCACCAGGGCCGACTCCACGAGGCCGCGGCGTTGCTCGACGAGGCGGTACGCCTCACCCGCGACGGGCTCGGCGACGACCATCCGACGCTCGGCGGGCTCCTGTACAGCGTGGGAACGCTGCATCTGGCCCGTGGCGACACCGCGGCAGCCGAACGGGTGCTTCGCGATACGCTCGACCGGCAGCGACGCACCCTGCCCGACGCCGACTGGCGGGTGGCCGCGACGCGCAGCGCGCTCGGCGAGGCGCTTGCCGCACGAGGCGCGCTCGACGAGGCCGAAGCCCTGCTGGTGGCCGCCCGTGACGTGCTTCGCGACGTGCCGGGCCGCCAGGGACGCGAAGCGGCCGCCACGCGCCAGAGGCTCGAGACGGTGCAGGCGATGCGCAGGTCGGCGCGCGCCGGCGGCGTGCCCCTGCCCCCGCTCGTGTCGTCTTTGCCGATGCGTTTGCGATGACTCCTGTGCGGGCCGTCCTCGGATTCGGCGGCCGCCCTTCAGGAGTCATCCCATGGCATCGCGACACATCTGGTTCACGTCCGCTCTCTTGCTCGCCGCTCACTGTGCCGGCCCCTCGCCGACACTCGCGGCCACACAGCCGAACGCAGTCATCGAGTGGGCCGCGCTCGTGCAACCCGCCATCCACAGCGCGGCCGCGCCGAGGTCGGGCGGTACCTCGCAGATCCTGCACACGATGGCCATGCTGGCCGTCTACGACGCCGTCGTCGCGATCGAGGGCGGCTCGCGGCCGTATGCCGTCTCCATCAGCGCTCCGCCCGGCGCCGACGTACGGGCCGCGGTGGCGACGGCCGCCTATCTGTCGATCAGGGACCGCGTGGTGCCCAGCCAGGTGGACGGCTTCGACAAGCTGTATGCCGCCTACATGGCTGCCATCCCGGAAGGGCAAGCGAAGCATGACGGCGCACGCGTCGGGCAGGTCGCGGCCGAGACCATCATCGCGCGACGGGCCAACGACGGGTTCTCGGCGGTCGTGCCCTACGCCTGCAGCGAGGCGCCGCCGCCCGTCGGCGAGTTCGAGCCCGACGCCGGTTGCCCGACGAGCGATTCGTCTCCGCAGCCCGCGGATGCAAAAGTCGGCCGCATCACGCCGTTCACCTTCCGCAGCCTGAAGACACTGCGCGTGTCCGGTCCGGCGGACCTGCGGTCCCGTCGGTATGCACGCGACTTCGCGGAAACGAAGGAATACGGGCGGGTGGATAGCACGCGACGGTCCGCGGCGCAGACCGATGTCGCCTACTTCTGGTCCGAACATCCCTACGTGCACTGGAACCGGAACCTCATCGCGCTGGCCGTCTCCAGGAACCTGAACGTGCGACAGGCGGCGAGGTTCTTCGCGATGGTGCATGCTGCCGCGTCCGACGCGGTAATCGCGGGGTTCGCCGCCAAGTATCACTACAGGGCCTGGCGGCCTCGGACGGCGATCCCTCAGGCGGACATGGACGGCAACCCCCGCACCGAAGCCGACCCGACGTGGCGCCCGCTCATCTCGGTCAACCATCCCGAATACCCGTCGGGCCACGGCTTCTGGTCCACCGCCGTCGTCGGGGCGACCGCGGCGTTCTTCGGGACGTCGCGCATCGAATGGACCATCACGACGTCGAAGGCAGCGGTGCCGCCGATTGTCGTGACCGAACGCACCTACACCAGCCTCGTCACGCTGCTGCGCGAGATTGGCGATGCGCGTGTGTGGGCCGGGTTGCACTGGCGGCATGCCGTGGAAGGCGGCGAGCGGATTGGCGCCCGCGTGGCGGCTCACGTCGCGCTCACGCACTTCACACCCACTCGCCGCAAGGGCCTCACCGACTGACCGGTGCTTCAGCTCTCGCCCTCGGCGTCCCGATCGTCGTCCTCGGCGATGGGGTCGGCAGGGCGCCCGGTCGTGCGAGCCGACGGCACACCGGAGGCACGCACGTACACCCCCGGAGCGAGCCGGGTGGCAAAGCCCTCCGCCACGAGTGCCTGGTTGCCGATGCCGGCGTCGGCGCGTGACAGGCCGAGCACACGTGCCAGTTCCCCGCGGGTCGTCATGCCGGCGCTCTCGAGGAAACATCGCGCGACCTCCCGCAGGGCGTCGCTGCGCCTGGGCCTCCGGCGCAGCACGTCCGGAAACCTGCCGACCGCGAGGGTGTAGATGTAGGTGAAGCGGGGCTCGTAGTACACCGCCGACGGAATCACCAGCATGCGGGCCTGCAACTCGTCGAGCGCCCTGCCGAAGGCCGCGCGGTTATGCACGCCCGACTCGTCGCGCAGGTCGGCCGTGCTCATCTCCCATTCCCGCCGGAGGACGCGCAGCAGCGCGAGCGAGTCAGGGCTCAGTTCGGTGCGCTCGTCCACGCGGCGTACGCCCCACAGCGCGTGAAACCACGGCACCATCCGCGGCGCGACAAACAGCGTGCGCCCACCTCGGAACTTGCCGTAGTACACCCTGCCGCGCCGCACCAGGTCGTCCTTCAGCACCCACGTGCGCGAAGCCTCCGGGTCTGTCTGGACGTTGCGCGGCATCGTCGCTTCACGCCGCCCGCAGACGGCGACGTACAGCGAGGGGCCGGGTCGGCGACTGTCCGACAGACACGCGGCAAAGCCGACGTCCTCGATGAACCGCTCGGCGTCTGACGCCGACGTCACCTGTCGCGTGGGCTCGCGCCGCCAGGCGTAGTCGCGGTGCTCGTCGAAGGGGGCAGGCAGCGCCGCACGTGAGGTCATGGCTGGCATGGCCGGCACCTCGACAGGGGACTCATCACGCGGGCAACAGCTCGGCCGCCGCGCGCCGCAGGTTTTCGAGGTTACCTTCCACGCAGTCGATGTAGCTGTAGGTGCCCATGATGGGTGGCATCGACGTCTCGCTGTAGAGCCGTACCGTCCGGATGACCGAGTGGCGCGACGTGTACTCCTTGAGCTTGGCGCACTGGAACTCGTCCCAGCAGACGGGCGACACCGAGTAGTCCGGAGAGAGCACGGCGACGAAGCACCGTGAGCGCGCAATGGCGTCCGAGATCGTCTTCAGCCACTGGCCGCCCGGGGGGATGGACGTCCGGTCGTAGAAGACGCGCGACCGGTGCAGGCGGCGGGTGAGCGCATCGACCAGCACGCTCACCTCGGCGTCCTGCTTGTGCGCGTAGCTGACGAACACGTCGTACTCCCCGTCATCTTCGCCCGGCGACCCGGGAGGTGCCGAAGCGTTCGGGCCGGCGCCTGGCGCGAGGGCGCCAAGACGCGCGTGCACCCGTTCCAGCACCGCACGCTCCTCGGCATGAGCAGCCTCGAGGAGCCTGCCGTACATCCAGCTGGCGCAGGCCTCCACCACCTGGGTGCCAAGCGCGTGGGCGAACGCCTGCGACGATACGCGCTCTTTCAGCCGCCTGAAGATGCCACGCGCGGCCGCGACGCTGTCGTCGCCGAAGGCCACGATCTTCAGCTCGTGGACGGGCAGGCCCTGCTCGAGCCAGAAGACCGCGGCGTCGAGAAGCCGCGGCAGCATGAGTTCGACGGGCACCCCCTGATTGCCCGTGGCGAGCAGGGGCAGCGCCACACGGGCCAGCGAGACCTTGCGCCCATCCTGTCGACCCGAGAGGACGAAGTTGTTGAGGCAGCGAAACACGTAGCCGACCGACGCTTCGATGTTCGATAGGTCCATCCCGGTGCTGCGGATGAACTCGGGGTGCCGCGGTTCGAAGCAGAGGATCCTCTCGAAGTTGAAGCGTTCCGCTACCGCGGGTGGCAGCGGCTCCGAGATCCAGCACCCGAGTTGGTCGCGCAGATCTTCGCGCTTGTGACGCGCGACGTCGCGCATGTCGAGCCCGCGTTCGAAGAGAGCTTTGAACAGCGTGCGATTGTACGGCTCGTAGCTGCCGGGGAACGCCGACACCACGAGCGCATCCACGGCATGGGACGCGGGAATCGCCGCGAGGTCACCGCCCAGCAGTTGCAGCAGCGCCGCAGGCGCGGGCCCCGCACGCCGCGGTATCACGAGTTGGTCGACGATCTCCATGGTCTATCCTGCTTTCGGAGGGCTGGTGTGTGGCCGTGGCTCTGCCGACGTTCCCACACTACGCCATCAGGCCCCAAGCCCGCCGTGGCGGCCTGTCCGGATTGCCAGGATCGCGCACCGCATGTTCAAGTGGATCACCGACATCATTGCCACGCTGGGCTACGCAGGCGTGGCCGCGCTGACCTTCCTCGAGAACGTCTTTCCGCCCATTCCCTCCGAGCTGATTCTTCCGCTGGCGGGGTTCGTCGCGGCGCAGGGGACCCTGCGCCTCGACCTGGTCATCGTGGCGGGCACGGTCGGATCACTCGCCGGTGCGCTCTTCTGGTACGAGATCGGCCGGCGTGTCGGCGAGGTGCGGCTGCGGCGCTGGGTACGGCGCCACGGCAAGTGGCTCACGCTGTCGGTGCGCGAGCTCGACGCGGCCAGGGCGTGGTTCGAGCGACACGATCGCGCGGCCGTCCTCATCGGCCGCATGGTGCCTGGTGTCCGCACCTTCGTGTCGCTGCCGGCCGGGTTCACCGCGATGCCCCTCGTGCCGTTCCTGGTGTACTCCACCATCGGCACCCTCGTGTGGACCGCCCTGCTCGCTGGCAGCGGCCTGCTGCTGCAGGCCAGCTACGCGCGTGTGGCCGGCTATGTGGACATCGCCACGGACGTGTTACTCGCCGGGCTCGTGCTGCTGCTGGTGCGTCGATACGTCATCTGCTGGCGGGACGCGGCGGCGTGTGGCGACGAGTGACGTCGCTCACGGCTCGAGGCGCGTCGTTGACCATCGCTCGCCGCACCGCACGACGTCGCAGCGCTGCCCATGTCTTGCACACGCCGCGACGAACCCCGCAGGATCCGCCGTGTTGAAGGTGAACATCTCGTAGTGACACGGAATGACCGTCCGTGCCCCCACCGCGGCACCCAGGTGCGCGGCCTCATCTCCGCTCAGGTTGCCCGCCACGCCACGCTCCGGTGCGCGCCCGTTGATGGGCAGCATCGCCACGTCGATCGCGAACGACCGCAGCCGCTCGATCATGCCGTCGTACATGACCGTGTCGCCACTGTGGTAGAGGGTCCAGCGTCCACATCGCACGATGTACCCCACAAACTGCGGGTCGAGCACCTCGTGCGCGGCGGGGACCGCCTCGATGACGAACGGGCCCACGTGGTGCGCTTCGCCAACATCTACCCCGACGAGAAGGTCCGGCGCGATCCCGAGGCGGTCCGCCGCGAACATGCGGTTGACCTCCGGCACGACGATCACCACGCCAGGTGACGCACGACCTATGGCGCCGAGGGTGTCGGCATCGAGGTGGTCGGTGTGGGTATGGCTCGAAGTGACGACGTCGATGAAGGTCAGCGCGGCGGGATCGACGGCGCGCGCCGTCATCCGCACGTGCGGGCGGTCGGTGTCGGCGTACTTCTTCGTGAGGGCGTCGGACAGATACGGGTCGAACAGCAGGTGTCGCCCACGCCACTGCACGAGAAAACCGCTCTGGCCCAGCCACCACAGGTGCACATGGCCATCGTCCTGACTGGCCGCATGCACGTCGGCGATCAGCGCCTCGTCGCTGAGCATCGGATCGATCACGACAGCCCCAGCTCCTGACGCACGCGTTGCACCCCTTGCACCATGTTGGTGAGCTTCCGCCGCGCCGCCCAGCGTGCCGTCTGACTGAGTCCGCAGTCGGGTGCGAGCGACAGGCGCTCGGCCGGCACGTGTTCGAGGCACAGCTTCACCCTGGTCACCACGTCGTCTGGCGTCTCGACGTAGTAGTTCTTGACGTCGATGATGCCCACCGCCACATCCATCCTGGCGGCGATCGGTCCGATCACCTCGAGCTCGGCGAACTCGCGGCTCGCCATCTCGAGATGCAGTTCGTCGACATGCACGTCGAGGAACGCGGGGAACAGCGGGCCGTAGCTGCGGGGGGCGACCGCCCGTCCCTTGTAGTTGCCGAAGCAGAGGTGCGTCGACAGCCTGGCGTGCCCACGCACGGCGCCGACCGTGTCGTTGAACAGCGTGACGAAGCGTCTGACGTCGTCGCGGTGGGCGTAGCAGCTCATCGACGGCTCGTCCACGCAGATCTCGCGGCATCCCGCCGCCGCCAGCGCCACAAGTTCGTCGCGCACGATCGGCACGAGTGCGGTGGCCAGGGCCCAGCGGTCCGGGTACTGCTGGTTCGGAGCGAGGCGGCCACTCAGCGTGTACGGCCCGGGCACGCTGGCCTTGAGCGTGACACCCGCCGGCGCCACGCGCACGAGTCGCTGAAAATCGTCGACGGTGCCGAGCCCGCGGGGCGCGGCCAGTTCGCCCACCACCTCGTGTCTGCCGCGCTGGTCGTGGCCGGGAGGCCCGAATCGTCGCCTGGATGGCGGCTCCGGCGCGAGCCCTGACAGGAAGCCGTAGAACGACAGGTTGAAGTCGAGGCGTGTCTGCTCGCCATCGGAGATGACGTCGAGCCCGGCATCGACCTGGTCCTTCACCGCCACCGCCACGGCATCGTCGAGCAGTTCGGCCTTGTCGTCTTCTCCGAAGGCGTCCAGGTGCTGTGAGGCGTACTCCAGCCACGCGGGGAAGGGATAGCTGCCGACGACGGTGGTGCGAAGGGGCCGGGACATGGGCCCTAGTGTAGGAGTTTTGACGATCGTCGTCGTGTCATCCACACTGTCGCGCATGATGCCCGGACGGCTTGCAGGCCTGTCCATCGTGATCGTCGGCGGCACCGCGGGGCTCGGACGGTCTGCCGCCCTGGCCTGCCTGCGTGAGGGCGCGCGCGTGACGATCGCGGGACGCGACGACTCTCATGCCGACGAAGCGGCGGACTTGATGGGCGACGATGTCGGGCTGCTGCGCGGCGACGCCACGCAGCCGGACGTTGCCGTCCGCACCATCGAACTCGCCGCCACCACGCACGGGCGCGTGGACGGCGTGTACCACGTGGCGGGTGGCAGTGGGCGGCGCCAGGGCGACGGGCCGCTCGATCGCATCCCGGACGCAGGCTGGCGCCACACGCTCGACCACAACCTCTCGTCGCTGTTCTTCACCAATCGCGCCGCGGCCAGGTATTTTCTCGACGCCGGTCATGGCGGCTCCGTCGTGAACCTGACCTCCGTTCTTGCGCGCTCGCCTTCGCCACGGCATTTCGCCACGCACGCCTACGCGACGGCGAAGGCCGCGATCGTGGGCCTCACCACGTCGTGTGCGGCGTACTATGCGTCGCACGACATCCGGTTCAACGCCATTGCGCCTGCGCTCGTTGACACGCCTGGCGCGCAACGCGCCGCCGCCGATCCCGAGATCGTGCACTACATCAGACCCAAGCAGCCGCTCGACGGCGGACGGCTGGCCCGGCCGGACGACGTGGACGGTGCCGTGGTGTACCTGCTGTCGCGCGAGGCGCGCTTCGTGACCGGGCAGGTGCTCACTGTGGACGGCGGCTGGAGCGTGAGCGAACCGTGACGCGTGTCGCCGGCATCGACATCGGCGGAACCAACGTCAAGGTCGTGGTGCTGACCGACGACGGCACGGTGGTGGCGCGTCATCGCCTCCCGACCGACGACAGTCCTGGTGGGCGGCTGCCCGACGACATCGCGCGCGTGCTTGACGACGTCGAGGCAGCCCACGGCCCGATGAGCGCGGTGGGTGTGGCGTGCCCGGGCCTGGTGCGGCCGCAGGGCGACCGCGTGTATTGGATGCAAGGTCGTCTGCACGTCCTCGAAGGCCTCGACTGGACGCGTGCGCTGCGACGGTCCGGCCCCGTTGCCGTGGTGAACGACGCGCAGGCGGCGCTCGAAGGCGAGATGTGGTGCGGCGCGGGGCGGGGGTTGGAGGACGTCGTCCTGCTCACCTTGGGGACGGGCGTGGGCGGGGCTGTCGTCTCTGGCGGCCGCGTGCTCACCGGCGCCATCGGACGGGCGGGGCACCTGGGCCACATCGCCCTGCGCGTACCGGCCGACAAGGACATCGTCAACACACCCGGAAGCCTCGAGGACGCCATTGGCAACTGCACGCTGACGCGTCGGAGTGCGGGACGATTCTCGACGACCGAGGCGCTCGTCGCGGCCCACCGTGCCGGGGACGCGGGGGCGACGGCGATCTGGCACGAGAGCGTCATGCACCTGGCCGCGGGCATCGCCTCCATCGTGAACGTCGTGGACCCCGCGCGGGTGATCCTCGGCGGCGGCATCGCGGTCCATGCGGGCGAGGCCCTCATGGTGCCGTTGCGGCGCTGGATGGACGAATATGAATGGCGCCCGGCGGGCCACCGCGTCGAGATCGTGCCCGCGGCGCTTGGAGACGAGGCCGGCGCCATGGGCGCCGCCCACCACGCGATGGTCCACGCCTCGGAACGTCACACCTCATGACCCCAACGGAACAGTATCTGATCGCGGCGGCGGGCCTCGTCGATGTCGTGCGGGCCCAGCAGCCGGACATCCACCGCGCCGCGTCCTGGTTTGCCGAGAGCATCCTGGCCGGCCGGATGGTGCACGTCTTCGGCTCCGGGCACAGCCGCATCCTTGTCGAGGAGATGTGGCCTCGGTACGGCTCCTTTCCCGGCTTCAACCCGATCGTCGAGCTCTCGCTGACCTTCCACAACCTGGTGGTGGGGGCCAACGGCCAACGGCAGGCGATGTTTCTCGAGAATGTGGCGGGGCTCGCCGAGCGGATTCTGCGGAACTTCGCCGTGACTCCGGAAGATTCGGCGCTCGTCATCAGCTCGAGCGGCTGCAACGTCGTGCCCGTCGAGATGGCGCGCGAGTTCCAGCGCCGGGGCGTGCGGGTGGTGTCCGTCATCAGCCGTCGACACAGCGAGGCCAGCCGCAGTCGCGTCGATGACGGCACGAAACTGCAGGACGTCTCGGACATCGTCCTCGATACGGGGGCGCCCGTGGGTGATGCCATGGTGCAGGTGCCGGGTCTCGACACGCCGGTGTCACCAGGGTCGACGGTGGGTGGCTGCCTGCTGATCAACAGCCTGAAGGCGGAGGTGGCCCTGCGGTTGACCCAGGCCGGGCACCCGCCGCTCGTGCTGAGCGGCGCGGCGGTGGTGGGCGCGGCACGTGCCACGACGCTCTTCGAAGCCGCCTACGACGAGCATGCGCATCGACTGGCCCGCCTGTATGCCGCTGCGGGTGAGCCGCCGCCATCCCGCTGAGTCGAGCGGACCGCTCCTTGCAGAACAGCCCGGAGAATGGCCTGGAGGGCGGGCCGCAGAGACACAATGACGGAACACGACGACAGGGATTCAGCAGCGCCGCCGCTCGAAAGCGGCGCGTCGGGCCGACCGGCGCGCTTCACGCGTGGCGGGCTCGTGGCCCTCGCCATCGCCGCCGCGTTGTTCGTGTGGTTCGCCATCGACCTGCTGCTGCTGATGTTTGCCGGACTGCTGCTGGCCATCTTCCTCGACACCCTGTCCGACGCCCTGGCCTCCCGCACCCCGCTCGGGCACGGCATGTCGCTGGCCGTGGTCTGCCTCGTGCTCGTCGTTCTGGCGGTGGGCGCCGGCGCGCTGTTCGCGGGTCAGTTGTCGGAGCAGGCGCGCGCGCTGTCGGAGCGGCTTCCCGAGGCCGTGCAATCCCTCGGCGATCGGCTCGAACGCCATGAGTGGGGACGCTGGGTGGTGGACCAGGTGGGGGGACCGTCCGACGACCCCGGCGTTGGTGCGGTCGAGCAGAGTCAGGTGGTGGCCACGGCGACCGATGCCGCGTGGCGGCTGGTGGACGGTCTCGTGGCGGCCGCGATCATCATCTTCGTGGGCGTGTATCTCGCGGCCGCGCCCGGCCACTACGTCCGCGGGGCGCTGCGGTTGGTGCCCATCCGGCGACGCGAGCGCATCGGCGAGGTCGTCTATGCCATCGGCTACACCCTGCGGTGGTGGCTGTTCGGGCAACTCCTCGCCATGGTGCTGGTGGGCATGGTGATGGGCGTGGGCCTCGCGATCATCGGCGTGCCCCTGTCGTTCGGCCTCGGCGTCATCGCCGGGTTGTTCGAGTTCATCCCGACCATCGGACCGATGCTGGCCGTCGCGCCTGCCCTGCTGCTGGCCCTGGTCGATTCACCAGAGAAAGCCGGGGCGGTGCTGGTGCTCTACAGCATCCTGCAGGTGCTCGAGGGCTACCTGATGACGCCCCTCCTGCAGCAGCGGGTGGTGCATCTGCCGCCCGTGCTGACCATCGCGGTGCAGGTGCTGTTCGCGTGGCGGCTGGGGCCGATGGGGCTCGTGGTCGCGGTGCCGTTCATGGCGGTCGTGATGGTGGCGGTGCAGATGCTGTACGTGAAGGACGTGCTCACCGACCGGTTCGAACTGGCTGCCGAACGCGAAGGACGCCGGGAACTGGCCGCCTCCGGACACCTCCAGAGCCTCACCTGAGTCGCGTAAGCTGGACCGTGGGTGTAAGTCTTACATTCCTACACGGTTCCGCGTGCGTTCATTCTGGCCGCTCGTGCCGCGGTGTGGCGATTCCAACAGCCGAGGTTGTCGGACCGACGCTGGCGTAATCCTTGCTGAGGTTACGCCCAGCAGTGGCAGGATCCCTCCTCCGCTTCCCACTATGGCCGACGACACTCCGAGGTTCTGGCATGGCTGGCGTGAACGCGCCCGCGCCCTCCGAAACATCCCGGCGCTGATGCGCATCGTCTGGGCGTCCGGCCCGTGGGTGGTGTCGGCCGGCTGGGGCTTCCGCATCCTTGGCGCGCTCGTGCCGATCGCGATGCTGTCGGTCGCCAAGCTCATCTTTGACGCGATCCAGGTCAGCACGAGCGGCGGGGCGCTGCGGGAGGACTTCTGGTGGCTGGTGGGTCTCGAGTGTGCGCTGGCGGTGGGCGGCAGCGTGATCGGGCGCGTCACCTGGTTCTTCGACGCGCTCCTGGCCGACCGCTTCACACGGCACGTCAGCGTGCGGGTGATGGAGCACTCGTCGCGGCTCGACCTGACGTCGTACGAGAACGCCGCCTTCCAGGACAAGCTCGAACGGGCCCGCGCCCAGGCCACCGACCGCATCGCGATGGTGCAAGCCATCAGCACGCTGGCCCAGCAACTCATCGTTGCCACCACGCTGTCACTCAGCATTCTCTACTTCTCGCCCTGGCTGCTGCTCGCGCTCGTGCTGGCGGTGCTCCCTGCGTTCATCGGCGAGAGCCACTTCGCGTTTCTCGGCTACTCGCTCAACATCAGCCAGACGCCCATCCGTCGGCAGCTCGACTACCTGCGGGTGCTCGGCGCCAGCAAGGAGTCGGCCAAGGAGCTGAAGCTCTTCGGCTTGTCCCCCTTCATCACGGGCCAGTACGCCGCGCTGTCCGACACGCTGTACGAACAGAATGTTGCGCTGGCCAAGCGGCGGCTCTGGGCCGGGGCGCTGCTGTCACTCATCAGCACCGGCAGCTACTATGGCGCGTACGCCTTCGTGATCTATCGCACCGTGACCGGCGAACTCACGTGGGGTACGCTGCAGTTCCTGGCCGGCAGCATCGCGGGCGCCAGCTCGAGCATTCAGAACATCTTTTCCACGTTCGCCACGATCGCCGACCAGTCGCTGTTTCTCACGGACCTGGTCGAGTTCTTCAAGGCCCGTCCGACCATCGAGTCGAAGGCCTCGGCCATTCCGGCACCGCGGCCCATCAGGGATGGCTTCGTGTTCGAGGACGTCACGTTTGCCTATCCGGGGCGCGACCGCCCCGTGCTGCAGCATCTCGATTTCCGCATCTCCTGCGGTGAACGGGTGGCGCTCGTCGGAGAGAACGGTCAGGGCAAGACGACGCTGGTGAAACTCATCACGCGTCTCTACGATCCGACCGGCGGGCGTATCCTGCTCGATGGCGTCGACCTGCGCGACTACGACCTCGACGATCTGCACAGGATCGTCGGCGTCATCTTTCAGGACTTCGTACGGTACGAGATGACGGCACGCCACAACATCGCGGTCGGTCGTCTCGACGCCGAGCAGGATCTGGCGAGCATCGAACTCGCGGCGCGCAAGAGCCTGGCCGACGAGGTCATCGGGCGCCTGCCGAGGCGTTACGACCAGTTGCTCGGACGGCGCTTCGAGGGCGGGCTCGATCTGTCTGGCGGCGAGTGGCAGAAGCTCGCGCTGGCCCGCGCCTACCTGCGCGACGCGCAGCTGCTCATCCTCGACGAACCCACCGCCGCCCTCGACGTCCGCGCCGAGGCCGAGGTGTTCGAGCGGTTCGCCGAGCTCACCGCAGGCAAGATGGCGCTGCTCATCTCGCACCGGTTCTCGACCGTCCGCATGGCCGATCGCATCGTCGTGCTGTCGGGCGGCCGGATCACCGAAGACGGCGCACATTCGGAGCTGATGGCACTCGGCGGTCACTACGCCGAGATGTTCGAAATGCAAGCGGCGAATTACCGCTGATGGACCGGAGTACGACCCCGATGGACATGTCTCACGCCGACCTCGACCCGCGCCTGGCGATCCGAGTGCCCGACCACGCCCAGCGACCGCCGGTGTCGCCTGAGGAGCGTCCGCGCGCCGAGGTGATGGGCCTCTTCAGGGCGGCGGGACGCATGGCCGCCAACACGTTGCCTTCGGCGGTCATCAACCGCACGCCCGCCCGGGCGCTTCGTCAGCAGACCACCCGCCTGCGGGCAGACCTGCAGGCGTTGCTCGAGCACCCGTCTGACGCGCCCGACTTCAAGTGGCTCATCGAGAACAACAGGCTCGTGGCCTCTGCCGAGCGCGAAGCGCGAGACTTCGTCTGGACGTCGGCCGAAGCGCCCGCCGTGGCCACGACCACCGGCACTCGTCCGCGCGTCAGCGTCCTGGCCGAGGCCTATCTCGACGAGGCAGGCCAGCGTTTCGACGATGCGACGTTCACGGCGTTCCTGCACGGCGTGCAGGAGACGCACGACCTCGAGCTTGGTGAACTCTGGGCCTCGCGGCCGGCGTTGATGCTTGCGCTGCTCGAACGGGTGGTGGTGTCGGCGCGAGCCGACGCGACGCTGCTGCCGCATCTCATCTCCAGCATCCGGCTGGTCGGCGATGCCAACTGGGTGGAACTCTTCACGGCCGTCAGCCTCGTCGATCGCGTGCTGGCGCGCGATCCCGTCCATGCCTACGCCGAGATGGACGAAGCCAGTCGCGACGCCTACCGGCACGTGGTGTCGTACCTGGCGAAGCACTCCACGCGAAGCGAGCGACAGGTCGCCGAGGCCGCCGTCGAACTCGCCGCCTCCGTGGCGCCGTACGCGCAGCATTCGGGTGATGTTGCCGCCACGCGTCGCGCCCACGTCGGCTACTACCTCGTGGATGCCGGTCTCGAGACGCTGAAGGCGCAGATCGTGTTCCGCGCGCCCTGGCTGCATCGCGTGCGCGACGTCATGACGCAGCACCCGACGCTCACCTACCTCGGCGGCGTCTCGGTGGTCACCTTCGGCATCGTCGTGCTGATGCTGAGCGGCGTCGAACTGCCGACGACGGCGGTGGTGGCCTTCTTCCTGTTGCTGCTGCCCTCCACGCAGGCTGCGGTCGAGCTGATCAACGCGCTGGTGCCGGGCATCGCGCGCCCGCGCGCGCTGCCGAAGCTCGATTTCGAGGAGGGCATTCCCGACGACTGCACCACGATGGTGGCCGTGCCGACCCTGCTGCTGAACGAGCGGCACGTGCACGAACTGGTGATGGATCTCGAGATCCGCTACCTGGCCAACAAGGACCCGCAGCTGCTCTTCGCACTGCTCACCGATTCGGTGGACGCCGACGCGGAACACGACGTGCACCACGACCCGCTGGTGCCTCTGGCCGTGTCGCTCATCGAGCACCTGAACCGGCGGTACGGTGCGGACGGCCGGACGCCGTTCTACCTGCTGCACCGCCATCGTGTGTACAACCCGTCCGAGCGTCGCTGGATGGGCTGGGAGCGCAAACGTGGCAAGCTGCTCGACTTGAACAAGCTTCTGCGGGCGAAGTTCGACGCCTTCCCCGTGAAGGTGGGCAACCTCGACCTGCTGCCGCGCGTGCGGTACGTCATCACGCTCGACTCGGACACGCAGTTGCCGCGCGACTCGGCGCGGCGTCTGGTCGGCACGATCGCGCACCCGCTCAATCGCGCGGTCGTGGACCCAGAGACCAGGCGTGTGGTCGAAGGCTACGGCATCCTGCAGCCGCGCATCGGCATCAGCACGCAGTCGGCGTCGCGCAGCTGGCTGGCGAGCCTGCTGTCGGGGCAGACCGGCTTCGACATCTACACGCGGGCCATCTCCGACGCCTACCAGGACCTCTTTGGCGAGGGCAGCTTCACCGGCAAGGGCATCTACGACGTGGACGCGTTCAGGACGACCCTCGAGCGGCGGTTCCCCGAGAACACGCTGCTCAGCCACGACCTGATCGAGGGGATCTTCGCCAGGGCGGCGCTCGTGTCGGACGTCGTGCTGATTGACGACTACCCGACGCACTTCAGCGCGTACACCCGGCGCAAGCACCGGTGGATGCGTGGCGACTGGCAGATCCTGCGCTGGCTGATGCCGCGGGTGCCCGACTACAAGCACCGTCTGATTCAGAACTCCATCAGCACCATCTCGCGCTGGAAGATTCTCGACAACCTCCGCCGCAGCCTGTTCGAGCCGGCCACGTTGCTGCTGTTGCTGGCGGGGTGGTTCGTCTTTCCGCAGCAGGCGGCGCTGTGGACGCTGCTCACCGTCGTGATGCTGCTGCTGCCGGCGTACGCGTCGCTGCTCGTGTCACTGACACGGGCCCCGTGGGGGCGCGCCGGCTTCAGCCTGTGGCTGGCCGACACGATGCGCACCTTCGGCCGCCAGCACCTGATGGCGCTGCTCAACCTGACCTTCCTGCTGCACGATGCGCTCGTGGCCATCGACGCCATCGTCCGGTCGCTCGCACGTGTGTTCGTCACGCGGCAGCGCCTGCTCGAGTGGGAGACGGCCGCGGAGGCACGCGAGGCCACCGGCCAGAAGCGCGCCGCCGACCTGTACCTGGATGCGCTGCCCATCGTCGCCGCATCGATCCTGCTGGTGCTGGGGGTCGCGCGAGGGCCGGCCTTCCTCTTGGCGGTGCCTGTCATCGCGTTGTGGATCATCGCGGGGCCGCTCGCGATGTGGCTGAGCCGTGCGCCCCGGGTGAAGGCGCTGACGGTGGAAGGAGCCGACGGACTGTGGCTGCGCGGCCATGCGCTGCGCATGTGGCGGTTCTTCCGCGAGTACGCCACCGACGCGCGCCACGGCCTCATCCCCGACAACGTCACGGAGGACGGCGTCATTGCCGAGCGGCTCTCGCCGACCAACCTCGGGTTCCTCCTGAATGCGAGAATCGCGGCGGTGCACCTGGGCTACCTGACGGTGCCCGAGTTCGCGCGTGAGACCCGGCGCACGCTCGAGACGTGGGGGCGCCTGCCGGTGGCGCGTGGACACCTGTTGAACTGGTGCGCCACAGACACCTGCCAGGCGCTCGACCCACAGTTCGTCTCGACGGTGGACAGCGGCAACCTGGCTGCCTGCCTCTGGACGCTGAAGCAGTCGGCCCTCGCCTTCGCCCGAAAGGCACCCGAGCCGACCGTGCTCTGGGACGGCATCCGCGACCTCGCGCGCGTGCTCGGCAGCTTCGACGCCCCGGCCGCAAGGGCCCTGGCGGGCCGCATCCTGCGCGTCGACGAACCAGGCGACGCGATGCTGCCCGAACTCGAGGACCTCGCCCGGCACCTTGCCTCCGAGGCTCACCTCACGCCCACCGCCGCCACCGGTCAGGAGGACGACGTCGCGTGGTGGGCCGACGAACTGGCCGCCCGTCTCGAGCAGTTGCGGCTGTGGCTGGCCTACGGCGACACTGCTGCGCTGCGGCACGACCTCGAAGGCATCGCCATGTGGGCCGACAAGCTCGTCGCCGACATGGACTTCAGGTTCCTGTACCACCCGCGCAAGAAGACGCTGACGGTCGGCTACGACAGCGCCAGCGGCGTGCTCGAGGCCTCCACGTACGACCTGTTGGCCTCGGAAGCGCGCATCGCGGCGTTTGTCGCCATTGCCAAGGGCGACGCACCACAGGACAGCTGGTTCCATCTCGGCCGCACCCACGTCGTCAAGAGCGGCGAGCGCGTGTTGTCGTCGTGGACCGGCACCATGTTCGAGTACCTGATGCCCGCCCTGTGGATGCGCCACTTCCCGAACACGCTGATGTACGACAGCATGCGCGCCATCGTCCGCCTGCAGCAGAAGTACACGCGCTGGCGGAAGTTGCCCTGGGGCATCTCCGAGTCGGCCTACGTGGGGGTCGATCCGTCCCAGTACGGCTATTCGGCCTTCGGCCTGCCCGAGGTCGCGCTCAAGCGGCTCGACCCGGCGCAGCTGGTCATCTCACCGTACTCCTCGTTCCTGGCCCTGCTCGTGGATCCGGTGGCGGCCGTGGCAAACCTTCGCGACATCGAAGCGCGCGGGTGGACTGGCCGGTACGGCTTGTACGAGGCTGCCGACTGCACGAGCGGTGAGCCCGTCCCCGTGCGGTCGTGGATGGCGCACCACCTGGGCATGAGCCTCCTGGCGGTGTGCAACCTGCTATGCGACGGCGTGCTGCAGCGCGACTTCCACGCCGAGCCGCAGGTGCTGGCCACCGAGTTGCTGCTGCACGAGCGCGTGCCTCCGAAGGCCGTAGCCGAGGCCGACGAGTGGCTGGTCACCGAACCGGCCACGCACACGGGCTGACGTGTTCGCGCATGGCTCACGGAATCGCCTGACCGATAGGGACCTCGGCCGTTTCGACGCGGGCACGCTGTTCGGGCGCGTGGCGCGGGCCGTGTGCGGCGCGGGCTGTGTACCGCGCAAGGAGTTGTACGAGGCGTGGGAGGTGGCCCGTCGCTGCCGGCGGCTGTTCCGCGGGGGCCGGGTCGTGGATGTCGGCGCGGGGCATGGCCTGCTCGCGCACCTGATGCTGTTGCTCGACGACACGTCGCCGGTGGCGCTGGCCGTGGACTCGCAACGTCCGGCGTCGGCCGCACGCGTTCACACCGCCTTACTCGACACCTGGCCTCGCCTGGCTGCCCGTATCCGCTGGATCGACGAGCCGTTTGCCGACGTCGCCCTGCTGCCCGGCGACGTCGTGGTCTCGAGCCACGGCTGCGGTGCCCTGACAGACGACATCCTGCGGCGGGCCGTCGAGGTGCGGGCCGACGTCGCCGTGCTGCCGTGCTGTCACGACGCCGAGACGTGTGATGCGGGCCCGCTGAAAGGCTGGCTCGACCTGGCCACGGCGGTCGACGTGCGGCGCGCGTGGCGCCTCGAACAGGCCGGCTATCGCGTGTGGACGCAGGCCATCCCCGCCGACATCACGCCGCGGCATCGGCTGCTGCTCGGCCGACCCGCGGAGCGGGTGCGGGGGCCTGACGGCCCTGGCCTCACAACAGCGCCGCGGTGAGGGCCCCTTCGAGTTCCAGCAGGAAGCGCTTTGTCGGCAACCCGCCGCCAAACCCCGTGAGCGAGCCGTTCGCGCCAATCACCCGGTGGCACGGCAGGACGATGGGCAGGGGATTGCGGCCGTTGGCGGCGCCCACCGCGCGTGACGCCGCCGGACGGCCCACGCGTCGTGCCAGTTCGGCATAGCTGATCGTGTGGCCGTAGGGGATGCCTACCAGGGCACGCCAGACCGCCTGCTGAAACGCGGTCCCCGCAGGCGACAGCGGCAGATCGAAGGTCTGCCTGGTGCCCCCGAAGTACTCCGCGAGTTGTGCCCGAGCCGCGTCGATGAAGGCATGGGAGCCCGCCTGCCAGGTGTGATCCCGGGTCACCGGATGCTGCGCCGCGTGAAACTCGATCGCGTGGAGCCCGGCATCGGAGGCCGCGATCAACAGCGGTCCTACCGGACTGTCGACATGCTGGTAGTGGATCGTCATGGTCTAGCCTTTCGGGAGTGGAGGACCGTCGAGCTGCTCGCGGCCTCGCGCCACAGGTGCATCACCGCATAGGCACGCCAGGGGCGCCACGGCTCGGCACGTTCACGAGTGAAGGTGCGGCCGGGGGGCGTGGCGGTGACGAGGGAAGGCGCCAGCGCCCTGCGCACGATGAGGTCCTCGGCGGGGAAGGCGTCGGGATGCGACAGCGCGCGCATGGCAATGTAGTGCGCCGTCCACGGGCCGATGCCAGACAGCGCGGTCCAGCGTGCGACAAAGTCGTCGAGCGGCCGTTCGCGGCCGAAGTCCACGCGGCCGTCGAGGAGCGCGCGCGCCACGTGCCGGAGCGTGTTGGCCCGGTCACGCGTCAGCCCGAAGCCGGCCAGGTCGGCGTTCGCGACGACGGCTGGAGCGGGGAACAGGCGTGTGAAGCCGAGCGCGGCCATGTCGTCGGGCACCGGGGTTCCGAGGCGATCCACGAGACGCGCGGCGATGGTGCGCGCCGCCGCGACGCTCACCTGTTGTCCGACGACCGCGCGGACCGCGATCTCGAAGCCGTCCCAGCCGCCGGGCAGCCGCAGGCCCCGGTGCTGGCGCACGAGCGCCGCCAGGCGCGGATCCTGCCCGAGCACCGCGGCGATAGCGTGCGGATCCGCGTCGAGGTCGAACACCCGACGGACGCGCGCCACGAGCGGCAGCAGGTTCGCCGGCCGGCTTCCGAAGATCTCGAGACGCAACGCGTGCGTGGTGCCGCCGTCTTCACCGGGCCAGCGTGACACGCGCAGCCAACCCGGATGTTCCGACGCGCCGAACATCCGTGCGTAGGAGTCGACGCCCACCAGCTCCACGCCGGGGATCGCACGATCGCGGAGAAAGGTGAGCATCGATTCGAAGTCGCAGGGGGGGCGATATCCCAGTCGCAGCGTCAGCCCTCCCGGCAGGGCTGCCTTCGTCTGACGCCTGAGATCGCGCGGGGCCAAACGGTACGCCTCGCGGAAGGTCGTGTTGAAACGGCGCAGGCTGTTGAAGCCCGCGGCGAGGGCGATGTCGGTGATGGGCAGTGACGTGTCGGTGAGCAACTGCTTGGCGAGCAGCAGCCGACGGGTGCCGTGCACGCCGACTGGCGGTGCGCCGAGGCGCTCGACGAACAGCCGGCGCAACTGGCGTTCCCCGATCTCGAGGCGGGTGGCAAGCGCCGCGAGCGGTGCCTGCGAGAGCATGCCCTGCTCGATGAGCGCCAGGGCGCGCGCGACGACGTCGTCGCCCCGGCGCCACGTGGCATCGCCGGGGGCGAGTTCGGGGCGGCAGCGCAGGCACGGCCTGAAGCCGGCCGCCTCGGCCGCCGCCGCGTTGGGAAAGTAGCGCACGTTGCGAGGGCGGGGGGCCGGTGCCGGGCACACCGGCCGGCAGTAGATGCCGGTGCTGGTGACGGCCGTGAAGAACAGGCCATCGAAACGCGGGTCGCGGCTGAGCCGCGCCTGCTCACACACGGTGACGTCTGGCAGTGCTGCGATCACGACGGCAGACTAACACCCGCACCGACCTCGTACTCGCCGTTTTCGGACATCACAGGAAATCGACGCGGACGCCTCGCGGCGACGTGGTACAACGCTGCGATGCCACTGGCGTGCGAGAACCCTGCGTGGTGAGGCCGGGAGAGACGCGTGGCGCGGCCGAGCGGTGGCTCGACGACACGCTCCGGGGCGCGCCGGTGCCTCCGCTGCTGCTGGTGCTGGGGCTCGGCGACGGCGCCCGGCTCGATGT
>JAEZDP010000491.1 GCA_023418055.1 Acidobacteriota bacterium
CACCCGAGGCCGTCCGGTCGCTGCGCGATTGGCTGGCCGACCGCCGCGCCGTGTTCGTGCTCACCGGCGCCGGGTGCAGCACGGCGTCGGGCATCCCCGACTACCGTGACGAGAACGGCGAGTGGAAGCACCGCCGCCCGATCATGTTCCAGGCCTTCCGCGACGAGCCCGCCACCTACCGCCGCTACTGGGCCCGCGCCTATGCCGGCTGGTCGCGCTTCACCGCCGCGGCGCCGTCGGCGGCCCATCATGCGCTGGCGGCGTGGGAAGCGGCCGGCACCCTCGCGCAGTTGACCACGCAGAACGTGGACCGGCTGCACCAGCGGGCCGGCAGTCGCGCGGTCATCGACCTGCACGGCCGCCTCGACGTGGTGCTGTGCCTCGGCTGCGGGATGCGCACGTCGCGGGCGCATCTGCAGGAGATCATGGCGGCAGACAACCCGGGATGGACCGCAGCGGTAGTGGCCGCGCCGGACGGCGACGCCGACATCGCGGTCGACGCCATCGATGCCTTCACACCGCCCCGTTGCCCGCAGTGCGACGGCCTCGTCAAACCCGACGTCGTCTTCTTCGGCGAGAACGTGCCGGCCGAGCGCTACCAGGCAGCCCGGGCGGCGCTGGCGCGGGCAGACGCCCTGCTGGTGGCGGGATCGTCGTTGATGGTCTACTCCGGCTTCAGGTTCGTGCAACAGGCGCGCGACGCCGGGTTGCCCATCGCCATCGTCAATCGCGGCCGGACGCGGGCAGACGAGGTGGCTGACCTGAAGGTCGAAGCCGACGTCGGCGCCGTGCTGTCCGGAGCCGTGCCCTGACCTGTCTGCGCTGAGGACTTACGCCGATGAGCGACACCACATCCCTCCGGGCGCGTCTGAGCCTGGTCGCCGCAGTCACGACCATCCTGCTGTGCGGGGTCGCGCCGGCGGCCGACGCCGGCATGCGGCGCGTCTGGGCCGTCAACGACGGTGAGAAGATCGGCCGCGACGCACGCGATCACCCGGCGCAGCGTGGCAACTCCGTGTGGGACGGCCGCCGCGTCCGCGTGTTCGGGGCGCGCAACGAGGTGGTGGCCTTCCAGGTCATCGTCGAGGCCGACGCGTCGGGTATCGATCGTCTTACCCTTTCGCTGCCGCGACTGACGGGGCCCGACGGCAACAGCCTCGTCTACAAGGCACCGGAGGCTGACCCGACGAACTACGTCGATCGGCCGATTCAGGTGTTCGTCGCGCACTATCTGCACGTGGCGATGCCGTCGCACGCCTCGTGGGTCTTCGACCGCGACTCGCCCGCAGCGCCACCAGACCCTGTCGGCTGGACGCCCGTACAGCTGGTGCCGGAGAACGCCACGCAGGGCGGACTGCCCGCCCGCGTCGGCAGCAACCACACGCAGGCGGTGTGGGTGGAGATCTACACGGGCAGGGATCGGCCGGCCGGTCTCTACAGCGGCACGATCGATCTCATGGCCGACGGCGTCCGACGGTCGCTGCCCCTCGAGCTCGAGCTGCTCGACTTCGATCTGCCCGACCGCAACAGCATGCACGCGATGCTGTACTACGAACGCTCGCAGACCGACCGGTATCACGGCCGGAACATGGACGCGGCCTACCATCGCCTCGCCCATCGCCACCGCGTGGAGCTGGTGCATGCGTACGACGAACGCACGCTGCCGCCGGTGCTGGGACGCTTCACCGGTGCCGACTTCACCGCGGCGCACGGCTACGACGGGCCTGGTGCCGGTGTCGGCAACGTCATCGCCCCGCGCACGTTCTACGGGCCCGGGCCCTTCGAAGACCGCGCGACGGCGTGGCGCGAGAGTGACGCGTGGATGACCTTCCTGCGCGCGACACTGCCACACGTCCTCACGTTTCTCTACCTGCCCGACGAGCCGCTGCCGCCTGCCTACCCGCGCATACGGCGCATTGCGGAGATCGTGCGCAGCAACCCCGGGCCGGGCCGTGACCTCCCCCTCTTTGTCACCAGCCGCTACGTGCAGGGGCTCGACGGCGCCGTGGACATCTGGGACTCGGGTCCGCAGGGCTTCGTGCTCGACGAGGTGGCTCGCGAACGGGCGGCGGGCCGCAGGTACTGGTTCTACAATGGCGGCCGGCCCGCGGCGGGCGCGATCGTCATCGACAGCCCTGCGACTGACCCACGCGCCACCATCTGGGCGGCGTTCAAGCACGACGTCGAGGTGTACTTCTACTGGCACGCCGTGCACTGGCGTCACAACTCGCAGAAGCGCGGCGAGCGCGACCAGGACGTCTGGACCAACAGCATCACCTTCGACAACCGCGCGCAGCCCGACAAGGCCCTCGACCATCAGGGCTACATCCACGGCGACGGCGTGCTCATCTACCCTGGCGAAGAACGGCTGCACCCGGCAGAAGACCGTGGCATCGCCGGGCCGGTGTCCACCGTGCAGTTGGCCAACTTCCGCCGCGGCCTGCAGGACCACCAGTACCTCACGATCGCGCGCCGCCTCGGCCTCGCCAGCGAGGTGCGCGCCGCCCTCGAGGCCATCGTCCCCCGGGTGTTCTCGGATGCCGGCACGCGCGTGAGCTTCCCTGAGACTGGCGACCCCTACGAGTCGGCACGGCTCACGCTGGCGCGAGCCATCGTTGAGGCCCGCCGGGCCAGCCGGTAAGACATACAAGCAATCGTTAGAGAAATTGGTCGCTTGAGGCTTCGAGTCTCATCTTTTACTGTTGTTTCTTTTCGATTGACAGCACATACGAAAGCACACACAATCCCGGCCCCTAGGAGGTCTCCATGTCAACGAGTTGTGTGTCTTGCGGCCCGGAGCGGCGTACGCCCAGGCTTCGCCGCGCGTGCCTGGCCTGGTTCGGCGTCTCGGTCTGGATGCTCGTCCTCTCGTCGACGGGGGCACTCGCCCAGTCGACGCTCGGGACCATCCGAGGGACGGTCTTCGACCCGCAGCGACAGATCGTGGTCGACGCCGCGGTGCTCATCACCGATGAGGACACGGGGGTGCCACGTGTCGTCGAGACCAATGCGGCAGGCGACTTCGAGGCCGTCAACCTTCGGGCCGGTCGCTATCAGATCGAGATCTCGGCGCCGGGATTCAAGCGCGCGCTCATCACCGGCGTCGTGCTGCGCGCCGGCGAGACGGCCCGCGCGGATGCCACCCTCGAACTCGGCGGCTCGGCAGAGGAGATCACGGTCACCGGCGGCGTCGCGGCGATTCAGCTCGAAAGTCAGGCGCTGACCGGCACCATCACTAAGGAACAGCTCGAGAAGCTTCCGCGCGTGAGCCGTGAGTTCTCCGACTTCCTCTATCTCGATCCCAATGTCGTCGGCGACCAGGCCGGCAACGGGTTCCAGTTTCTCGGCGGCCGCACCTACGGCGTCTCGTTCGTGCAGGACGGCCAGCGATCGAGCAGCGGCATCTTCGGCAACCTCGGGAGCTCGTCGCCGAACATCGACGCCATCTCCGAGGTCAAGGTGCTATCCAACTCGTACAGCGCCGAGTACGGCGGGCTCGCCGGGGTGGTCGTGACCACGCGGCGTGGGCTTGGGCGCTACAGCGGCAGCGGGTTCTTCGACTTCAACGCCGACGAACTCAATGCCCGCAGCTACGCACAGGCGCAGGCCGGCGTCAGCCGGACCGACCCCACGTTCGACTCGAACATCAAGCGCTGGGGTGGCTCGCTCGGCGGGCCGATCGTGCGCAACCGCACCTTCTTCTTCGGTGCATACGACGCGTTCCGGAGCAAGGGCAACGCCTTCAGCTCGATGGCCACCGTCCCGACGGCGGCGATGCGCAACGGCGACTTCTCGCAGACGACGCTCGCCATCGTCGACCCACTGACGGGCCAGCCGTTTCCGGGCAACGTCATCCCGGCGGACCGCATTTCGCCGAACAGCCGTGCGGTGATGGACTTCTTCTACCCAGAGCCGAACCAGGCGCCTCTGGCCAACGGCTGGGGACGCTACCGCGTGCCGATCACCACCGGCAACGAGCGTGAGCGGTACGACCTGCGCATCGACCACGAGATTGCCAGCAACAGCTCGGCGTTCGTCCGCGGCAGCTGGCAGACGGCCACGCCGCAGACCGTGCTCGAGAACAACTTCTATCCGCAGCTCGGCTTCCAGGACCGGTCCATCACCGGGCGCACCCTGGCCTCGAGCTGGACGCACATCGTGAGCCCGCGCCTCGTCAACGAGTTCCGCATGGGGCTCAACCGCGATCGGTCCAATCGTCGCAGCCCGTTCGTGGCCGGCGATCTGGCCGACCGCTTCGGCTTCGAAATTCCCGCCGAGGGGCGCGACCGTCTGGGGTTCCAGGCCTTCGAGTTCACGGGCGCCAACTCGCCCTCGATCATCCGTGACCAGCGGCAGAACTCGCTGCGCGACATCAAGACCGACGCGTTCTCGGTGAGCAACAGCTTCACGTGGGTGACCAACCGCCACACGGTGAAGGTCGGCGGCCTCTGGGCGCGTACCCACGTCCTCGACGGCTTCTCGGCCGGCGCCAACGAGGGCAGCGGCGCCTACCGCTTCAACGGGTCGCGCTCCGGCAACTCGTTCTCGGACTTCCTGCTCGGCCTGCCCTTCGAGTCGTTCCAGCAGGTGAACACCCGCGGCGGCGCCCCGCTCGAGGCGACGTCCAACGAGTGGGCCGCCTTCGTGCAGGACGACTGGAAGGTCAACAACAGCCTCACGCTCTTCCTCGGGATGCGCTACGAGGTGCTCGGCAACTTCGTCGAGAAGAACGACCTGCTCATCAACTTCGACACGGCCACGGGCAGCCTCATCCTGCCCAACCCCTCGATCTTCGACAACCTCGATCCTGCGGCGCAGCGCACCGTGCCGGTCGTTCTGGCCGACGATCTCGACCTGCCACGCTCACTCGTCCGCAACGACACCAACAACTTCAGCCCGCGGGTGGGCTTCGCCTACCGCCTCGACGAGTCGAACAAGACGGTCCTGCGCGGCGGCGTGGGCCTGTTCTATCCGACGCAGGCCGCCCAGGGCATCCGCGACGCGCTCTCGCGGGCGCCGTTCCGCTACAGCATCCGGCGCCAGAGCCCGCAGTTCGATCGCGCGTTCTCGACGGGCAACGTCCTGCAGACGCCGGGCTTCGGCGTCAACGGCGTCGACCCCGGCCTCGAGAGCGCCGAGGTCCTGCAGTACAACCTCACACTCGAACGCGAGGTGTTCGGCAACCTGGGATTGCGCGCCACCTACATGGGCAGCCGGATGCGTAAGCTGCTCGTGAACCGTGACATCAACACGCTGCGGCCCAGCACGGAGTTCTACGACCCCGACAACCCCGATCACTGGGCACGCCTGCCCTATCCGAACCTCGGCGCGTTCCTCAACGTCGTCGAGAACGCCGGCAGCGGGCGGTTCGACGCGCTGCAGTTCGAGGTACGGCGTCCCTCGATTGCGGGGCTGCAGTTCCAGTTCGCCTACACG
>JAEZDP010000015.1 GCA_023418055.1 Acidobacteriota bacterium
GGCCGGCGCTGGCGAGGCCGCCGGCGACGGCACGGGAGCCATCGGCTCGCCCTTCTGCGCCTTGGCCTCGGGGACGCTCGTGTCGGGCTGCGTGACGGCTGCCGGCATGTCGGCCGCCGGCGCGGCAGCCGCCCCGGCCCCCTCGAGCACCAGCACCACCTGCCCGACGTCCACGCGGTCGCCGTCCTTGACGGCCACTTCCTTCACCGTGCCCGAGTGCGGCGACGGCACTTCGACGGTCGCCTTGTCGGTCTCGAGCTCGAGGATGCCCTGGTCCTTCGCCACGGTGTCGCCGACCTTCACGAGCACGTGGAGGACGTCACCGCCGGCGATGTTGTCGCCGAGTTCGGGGATGGTCACTTCGAGTCGCCCGCCACCCTCGCGGGATGGCAGGGCCGGCTCTCCGAGCCGGCCGTCTGCCGCAGAGGCGTCGTCCCCGAGGCCCTGCTCCTGCGCATTTAGCGCCTCTGCCGCCTGGCGCTCCACGTCGGGCCCGGCACTCTCGCTGTCGCCCACCGGCACGTCGGCCTTACCGCCGCCCTTCTCGGCGGCCGGCTTGCTGCCGTCGCCCGACACGGTGAACACGACCTGGCCGACGTCGATGCGATCGCCGTCCTTGACCTTCACTTCCGCGACGGTTCCCTCGATCGCCGAGGGCACTTCGACCGTCGCCTTGTCGGTCTCGAGCTCCAGCACCGGCTGATCCTGCACCACCGTGTCACCGGGCTTGATCAGCACGCGGAGGACGTCCCCCGCCTTGATGTTGTCGCCCAGCGAGGGCAGCCTGAATTCGTTCGCCATGAGGGTCTGATGTGATGCCTGATGACTGATGCCAGATGTTGCCTGATGCAGCGACCCGGCCTGCCGATGCTGCGGACCCCGGTGGCATGCACCAGGCCCCGAGGCGTCGGCCGGCCGGGACGGCATCACACGGTAGTGGGATTGGGCTTGTCGGTATCGACGCCGAGATCGGCGATGGCCGCCTGGGCCACCTTCAGCTCCAGCTGCTTCTCGCGCACGAGCAGCGACAGGGTCGCCACCGCCACGTGCCGGGCGTCCACCTCGAAGAAGTCGCGCAACGCCTCGCGGCTCTCGCTGCGGCCGAACCCGTCGGTGCCGAGCGCCACCATCGGCTGCGTGATGTGGTGATCGATGCCGCGCGGCAACGCCTTCACGTAATCGGAGGCCGCCACGACCACGCCGGGCGCGCCGCCGAGGCTCTTGCCCACCCATGACGTGCGCGGCTCTTCACCCGGGTGCAGCATGTTCCAGCGGTCCACCGCGAGGCAGTCGCGCTGCAGTTCGACGTAGCTGGTCACGTTCCACACGTCGGCCGCCACGCCGTACTTCTCGAGGATGGCCGCGGCGTTGATCACCTCGGGCATGATCGCGCCGCTCCCGAGCAGCTGCGCGCGCGCCTTCGGCTTCTTCATCTCCGACGCCTTGAACTTGTACAGCCCCTTCACGATGCCTTCTTCGACCCCGGCGGGCATCGGCGGCATCGCGTAGTTCTCGTTCATGAGCGTCAGGTAGTAGAAGACGCTCTCCTTGTCGCGGTACATGCGACGCAGGCCGTCCTTGACGATGACGGCGATCTCGTAGGCAAACGCCGGGTCGTACGAGATGCAGTTGGGCACCGACGAGGCGATGAGGTGGCTGTGGCCGTCCTGGTGCTGCAGGCCCTCGCCGTTGAGCGTCGTCCGGCCGGCGGTGCCGCCGAGCAGGAAGCCACGGGCGCGCATGTCGGCGGCGGCCCAGATGAGGTCGCCGATGCGCTGGAAGCCGAACATCGAGTAGTAGATGTAGAACGGAATCGTGTTGATGCCGTGGGTCGCATACGCGGTGCCTGCCGCGATGAACGACGACATCGAGCCGGCCTCGGTGATGCCTTCCTCGAGGATCTGTCCGTCCTTGGCTTCCTTGTAGTAGAGCAGCTGGTCGCTGTCGATCGGGTCGTAGAGCTGTCCGGTGGACGAGTAGATGCCGACCTGTCGGAAGAGCGCCTCCATGCCGAACGTGCGCGCCTCGTCAGGGACGATCGGCACCACGAGCTTGCCGATTTCCTTGTTGCGCAGCAGCTTGGTCAACATGCGCACGAAGGCCATCGTCGTCGAGATGGCACGGCCTTCGGAGCCGCTCAGGAACTCGCTGAAGGCCTCGTCGAGGTCCGCGAAGCCGAGGGCTTCGGTCTCGGCGCGGCGCTGGGGCAGGTAGCCGCCGAGGTGCTCGCGGCGCTGCTTGAGGTAGGTCATCTCGGCGCTGTCGTCAGCCGGACGATAGAACGGCATCTTGACGACGTCGTCGTCGCTCAGCGGGATGTTGAAGCGCGTGCGGAAGCTGAGGGCCTCTTCTTCGTTGAGCTTCTTCTGCTGGTGCGTCGGGTTCTTGCCCTCGCCCGTCTCGCCGAGGCCGTAGCCCTTGATCGTGCGTGCGAGGACGACGGTGGGACGGCCCTTCGACTCGGTGGCCGCGCGGTAGGCGGCAAACACCTTCTCGGGGTCGTGGCCGCCGAGGCGCAGCTTCTTGAGCTGATCGTCGGAGAGGTGTTTGACCAGGTCGAGCAGCTCGGGGTACTTGCCGAAGAACTGCTGGCGCAGGTAGGCGCCATCGGACACCGACAGGCGCTGGTATTCGCCGTCCACGATCTCGCCCATGCGGCGGGCCAGCAGGCCGGTCTTGTCGCGGGCCAGCAGGTCGTCCCACTCACTGCCCCAGATGACCTTGATGACGTTCCAGCCGGCGCCGCGGAACACGGCCTCGAGCTCGTTGATGATCGAGCCGTTGCCGCGCACGGGGCCGTCGAGGCGCTGCAGGTTGCAGTTGATGACGAAGATCAGGTTGTCGAGCTTCTCGCGCGAGGCCAGCGTGATGGCACCGAGCGTCTCGGGTTCGTCGGTCTCGCCGTCGCCGAGGTAAGCCCACACCTTGTTGTTGGTGGTCTTCTTCAGCCCGCGATTTTCGAGGTAGCGCCAGAACCGGGCCTGGTAGATCGCCATGATGGGGCCGAGCCCCATCGACACCGTGGGCACCTGCCAGAAGTTCGGCATGAGCCAGGGGTGGGGGTAGGACGACAGCCCGCCGTCCTCGGCCAGCTCGCGGCGGAAGTTCTCGAGCTGTGTCTGCGAAAGCCGGCCCTCGAGGTAGGCGCGAGCGTAGATGCCGGGCGAGGCGTGGCCCTGGAAGAAGACCAGGTCGCCGCCGTCGGGGTGGTCGGGGCCCTTGAAGAAGTGATTGAAGCCCACCTCGTACAGCGTGGCGGAGGAGGCGAAGGTGGAGATGTGTCCGCCGATGCCATCCGAGTTCTTGTTGGCACGTACCACCATGGCCATCGCATTCCAGCGCACCAGGCTCTTGATGCGGCGCTCGACCTCGCGGCTGCCCGGGTAGGGCGTCTGCTGATCGGCGGTGATGGAGTTGATGTAGGGGGTGTTGGCCGAGAACGGCAACGAGACGCCCTGGCGGCGGGCGTAGGTCTCGAGGTCCTTCAACAGCTGGGCGACCCGTTCCGGGCCTCCGTGCTGGATGACCCATTCGAGCGAGTCCAGCCACTCCTGGGTTTCGATGGCGGTGATGTCCTGTACGTCCTGGGGGGCGTTCGTCATGGATCGATGAGTCCTCGTGACCAGCGCGGATGGTACATCCCGGACCGGTGGGATAAATCCGGCTTAGCTTATCATCGCGCCCGCGGCGCGTTCCAGCCGGCGGGGCGTGCCCTGCCAGTCGAGGCAGCGCGCATTCTGCACCCCGTCGGTCCAGCCGCGCGACACGCCGCAGGTCTGACCCTCGGGACGACACGCCGCAGGTCTGACCCCGCGGCAGCACGCCGCAGGTCTGACCCTGGAAGCGCACGCGGCAGGTCTGACCCCGCGCCTGCCGTCAGGACCGGCTCCCTGGCGTATCATCCGGCCATGCTCCGGTCCGCCAGTTCGCGCGCCGTCGCCATCTGCACGCTGGCGATCCTCCCCTTCCTTGCCGCCTGCGGCGGTGGCGCGCCCGCGCCGAAGGCCCAGCCACCGGTCGCCCTCGAGGAGAGCGGCGAGGTGACGTCCATGATGGCGCGCTTCGCGCCCGCAGACCTGCGCGCCGACATCTCGCAGCTGCCCGAGAGCGAACGCGCGGCACTGCGGCACCTCATCGACGCCGCGAGAGTCATCGACGGCCTCTATCTCCGTCAGGTGTGGGCCGGCAACCCCGGTCTGCTCGTGACCCTCCACGCCGATCACTCCACCGCAGGCCTCGCCCGCCTCCGCTACTTCCTGCTCAACAAGGGGCCGTGGTCGCGGCTCGACGGCGACGCCCCGTTCATCGACGGTGTCGGCGAGAAGCCGGGCGGCGCCAACTTCTACCCCGCCGGCGCAACGAAGGAGGACGTCGAGCGCTGGATCGCCTCACGCTCGCCCGCCGCACGGGCCGAGGCCCAGGGCTTCTTCACCACGATCCGACGCGCCGCCGACGGCAGCTTCACCGCGGTGCCGTATGCGCTCGAGTACCAGGGCGAACTGGCCCTCATCGCCGACCATCTGCGCGCGGCCGCAGCCGCCACCAGCCAGCCCACCCTCCGGCGCTATCTCGAACTGCGCGCCGATGCCCTGCTGAGCAACGACTACTACGCCAGCGACGTCGCGTGGATGGAACTCGTCGCCTCCGTCGAGCCCACCATCGGACCCTACGAGGTGTACGAGGACACCTGGTTCGCCAGCAAGGCTGCCTTCGAAGCCTTCGTCACCGTGCGCGACGACGACGAGACGGCGAAACTCGAGAAGTTCGGCAGCCAGTTGCAGGGGCTCGAGGACCGCCTGCCCATCGACCCGCAGTACCGCAACAAGGCGCTCGGCGCGCTCTCGCCCATCCGCGTCGTCAACGTCGTCTTCAGCGCGGGCGACGCCAATCGGGGCGTGCAGACCGCCGCCTTCAACCTCCCCAACGACGAGCGCGTCGTCGCCGAGAAGGGCGCGAAGCGGACGATGCTGAAGAACACCCAGGAGGCCAAGTTCCGCCTGGTGCTCGAGCCGATTGCGAACGTGGCCTTGGCCGCGGCCGACCAGGGCAAGGTGCAGTTCGACGCCTTCTTCACGCACATCCTGATGCACGAGCTGATGCACGGGCTCGGCCCGAACGCCATCACCGTGGGTGGGCGGACCACCACGGTGCGCGCGGAGTTGAAGGACGCGTACTCGACCCTCGAAGAAGCCAAGGCCGACATCTCGGGGCTCTGGGCCCTGCACACGCTCGTGGACGACGGGGTGATCGACGCGGGGATGGCCGACACGATGTACACCACGTTTCTCGCATCCACGTTCAGGTCGATCCGCTTCGGTACGTCGTCGGCACACGGGCGCGGCATCGCCATCCAGCTGAACACGCTGCTCGATGCCGGCGCGGTGGTGGTGAACGACGACGGCACGTTCCGCATCGAGCCGTCGAAGATCCGCGAGGCGGTGGCGGCACTCACGACGGAGATCCTGACGGTGCAGGCGACGGGCGACTACGCCAAGGCACAGGCCCTGCTCGCGCGGGCCACGGTGCGCCCCGAGGTGCAGGCCGTGCTCGACCGGCTGGCCGACGTACCGGTGGACATCGCGCCGCAGTTCGTGACGGCGGAGGAACTGTCGCGGTAGACCCGGGGGAGCACCGGGGGTCAGGTCTCGAATCCACGCACATTGCACGGGGTGGCCCCCAGGCGCTCAGGGCACCTGGTGCGCGGGCGCTGCCACGTGCGGTCCCGACGCGGACGCCGTCGGCGCCGCATGAGCGTGCGCGGCAGGCATCCGCACGCCGCGGACGATGAGCAGGACGCCAACGATGGCGAGCACGGCAGGGGCGGCGCGACGGATGCGCACGGGGACCCTCGCGGTAACGGCGCCGGAGGCCAGGCCGAGCAGGATCAGCAACGGGGCGGTACCGGCCCCGAACGCCAGCATGAAGCCGACCGCGTGCGGCAGGCTGCCGAGTCCGGCCGCGGCTGTGAGCGCGGCGTAGACGAGGCCGCAGGGCAACAACCCGTTGAGCGCACCCAGGGCGCCGGGCCCCTGCACGCCATGCCGACGCAGGCCCGCGGCGGCGGCACCCACGACGCGCGTCACGCCGGCTGACAGGCGCTCCGCCAGACGTCCGCCAGACGCCCACGGCAGCGCGGCGG
>JAEZDP010000101.1 GCA_023418055.1 Acidobacteriota bacterium
GAAAGAGGATTCTATGAACAGCTGGACCAGGATGAGCCTGGGCGTTCTCGCCGCGCTGCTGACGGCGACGATGGCGTTTGCGCAAGGTGTGCAGACCGGAACGCTTCAGGGCACCGCGCGTGACACCGACGGCCTCGTGCTGCCGGGCGTCACGGTGTCTGTCACCTCGCCGTCCCTGCAGGGCACGCGGACAACGGTGACCGACGACAACGGGGTGTACGTACTGCGCGGCCTGCCGGCCGGCGCGTACGAGGTGGTGTTCGAGTTGACGGGGTTCACGACGCAGACCGAGCGCACCACGGTGGCGGTCGGCTCGCCCTCGCTCGTCAACGCCACGCTCAACGTCGGCGGCCTGGCCGAGACGGTCAGCGTGACGGCCAACCCGATCGAGTCGATCGTGACGAGCACCGCGGGCACGGCCAACTTCAAGTACATGGAAGTGCAGACGCTGCCGGCCGGCCGGACGCCGCAGGGCATCGCGCAGCTCTCGCCCGCGCTCACGACCAACACGCCCAACGCCAACCAGGTGACGATCAACGGCGGCTTCGCCTACGACAACGTGTTCCTCATCGACGGCGTGGACGTCAACGACAACCTCTTCGGCACGGCCAACAACCTCTTCATCGAGGACGCCATCGAAGAGACGCAGGTCCTCAGCTCGGGCATCTCGGCCGAGTACGGGCGCTTCTCGGGCGGCGTCATCAACGTCGTCACCAAGAGCGGCGGCGACCTGTTCTCGGGCACGTTCCGCAGCAACTTCACCAATGACGACTGGCAGGAGCTGTCGCCCTTCGAGAAGGAGCGCAACATCACCAAGTCGGACAAGGTGAACCAGAGCTACGAGGGCACCTTCGGCGGGCCGATCATGCGGTCGAAGCTGTGGTTCTTCGGCGCGGGCCGCTTCGCCGAAACCACCAACACGGCGCCGCTGCCGCAGTCGGGCGTCTCGTTCACCTCGACCAACACGAACAAGCGCGGCGAGATCAAGCTGACCGGCACGGTGGCCAACGACCACACCATCAGCGGCAGCTACATGAACAACGCGACGGAGGCGGAGCGCGTGTCGTTCAACTTCAGCATCGACCCCAACGTTGCCGAGCAGCCGACCTTCCCCAACGATCGCTTCGTGGCCAACTACCGCGGCGTGCTCTCGCCCCGCCTCTTTGCCGACCTGCGCTTCTCGCGCAAGACCTTCGGCTTCCGCGACGCCGGCGGCACGTCGCAGAACCTGGTCGACTCGCCCATCATCGGCCTGTCGCAGCTGGTGCACTACAACGCCAACTACTTCGACGCCACCGACCCTGAAGACCGCAACAACTACCAGGTGGCCGGCAGCCTGTCCTACTTCCTGTCGACGGGCAACCTCGGCAGCCACGACGTCAAGGGCGGCTTCGAGGTGTTCAACAGCAACCGGACGGGCGGCAACTCGCAGAGCTCGACCGGGTACGTGATCATCGCCGACTACCTCGAGGACGCCAACGGCGACCCGGTGTTCGATGCGAACGGCCGCTTCATCCCGGTGTTTGCACCGGGTGCCGCGTACAACGAGAACTGGCTCGCCACCCGCGGCGCGCAGCTCGACATCCGCACGACGTCGTTCTACCTGCAGGACACCTGGCGCGCGACGCAGAACCTGACCTTCGACGTCGGCACGCGCTACGAGCGGGTGCGTGGGACCGCGACGGGCGGGCTGCAGCCGGTCAACACCGACACGTGGGTGCCGCGTCTGGCGGGCACCTACGACCTCAACGGCGACGGCCGCTACGTGGTCCAGGCCACCTACGCGTGGTACGCGGGCAAGTACAGTGAGTCACAGTTCGGCGGCAACACCGACGTCGGCAACCCCGCGCTGGTGGAAGGCGAATACGTCGGACCGGTGGGCCAGGGCCGTGACTTCGCGCCCGGGTTCGACCCCGCGAACTACGTGACCTACAACGGCTCGTTCCCGACGGCCAACGTGTTCTTCGAGTCGGGGCTGTCCTCGCCCGTGACCAAGGAGTTCACCGCGTCGTTCGGCGCGCAGCTCGGTCGCGGCTTCGGCAAGCTCACTTTCATCGACCGCGACATGTCGAACTTCGTCGAGGACTTCATCACGCTCGACGGCGGCACGACGACGGTGGTGCGCGACGGCGTGAACTACGGCACGTTCCAGAACATCAACTACCGCAACAGCGACGTGCCCGAGCGGCGGTATCAGGCGATGGTGCTGCAGGGGCGGTACCCGCTCTTCACACGCCTCAACCTGTACGCCAACTACACGCTTCAGCTGAAGAACGACGGCAACTTCGAGGGCGAGGGCGCCAACACCCCCGGCATCTCGTCGCTCGTCGGTGACCGTCCCGAGATCTACACGCAGGCGCGGCACTTCCCCGTGGGTCGTCTCAACGACTTCCAGAAGCACCGTATCCGCGCGTGGGGCATCTACAACCAGCCCCTTGGCTTCCTCGGCGACGTCGACCTCGCGATGTTCTATCGCTACGACTCGGCGTTGAGCTACAGCCTCTCGGCCACCAACGTGCCGCTGACCGACATCCAGCGTCAGCTCGGGGCGGGCTACGCGTCGCTCCCCGCGACACAGACGCTGTTCTTCGCCGACCGCGGGTCGGAGCTGTTCGACGCCGCGCACCTCTGGGACCTCGGGCTGAACTACAGCATCCCGGTGTTCAAGTCGCTGCGTCCCTACGTCAAGCTCGACATGTTCAACGTGTTCAACAACGACAAGCTGATTCAGTGGAACACGGTGGTCACGGCGGATCAGTCGAGCGCGCGTGACGGGCTGGGCCTCCCGACCGGCTACAACCGCGGGGCCAACTTCGGCACCGGCACGGCCAACACGCACTACCCGGCGGCGCGTCGCTTCCAGGTGGCTGTCGGCTTCCGCTTCTGAGCACGCGGACAGTGTCAGCAGGGACGGCCGGCTCTCCGAAGGGAGGGCCGGCCGTTTCTGTCTGCGGCCCACGGTGGGCGGTTGGGCGGGGTCAGACCTGCGGCGTGTCGTTGCGGGGTCAGACCTGCCACGCGTCGACCTGGGGTCAGACCTGCCGCCGGGTCGAGCTGGGGTCGAGTTGGGGTCAGACCTGCGGATGACGCCGCGCTACTGCAGAATCTTCGCTCGCAACGCGGCATCCGGCAGCGCACAGGCTGGCAGGTATCCCGACAGCTGATGTCGCACCAGCGCGACGATGCGATACGCCGCGTCACGTAAGGGCCGGGGAATCCAGAGCGCCAGGCGCGCGATGGACCACGGGAAGCCCAGATGACCCGCGGTGCGCAGCACAGCGTCCGAGCGCAGCCACACACCGTCCTCGTCCATGAGGACGAGGGAGTTGGGCGCGACTCCCACCCGCGCCTCCTGCAGCAGCCGCGCACCAGCCGCGCTCTGCCGACTCGCAAAACGGAACCGGTCGCCCGCGTCATGGCGATGGATGAAGCGCACGGACCGCTGACAGAAGAGACAGTCGCCGTCGAAGATGATGGTCATGGGATCAGTCTACGGTCCACGGGTTGCGGTTCACGGGTTGCGGTCCACGGGTTGCGGTCCAGGGTTCACAGTCCACCCTTCACAGTCCAACCTCTGCGTCGCACCGAGGCCATCTGACCCACCGGTCCCACAGCGTGCACGCTCGACCCGCCGGCGACGCCCGTTCACCCGCGGGGCGACCCTCCTCTTCTGACGCGCGGCGTCCGCGCGCGGTGCCGGCTACGGAATGCTGACGGGGCCGCCCTGCCCGGCGTCGAACGTCTCGCCGGGGTACAGCACCGCCTCGAGAAAGAGCCCCGAGGCAGGTGCCGTCAGTTGCGCCGGGAGTTCGCCCGTGCCGCGCATCAGCGAGCCCACCGCGGACGGCTCGAGCTGGCCACTGCCGACGGCCACGAGCACACCGACCATGCGGCGCACCATCCGCCACAGGAAATGCGATCCCGTGACGCGGATGAGCACGAGCGCGCCAGCGTCCTCGACGCTCACGTCGTCCACCTGCACCAGCGTGGACTTCTCGGAGGCCTCGTCATCGGAGAACGCCTCGAAGTCGTGCCGTCCGACGAACGCGGACGCCGCTTCGCGCATCGCGTCGGCGTCGAGACGCTCGCGTACCCACCACACGTACGGCTTGGCAAACGCGGTGCGGCGCCGGCTCACCTGGTAGAGATAGCGCCGTGCCACCGCGTCGTGCCTGGCGTGAAAGCGGTGCGTCATCACCCGCAGATCGCGGACATGGATGTCGGCGGGCAGGCGCTCGTTGAGCCGCTCGCGCAAGGTCGCCGGGGGCAGCGTGGAGGCGACGTCGAGGTGCGCCACCTGGCCGAGCGCATGCACGCCCGCGTCGGTACGCCCCGCGCCGTACACCTCGAGCTTGTCGCGCCGTGTCACCTCACGCGCAGCGCGCAGCAGTTCGCCTTGCACGGTGCGTGCGTTCTTCTGCACCTGCCATCCCGAGTACCTGGTCCCGTTGTATTCGATGAGCAGACGATAGCGCGGCATCAGGCCTCGGTCAGTCGGGCGCGGCCGATGATCTGCCCGCCCTCGGTTTCGACATCGACATGAATGCGTGAGCCATCGCTGACGGGAAGCGTGCCTCGCCCCGTCCAGAGGCGATAGCCCTTCTCATGCGCGTCGACGTTGTACCAGCGCGACGTCCAGACGTGCCGGCCATCCACGTACCACACGTGGCGGACGCGTTCGTGCAGGCCCGTCGGGGCGAAGATCGACGTCACCAGGTAGATCGGCCCACGGTACGTCGCCGGACGGTGGTCGACGGGCGCCAGCATCACGAGACGCGTGCGGTCGAAGTCGGTGCCGAAGGCCACGTCGGTGAGGCGCAGCGGCGCGGGAGGAATGAACTGGCGGCCGTGCTCCACGAGCAGCGCCAGCCCCAGCAGCATGAGCCCGCCGACGAACCAGGTCCGCTGCCAGTCGAGACGTCGCTCGGTCAGGACGAGCGACACGACGCCGACACCCGCGGCCGCGCCCGCGGCGCGCAGCGCGACCTCCGGCGGTACCTGCCACAGTATTGGTAAGGCTGCGGCGACGCCTGCAAACACGGTGCAGGCGAAGAAGGCCGCCGTGAGCAGTCGCCGCTCGGCCAAATGGCGGTCGTACACGAGATCGAGCGTCGAGAGC
>JAEZDP010000114.1 GCA_023418055.1 Acidobacteriota bacterium
GCCCAGCACGGCGTCGAGCTCCGCAGGCGTGCGCAGCAGCGTGGGCACCGCGTACCCGAGCGCCGCCGCAAGGTGCGCCTCGATGCGCGTCTCGAGCGCCGCCGGCGTTCGCGACGGGCTGTCGAAGATCACGTTGCCGCTGGCGATGAACGTCTCGGCCCCCGCACACCCCATCTCCGCGAAGGCCTCGCGCAGGCGGGACATCTGCACGCGGTGACCGCCGACGTTGATCCCTCGAAGAAACGCGACGTAGCGAGGCATGGGGATGCGGTCACTCCACGAACGGACGGGTCAGGATCGTCCACAACTCGTAACCCTTCGGTGACAGGTGCAGACCGTCGGCCACGAAGAGGTCGGCGCGAGGGCGGCCGTCGTAGCCCAGCATCGGCCCATCCACGTCGATGAAGCCCAGGCGGTCGTCCTTGTCGCACATCGCGCGAATCAGCGTGTTGGCCTCACGCACCGCCTCCACCATCTTCCAGCGGGCAATGGACGGCTTGATGCCGACGAACGCGATGCGCGTCCGCGGCAGGGCCGCGTGCACCTTCGAGACGAACGACGTGTAGTCGGCGAGGACCTGGGCCGGCGACTTGCCGGCGGCCAGGTCGTTGTCTCCGGCGTAGAACACCACGGTGGCCGGGGCATGTTTCAGCACGAGCAGGTCGACGTGACGCACGGCATCGGCTATCTGTGAGCCGCCAAAGCCCCGGTTGACGACGGCGGTCCCGGGAAAGGAGTCCGACAGGTTCCACAGCCTGATGCTGGAGCTGCCGACGAAGACGACGCCGCCCGGCGTGGGCGGGGCATCGCGGTCGGCCCGGGCAAACGCCTCCATGTCGCTGGCCCACCGGTTCTCGGCCACGGCCTGCGCGGGCCGTGCGGCACTCTGCGCGTGGACAGGCGCGCACACGCCAGCAGAAAGGCCGAGCACGATGAACAGCACGGAGCGCCGCAGAAGTCTGGACATGGCGTGTACGGTACCCGCAAACGCCAGGGCGGCGTCAACCGAGACGTGCGAACTCGTCACGCAACACGCCGCACCAAGATTCGTCGGTCAGTTCGCCGCGCGCCAGGCGGTTCTGCCGTAACACGCCTTCCCGTGTCATCCCGAGCTTGTCCATGACACGCAGGGAACGGATGTTGCGGGGGTCCGCACAGGCCCTGATGCGATTGAGTGCGGGGTCGGCGGCAAAGGCCGCACGCATCACCGCCCTCGCCGCTTCAGTGGCCACGCCGTGCCCCCACAGCCGACGCGCCACGGCATAGCCGAGTTCCGCCAGGCGATGCTCAGGCACGTGGCGCAGGTTGATGCCGCCCACCACGCGCTGCTCGTGCTCGATGGCCCAACACGACACGCGCTCGGCGTCGAGCAGCACCTGCGACGCCAGGAAGCGTTCGCCATCGCGGCGGGTGTACGGCCACGGCACCGGCAGGTACCGTGCCCATTCGGCATCGGTCGCGTACGCCATCACATCGTCGAGGTCCTGCCAACGGTAGGGACGAAGGCGCAGGCGCGGCGTGATGAGTTCGTCGGGCAGGGCCATGCGGCGCAGTGTTACATGCGTGCCAGCCAGGCGTCGATGGCGTCGCAGGCCGCCGAGGCCCCGTCTTCCGATCGCACCGTCGTCGCCACGGCCGCGGCGTGCGCCGCGTGAGACGGATCGTCCAGCAGGCGCCGCAGTTCACCGCTGACGCGCGAGGCGGTGTACCGCGACGGCGGCACCTGTCGGCCTACGCCGAGGACGCACGCGCGCCAGGCGTTGTCGGCCTGGTCGTGGGCGTGGGGCACGACCAGCATCGGCACACCCGCGCGCAACGCCTGGTGCAGGGTACCCGCGCCACCCTGGTGCACGACCGCGGCGGCCCGTGGCATGAGCGCCGCATGTGGAGCCGACTCGACGACGGCGATCGTGTCTGGCAGGCGGCGGGCCGGCCGGCCGGCGGGATGACGCCCCACGAGCAGCACGCCGCGGACGCCGAGGCGCAGCGTGGCCTCGGCGCTCTCCTCGAAGAACCGCCCGGGAGCGTTCACGGCCGACGTGCCGAGCGTGAACACGATGGGCGGCGGGCCCGCGTCGAGAAACTGCACGAGCGCAGGGTCGAGCGTCGGCGCCGTGGCGCCGTTGTACCAGACCGGTCCCACCACCTGCGCTTGCGGGGGCCAGTCGGGTTGTGGCGCCGCAAGCACCTTCGAGAAGAGCGCCAGCACGAGGCCCGGGGCATGTTGTCCGTCGAACACCGGATGCGCCCCTCGGGGAAGGCCGACGTCGCGACGCAGCCGCTCCACGTCGCGCACCCAGGACCGCGTCATGCGGTGGGCCATGCCCACGAGCAGCCGCGGCAGGCCAGGTACCGCTTCCAGGCCCTTCACCCACGGCGCGTTGGGAAAGACCGGCAGGTCATGGCGCGAGAAGAAGGACATCGGCGCCAGGACGGCCGACACCCACGGCGTGCCGAGGTACTCGGCGACGACCGGCGTCGCGAAGGTGATGGGATGCGACACCAGCAGGTCGGCGTCGGCCGCGATGGCCAGCAGGTCCTCCCACGTCTCGCGGAGATGCGCCATGGCGACGTGGCGGATGACGTACTCGCTGCCGCGCCTGGCGTGCATCACACGCGCCAGCAACTCATGGTCGGACGGATCGCCATCCGGACGGACGGGATGGAAGTCGATGCCCTCGCGCTCGACGACCGTCCGGTAGTACGGCATGGTCGCCACCACGGGACGGTGGCCGCGTGCGCGCAGGGCCACGGCCAGCCCGAGATAGGGATTCAGGTCGCCGTACGACCCCAACGTCGTGAGCACGATACGGCGCGGCCTCGCGCCCGCACCCTCAGCGTGCGCGGGCGTCGTGCAGGGCATGTCCCACGCGCGCGACGATGTCCGGAAGGGCTGCGACGTCGGCTCCCGTCGTGTTGATGTTGACGATGCAGGCACGCAGCAGATAGCGCCCGCCGATCACGGCATTGGACACGAAGGCGTCGCCGGACTGCTGGAGGCGTTCGAGCACCTGCTCGTTGAGGGCATTCAGGTAGGGCTCGTGCGCCTCGGCAACGCGTCCGTCCACGCGCAGGTCGGGCGGCACGAACCGGAAGGTGGTGATGCTCAGCCCCTGGGTGTGCGCTTCGAGTGCCGGGTGGTCGGCGATGTGGCGGTGCAGTTGCCTGCTCAGCAGGATGTCGTCGCCGATCATCCGCGCGTAGCCGCGACGCCCGGCGTGCCGCAGCGCCAGCCAGACCTTGAGGGCGCGAAAGCCGCGTGAGTTCTGCGGGCCGAGGTCCACGTAGTTCAGCGCTTCCGCGCCGAAGTGATAGTACGGCGGGTGGTACGCAAACGCGTCGCGCAGCCAGGCAGGGTCGCGCACCAGCACGCAGCCGGCCTCGAGCGGCGTGTACAGCCACTTGTGGGGATCGACGGCGACCGAGTCGGCACGCGCCATCCCGCGGAACACGTCACCCGCCTCCGGTGCCGCGGCGGCGAGCGCGCCGTAGGCGCCGTCCACGTGGAACCAGACATCCTGCCTCTCGCAGAGGTCGGCGATGGCATCGAGCGGATCGACCGTCCCGGTACTCACCGACCCGGCGGTCGCGGCGACCATCATCGGGAGGACGCCCGCCTCCCGGTCGCGCACGAGCGCCTCCTCGAGCGCGTCGACGCGCATCCGCAAGCTGTCGTCCGTAGGGATCCACCGGATGGCGTCGGTGCCCAGGCCCGCAAGGTCGGCCGCCTTCTGCACCCACGTGTGCGTCTCGGTCGAGGTGTAGATGCGCAGCGGCCGCGCGTCGGAGGCGGCCACGCCCGCCGTCCGCACGTCCCAGGGCGCCGCGCGCCGCCGCGCCGCCAGCGTGGGCACGATGTTGGCCATGTTGCCGCCGCTCACCAACAGGCCGCCGCTCGAGGACGGATAGCCGACGAGATCGGCAATCCACCGGATGGTCTGCGCCTCGATTTCGGTCGCCATCGGTCCGAGCCGCCACGACCCCACATTGGCGTTGACGGCCGCCGCCAGCAGGTCTCCGAGCATGCCTATCGGTGCAGGCGACGAGGTGATGTAGCCGAAGAAGCGCGGATGGCCGTTGAAGAGCGAGTGCTCGAAGAGCAGCGCCGCCGCGTCTTCGAGCAGCGTCTGCGCATCCGTGCCGGTGTCCGGAAGCGGAGTTCCGGACGCCAGGGCCGCCTGCACCTCCAGCGGCGACTCGCCGGGCGTCACCGGGCCGTCGGGAAGGCCGTCGAGGCGGTCGGCGATGAGGTCTACCAGCGCGTGTCCCGCACGACGGAACTCGTCGGGGGGCAGCCGCAGAGGGACCTCACGCTCACTCATCGCCCGTGCCACGGCTGCGCTGCTGTTTGACCTCGCTACGGCGCTGCTTGCTCTCGAGCCGGCGCTCACGCGAGGCCCGGGTGGGTCGGCTCGGTCGGCGCGACTTGGGACGCACCGCGGCGTCGCGCAGCAGCGCCTCGAGACGCGCCCGTGCGGCCTCACGGTTCTGCACCTGTGTGCGGTACTCGCGCGCGTCGATCACCAACACGCCATCGTCGGTCAGGCGGTTGCCGGCCAGCACCGCGAGGCGTGCCTTGACCTCGGCGGGCAGCGACGTCTCGTCGAGCACGACGCGCAGTTGCACGGCGGTCGCCACCTTGTTGACGTTCTGGCCACCCGGGCCGGAGGCGCGGACGAACCGCTCCTCGAGTTCGTGGTCGTGCAGGACGATGGCGTCGGAGATGCGAATCATGGGCGACGACCGCGCGCTCGTCCGCAGGATAGCACCCGCGCCGGCCCGCCCTTCGTCTCTCGGTCGCGCCGTGTCCTGTTGTCGCTGCCCTCGCGTTGCAGGTAGGCTGAGCGTTCGTCGAACCCTTCTGCTGCGTCTCTGTGCGCGGAGGGTTCAAGCGGCCTCGAGGAGGCAAGGAGCAACGATGTCCGGTGTGAGGCGAGCCACGTGGGTCGGGGTGATGGTGGTGACGACGGCGCTGGGAGCGGCGCTGCTGGCGCAACCGCGGGGCATGGGCAACGCCGTGCCCGTCGGCCCCGACGGCGAGTGCCCGCCCGGGACGACCGAGACACGGCCGGGACGGTGTCAGGCTCCCGAAGTACCGCCGCCGAGCATTCTCGACTACCGGCCGCGCTCCACGCTCGTCACCACGACCACGCTCGTGCCCAAGGCGAAGTTCCCCGTGGTGGACATCCACAGCCACACCGGCCCGACGCCCGAGACCATCGACCGCCTGATCGGCGAAATGGACGCGATGGGCCTCCGGGTGCTCGTCAACCTGAGTGGCGGGGTGGACCCCCAGGAGATCAAGCGCAAGGTCGACTACATCCGCAGCACGCCGCACGCCGATCGCTTCGCCGTGTTTGCCAACGTCAACTTCGAGGGGGCTGGCGGACCGGGCTGGGCCGAGCGGGCCGTGGCCGACCTCGAGGCCTCGGTGCGCCATGGGGCCGTCGGGCTGAAGATCTACAAGAGCCTCGGGCTCACCACGAAGAAACACGACGGCACACGGCTGAAGGTGGACGACCCGGTGCTGGCGCCGGTGTGGGAGGCCTGCGGGCGCCTCGACATCCCGGTGATCATCCACACCGCAGAGCCGAAGGAGTTCTTCTCGCCGTTCGACTACCAGAACGAGCGGTGGCTCGAGCTGGCGCTCTTTCCGAGCCGTCGGAACTTCTCGCCGGGCCAGCCGACCTTCGACGAGCTGCAGGCCGAGCGCGATCGGATGTTCGAGGCCCACCCCGGCACCACGTTCATCGGCGCGCATTTCGCCTACTACGGCCACGACCTCCAGGCGGGCGCCGCGCTGCTCGATCGCCTGCCGAACGTGGTCTTCGAAGTGTCTGCCGTGCTGTACGAATTCGGCCGCGCGCCGAGAGCGTCGCGTGAGTTCTTCGTGAAGTATCAGGACCGCATCCTGTTCGGCAAGGACTCGTATGCCCCAGGCGAGTTCCCCTATTACTGGCGTGTCTTCGAGACCGACGACGAGTATTTCGACTACTACCGCGACTATCACGCGTCATGGAAGTTGTACGGCATGTACCTGCCTGACGAGGTGCTGCGCAAGGTGTACTTCGAGAACGCGCTCCGCGTGACCCCGGGCCTGCCGCAGACGGGCTGGCCGCGCTGAGCACGGCAGCCGCCGCGCGTGGCGCCGTGGCACGTGCGGTTTCACGGCTGTGCCCATGGATGCGCTGACCGTCCTGTTCTTCGTCGGAGGGCTCGTGCTGCTGATTGGCGGCGCGGAGTGGCTGGTGCGGGGCGCATCTGCTCTGGCCGCGTCGCTTGGGATTTCGCCGCTCGTCATCGGCCTGACGGTGGTGTCGCTCGGCACGAGCGCCCCTGAACTCGCCGTCAGCGTCACGGCCGCGCTCGCTGGCGAGTCCGACCTCGCGCTCGGCAACGTGGTGGGGTCGAACATCGCCAACATCCTGCTGGTGCTGGGGCTGTCGGCGGCGATCGCCCCGCTTGTCGTCTCGCGGCAGGTCAAGCGGCGAGAGGTGCCGCTGATGGTCGGCATCTCCGTGCTGGTGGTGGCCATGGGGAGTGACGGCGCCATCGGTCGAGGCGACGGCGTGGTGCTGGCGACGGGGCTTGTCGTCTACGTGGTGCAGGCCATCCGCCAGAGCCGGGCCGAGGAACGTGCCCTTCGCGTGGCGGCCACGGAGACGACGCCTCTTCCGGTCGGGGGCCGCGTGATGGCGCTGGAAGTGCTCCGGGCCGGCGTTGGTCTGGGCGCGCTGATGACGGGCACGCAGGGGGTGGTCGGCGGGGCCA
>JAEZDP010000122.1 GCA_023418055.1 Acidobacteriota bacterium
ACCCTGCCGCATGTGCGGTCACGCCCCTGCTGGATGACGCCCGAGCACTGGATGCTTCGCTGCTGTCGAAGCTGAATGCCGAAGCCATCGGCCCCGAGGCCGTCGAGCGCATTGCGCCCGTCCGAAAATTCGCAGCTGAGCCGCGCGCGTTGCGGGCGAATGGCATAGCCGTATTCGTCGCCTCTGAACTGGACCGCTGGAAGGAGTTTTTCGAAACCATTGAAAGCAAGCCGCTGACGCCGGAGCAGCGCCTCTCGGTTGTTGTCGATGAGGACGCGACGCTCGTCCTAGCTGGGGCGGGCTCGGGAAAGACCAGCGTCATCACCGCCAAGGCTGCCTACCTCGTCACGGCTGGCATCCGCCAGCCAGAAGAAATCCTGCTTCTGGCCTTCGCGAAGAACGCAGCGGAGGAGATGTCGGAACGGGTCGAGGCACGATCCGGCGTGCCCATCGTCGCGCGAACCTTCCGTAGAAGGGTCGCTCCGCAAAGCGGCCCGTGTTGTCACGGATCATCTTCACCATGCGAACCTCCTTACTCCTTCAACGTCTTCCTGAAATTGGCGAAGGCCTCGACGACTTTGTCCGGGGTGGAAGCATCCGGCCGCAGATCATCCGGCAGCCGTCCTGCGAGTGCGTATAGGTAGTCCTCCGGGATGTTCAGGATGCCGGAGAACTGGCGGATCAGGTGCCCCGAGCTGGGGCTGCGTCGATCGTGCTCGATGTCGTTGAGATACTGCGGGGATATCGACCCGCCGCCCTCTTCCTTCATCACGCGCGCTGCGAGCTCCTTCTGACTGAGACCGAGGCCCTTGCGGGCCTTCGAAATCGCCTGGCCGAAGGTCACACCGTCGGCGGACATGGCCGGTTCATCGCTTGCTCTCCCTGTCAATCCGCTTGTTCGCGGACATGCGAACTGTTACGCCTTATCCCCAGGGTGATCAACAGCTAAGCGGAACAGCCCCCTCCGGGGAGCGGCTCCACATGACGAAGGCAGGATGAACGCGTGACTGATCGGGCTGCCGCTCTCGAACTTCTCAGGCTCGCCCTCGGCGATGCCGCCGCCGAGTTCCGCGATGGGCAGTGGGAGGCCATTGATGCATTGGTGAACCGGCGAGAGCGGCTTCTTGTCGTCCAGCGGACCGGGTGGGGCAAGAGCTCCGTCTACTTCATCTCGACACGCATCCTTCGCGACCGCGGACGCGGACCAACCCTCATCGTGTCCCCGCTCCTAGCTTTGATGCGCAACCAGATCGAAGCCGCGGAGCGGCTAGGGGTCCGCGCGCGCACTGTCAACTCGACCAACCGAGACGATTGGCCTGGCATCGAGCGTGCCGTCCGGAGGAACGAAGTAGATGCGCTGCTGGTGTCGCCTGAGCGCCTCGCCAATGAGGAATTCGTGGAGAAAGTTTTGCTGCCTATAGCTGAGCGGATCGGTCTGCTCGTGGTGGATGAGGCGCATTGCATTTCCGACTGGGGTCACGATTTTCGTCCGGACTATCGCCGCCTCGTCAACATCTTGCAGCGCATGCCGGCCAACGTCCCGATCCTCGGCACCACCGCCACCGCGAACAACCGCGTGATCGAGGATGTTCACACCCAGCTTGGCGACATCGGCATTCAGCGTGGAAGCCTGATGCGCAGCACCCTCGCCCTGCAGACTGTTCAACTGCCAACCCAAGCCGCACGTTTGGCATGGCTGGCAGAGCACGTCAGTGCTTTATCCGGAACCGGGATCGTCTACACGCTCACGAAGCGAGACGCGAAGCAGGTTGCCGATTGGCTGCAATTGCATGGGGTCGAAGCCCAAGCGTATTTCAGCGGCGTGGTTGGCGATGGATTCCAGGATTCGGATGCGTATCGACAGCACCTCGAACGCAAACTGCTCAACAACGAAATAAAGGCTCTGGTCGCAACAACCGCGCTCGGAATGGGCTACGACAAACCCGATCTTGGGTTCGTCGTACATTACCAAGCGCCGGGCTCAATCGTCGCATACTACCAGCAGGTCGGTCGTGCCGGCCGCGCCATAGACCATGCCGTCGGTGTGCTGATGTCGGGAGAAGAAGACTCGCACATTCATGATTACTTCCGGAAAAGCGCATTCCCAAAGGAGAGGTGGGTCCTCGCCATTCTGGAGGCGCTTGAGGAAAGTGATGGTCTGAGCGTCCTGCAACTTGAAGAGGCCGTCAACCTTCGGCGTGGCCAGATTGAGCAGGTGCTGAAGTTCCTTTCGGTGGAGAACCCGGCGCCGGTCCTCAAGTCAGGCTCAAGATGGCAGCGCACACCCGTGCCCTACCGAATGGACCACGAGAAGATCGAGCGCTTGACCGGACAACGCGAGACAGAATGGGAAGAAGTTAAGAGCTACGTCGCAGCGGAGAGCTGCTTGATGGAGTTCCTGGCAGAAGCGCTCGATGATGCAGATCCTCAACCATGCGGAAAATGCGCCAAGTGTCTGGGGCGACCGATTGTAGACCCGGACTTCACCCGTGAGACGGCTATCTCAGCTGCGCGATACCTCCGTCACGCGGAACTAGAGCTGGAGTGCAACAAGCAGGTCGCCAGGGACGCACTGCGCGAATACGGCCTCAGCGGGAACATACCCGCAGCACTTCGCGCCGAAACCGGTCGGATCCTGTCGAGATGGGGCGACGCCGGCTGGGGACAGTTGGTCGCCGCCGACAAGCACGCTGGCTACTTCCGAGACGAGCTGGTCCATGCAGTCGTGGAGATGCTGAACGATCGCTGGCGGCCCACGCCAAGACCGGCATGGGTGACCTGTGTGCCCTCGTTGAACAATCCCACTCTCGTTCCCGACTTCGCCCGCCGTCTTGCTGACGCACTGGGACTGCCGTTCAAACCGGTGGTAAAGAAGGTCAAGGGAAACGAGCCACAGAAAGTGCAGCAGAACAGATTTCATCAGTGCAGGAACCTGGACGGCGTCTTCGGGATCGACGGACCGGTGCCAGCGGGTCCCGTGTTGCTGGTGGATGATGTCGTCGACTCTGCCTGGACGCTAACGATTGCCTCTGCCCTTCTTCGAAACGCCGGCAGTGGCCCCGTTTGGCCTTGCGCTCTCACAACCTCGAGCATTGGGGCCTAGAATGAACGTGAGTTCCCAAGCACAAGCGGTCATCCTCCTCACAGTCCCCTTTGGCAAGACAGACGCCAAGCCACTATCGGTCAGGGAATGGGGACGGTTCGCTCTCTGGCTCAAGGACCATGAACTGGAGCCATCGCGACTCCTCAAGGGAGACCCGCAATCCCTTCTTTCCGGCTGGATGGACCGTACCGTCACCCTGCAAAGGATCGAAGGCCTGCTGGATCGTGGCGGAGCGCTCGGCCTAGCGTTAGAAAAATGGCAGCGGGCTGGGCTATGGATCGTTACCCGATCTGAGCCCGACTATCCGGAAAGACTGAAGCGCAGGCTGCGCCTCGACTCTCCTCCGGTACTCTTTGGTTGCGGCAACAAAACGCTTCTCAACAAAGGCGGCGTCGCGGTGGTGGGATCCCGTGATGCCGACGAAGCAGACCTCAACTTCTCAGCGAGTTTGGCTCGAGCCGCCGCCAACCAAGGTCTGTCGGTGATTTCTGGCGGTGCCCGTGGCGTGGACGAGAGCGCGATGCTCGGCGCCCTCGAAAGTGAGGGTACATCAGTCGGAGTGCTGGCAGATAGCCTTCTTCGGGCAGCGACATCTGCGAAATATCGCAAGCACCTGCTCGCCGGCGACTTGGTTTTGGTCTCGCCGTTCAACCCGGAGGCCGGCTTCAACGTCGGCAATGCCATGGCGCGGAACAAGCATATCTACTGTCTGTCCGATGCTGCCGTGGTCGTGAACAGCACGCCCGACAAGGGAGGCACCTGGAACGGCGCGATTGAAGACCTGAAAAGCGAATGGGTGCCACTCTGGGTGCAGCCGAAGGACGACCCTGCATCCGGCAACGCGACGTTGGTCCAGAAGGGAGCGCGCTGGTTTCCGCGAGATGTGCCGGCGCTCTCAACCTTGTGGGAAATGGCTGTCGGCGGGGATGCGGCACCCGAAGCAGCGGGATTTCCGCTACTGCAATCCGAGACGGTCAACGCACCTGCTGAAACCGCCACTACACCCACGAAGGCCACTTCTGCAGAGAGTGAGGATGGGGCTTCCGATGCGCCGCCCTCAGGCAATTCCATTGCGAAGGCCGACGCAGACTACAGCTCTTCAGAACCTGCGAGCGACTTCTACAGCCTGTTTCTCCTGCGCTTGCGGGAGTTAACCGATGGCGACCCAATGAACGTCGAGGATATCGCTGCGCGTCTAGAGTTGGAGAAAGCGCAAGTGAACGCCTGGCTGAAACGGGGCACCACAGATGGTCAGATAAAGAAGCTCAGCAAACCTGTTCGCTATCAGTCCGCATCGGCGGATCAACGACAAGCATCATTCTTTGTAAATGAAAGATAGGCGACCGAGGGCGCTAATGTAAAATCAGGAAAGAGGGCAATTGTCTCGTTTCAATCCAAATCACCACGTCGCACCGGTCTACGACGCTGCTGCTGCATGGAAGGAGAACTGCTTTCTTGCAGATGGGTCGGCGCTGTCGGACAGCGGAAGCCTCTGGACGAACACCTTACTCGGCGAGCTGGATCAGCGCTTCGTAAAGAATCTCGACGCCGGTGAAGGTGATTTCCTCTCGAAATTGAAGGTGCAGCTTGCGGAAGGCTCGCCCGATTGTCGCCAGCTGATGGCCGAGAGCCTTTGGCTTACGCTGCTCTTCCCGTCGAACGTCGGCGCCGCCAAGAAGCGCGAGAACGTGCTGGAGATCTGGTCTTGGTCGGGAGAAGACCTGAGCGCGACCCACTCTCTTCTGGAAGACTCTGTTCTTGAAGGCATAGGCTCCGCCGGGACTGCCTACAACACGCACCGTTGGCGCGAGCTGGTATTCCT
>JAEZDP010000123.1 GCA_023418055.1 Acidobacteriota bacterium
CCACTGCCCGACGCCTCCTGGTCGCCTGCGCGCTGACCCTTGCCGCCACCGCGCCGCGCGACGGCCTCGCCCAGCCGCCCGCCCCCCCGGGGCCGGACCGCCCCCACATCCTCTGGATCTCCAGCGAGGACAATGGCCCCCACCTCGGCGCGTACGGCGACCCGGGCGCCACGACGCCCCATCTCGACAAACTGGCGGCTCGCGCGCTCCGCTTCTCGAGCGCATGGGCCAGCGCCCCCGTCTGCGCCCCCTCGCGTACGGCCATCATCACGGGGCTGTCGCCCACCTCGACCGGGGGCATGCACATGCGCAGCCAGGTGCCGCTGCCGCCAGGCGTCCGCATGTTCCCCGAACGGCTGCGTGAGGCGGGCTACTACACCACCAACAACAGCAAGGAAGACTACAACCACCCGCACACCGGCACCGTGTGGGACGAGTCGTCGCCGACGGCCCACTGGCGCAACCGCGACGACGACCAGCCCTTCTTTGCCGTGTTCAACATCACCCTCACGCACGAGAGTCAGATTCGTGCACGTCCACACGTGCCCGTGCACCATCCCTCGTCCGTTCGCGTGCCCGCCTTCCATCCCGATACCCCGGAGGTGCGGCGCGACTGGGCCCACTACCACGACAAGATGACCGAGATGGACCATCGCGCAGGCGAGCTGCTGCGCGAACTCGAGGCCGCCGGTCTCGCAGACACCACCATCGTCTTCTACTGGGGCGACCACGGAGTAGGCCTGCCGCGCGGCAAGCGCTGGTTGTATCGCGAAGGCCTGCACGTCCCTCTGCTCGTCCACGTGCCGGAGGCCTTCCGACACCTGGCCCCGGACGGCTACGCGCCCGGCGGCGTCACCGATCAGGTCGTCTCGCTCATCGATCTGGGCCCCAGCGTCCTGAGCGCTGCCGGGCTCGAGCCGGATACCGCCCATCACGGGCAGGCCTTCATGGGCGCCCACCGTCGGCCCCCACGCACGCACGCCTTCGCGTTCCGCGACCGCATGGACGAACGCGTGGATCTCTCGCGTGCCGTGACCGACGGGCGCCACCTCTACATCCGCAACTTCATGCCGCATCGCGCGCAGGGTGCCTACCTCGGCTACATGTTCCAGACGCCGACGACGCAGGTGTGGAGGGCGCGCTTCGACGCCGGCACGCTCGACGCTGCGCAGACGGCGTTCTGGACGTCCAAAGCGCCCGAGGAGTTGTACGACCTGGCCGCCGATCCCGACAACGTCACCAATCTCGTGCACGGCGTTGAGCACGCGGCGGTCCTCGCGTCGCTTCGTGCGGCGTTGCGGGCGCACATCCTGGACACCCGTGACCTCGGGCTGCTTCCCGAATGCGACATGCGGACACGGGGCGGCGACCGCCCTCCGTTCGCGTATGGACAGGATGCCCGTGCGTATCCGCTCTCGCGCATCCTCGACGCCGCCGAGCGCGCATCGAACGGGCGCCCCGACGAGGTCGGCTGGCTGGTCCGACGGCTGTCCGATGCCGATCCGGCGGTGCGCTATTGGGCCGTCCTCGGCGTGATGTTGCGTGGCGGCGAGGTGGTGCGCAGGCACCGTGCGGCGCTCGTGCCTCGCCTGGCAGACCTTTCGCCCGCGCCGCGGATTGCCGCGGCCGAAGCGCTGGCGCGTGCCGTCGACGCCGACCTCCGCCAGCAGGCGCTCGACGTGCTCCTGGCCGATGCCGACGTGCGGCGCCACGGGCATCACGTCGCGATACTCGCGCTCAACGCGATTGCGGCGCTCGGCGAGGTGGCCTCGCCCATTCGGGGTGCCGCGGGGAACCTGCCTGGCGCAGGACCCGAGGTGGACGCGCGCGAACGCGAGTACGTCACGAGGCTGACGGAGTACCTTGGCGCACCGACACGTGAGGGCCAGGACCCACCACAGGGGCATGGCGAACGGGACGCAGCAGCGGAAGGAGCAGGCTCGTGAGCATGGGTCGCAGAAGGTTCGTGGGCGCGGCGGCTGCAGTGGGCATCACGGCGGCCCGGTCGGCGTGGGCGCAGTGGCAGCCGAGCCCACGCTATCCCGACCCGTTGGTGCGCGCCCTCGATCCCACATTCCACCGGTACCGGCTCGGTCTGGCCAAAGTCGAGCGCATCGCGACGGGCATGCGGTGGGCCGAGGGGCCGGTCTGGTTCGGCGACGGGCGTTTCCTGCTCTGGAGCGACATCCCGAACGACCGCATCATGCGCTGGGACGAGCCCTCCGGCTCGGTGAGCGTCTTCCGGCAGCCCGCGCAGAACTCGAACGGCCTCACGCGCGACCGACAGGGCCGGCTCGTGACGTGCGAGCACCTGACGCGCCGCGTGACGCGCACGGAATACGACGGCAGCCTCACCGTCATCGCAGACCGCTTCGAGGGCAGGCCTCTCAATTCCCCGAACGACGTCGTCTGCAAGTCGGATGGCTCGCTGTGGTTCACCGATCCGCCCTACGGAATACTCGGCTACTACGAGGGCGAACGCGCGACGCCCGAATTGCCGACCAACGTCTATCGCTGGGACCCCGACACCCGGACGTTGTCGGTCGTCGTCGGTGACATCGAGCGACCGAACGGGCTCGCCTTCTCGCCGGACGAGTCGGTCTTCTACGTGGTCGAAGGTGGCCCGGCGCCACGCGTCATGCGCGCCTACGACGTCGTCGACGACGGGAAGCGCCTCGCCAACCGTCGTGCCCTGTTCACGCTCGCGGAGCGTGACACGCCCGACGGCTTCCGCGTGGACGTGGACGGCAACCTCTGGTGCGGGTGGGGCATGGGCGCCGACGGGCTCGACGGGGTCCGGGTCTTCAACCCGGCAGGCAAGGCGATTGGCCACATCGATCTGCCAGAGCGGTGCGCGAACCTGTGTTTCGGAGGCCGCCACCGCAATCGCCTCTTCATGTGCGGCAGCACGTCGGTGTATGCGCTGTACGTGAACACGCAGGGGGCGTATTGACGCCTGATGCCTCACGCCTGACGCTGACGCCTCACGCCTGACGCCAGCCGCCTTGCGCTTGGCGGCGGATTCGTCAGGGCAGTGCGATGCCGACGTGTAACGATACGCGCACGTGTGGCTCCCAGCCGGCCGTCACTTCGGGCGCGACGAAGACGCGATTCGTCGCCCGCACGCGGACCCCGCCGCCGACGATGACAACGCCTTCCGTGCTGCTGAACGAGCGACCGCCAAGGCTGTCGCTGTGACGCATCACGCCGCCCCCGGCGACGACATAGGGCGCGACGGCCGTGCTGAACGGACGGATCCCGACGCGCACGACACCGAGCGCGAACACATCGCGGTCCGAGCCGGGCCCGACCATGTACAGCACCTCCGGACCGATCGCCAGGAGTGGCCTGACCACCCACTCGACCGCGGCAGCGGCAACCCCATGGTGGATGACGGCATCGTCCAGAAAGCCTGCATAGCCTCCGCCGACTGTGACGGCTGCGCGGCCCGGCGCGGGCTGGGCCAGGGCCGAGGCCGGGGCCATGACGAGCAGTGCGACTGCGGTGATGAGGTTGGTACGCATGTCAGCCCTCCACTGTGTAGTGCGCACGTCTCGCCGTCGGCGGCTCACGTCGAAGCGATGTTGGATGTAACGCTGGCACCGACTGGGGTCAAGTACCAGCAATGACGCCAGAGACCCGAGACGGCCCGGCAGGCGACCTGCACCGACGACTCGCCGACGCGTACCGGCGACGAGGGCAGGACCTGTTCGCGTTCGCCTACCGACTGGTCGAAGGACCTGGTGTCGCCGAAGACGTCGTGCACGACGCGTTTGCCCG
>JAEZDP010000144.1 GCA_023418055.1 Acidobacteriota bacterium
GGCAAGTTCAACGCCCTTGCCGCGCAGCAGGCGATCGAGTCGGCCGGACGCGTCAAGTCGGGCGCGCACGGCATCGACGACATGCCCATCTGGGGCGACATCTTCCGCGGCGAGGGAGTGCCGCGCAAGACGTTGCGCATCAAGAACCTGGTCGAATACCTCGAGTCGCTGCAGGCGGGGCGCTGACCCCGCTTTCGCAGCACGCCACCGTCGTCGCGCGGTCGTGCATCGCGCGGCGGCGGTTTAGAGGCGCCGCGCCTCGCGCAACAGACTCGGCGGACTCAGCGGCTGGCGCTCGTCAGGCGTTCCGCACGGGCGCGCACCGGCCCCAGCGACAGCAGGCGGATGAGGACGATGCCCGGCGACAGCAGCGCCCAGTACCGGCGGAAGCGGGCACGCGCCTCGGCGTCCGTCGCCAGGGCGCGCGTTTCGGTGCGGAACACCGACGTCGAGGGGCCTTCCTCGTCGGCACGGAGCGTCCACACGATCTTCACGTAGCCAGGCTCGTCGAAGGCGGCGAAGGCATCGGGCGGCAGCGCCCGGAAGGTCACCCGAGGCTCCCAGGGCCTGGTCACCGCCCCCATCACGATCTCGCGGCCGGGCCGCTCGGCGAGCACCCCCCAGCCAAGCGCACGTGTCTCGGCCAGCAGCCCTCGAGGTCGCGGACGCCTGTCGGGTTCGGCGCCGAGCAGCACTTCCCGCGCGCGGACGATGGCCCGCACGAGTGGATGGTGCAGCAGGTCGAGCTCGCACGCCGCGCCGAACACCGTGTCGGCGGGCGCCTGCACCCGCACGTGATGACGCTCGCACACGTCGAAGGTCGGCATGAAGTCGTCGAGCAACGCGTCTGACGCGACGTGCGCCGACTGCGCCTCACGCCCGTACCGCATCCACGCCAGGCCGACCCACGCGCCGTAGCCCGCAAGCCCCACCGCCGCAAGCCCGCCGAGGATGCCCGCGGCCGAACCGGACCGTCGTCTCGCCATCCCCCCTCCTTCCTTCTTTCCTTCCTACTTTCCTTCTTTCCTTCTTTCCTTAGTTCCTTAATTCCTTCGTTCCTTCGCTCCTTGGCTCCTTGGCTCCTTGCTTCCTTGCTTCCTTGCTTCCTTGGTTCACTTTCCAAGACACGCGGCCAACAGGCGATCGTGTACGGCGGTGGCCTCAATTGGCGTGGCAGACGCGCCCGTGCCGATGAGCACCGGCCAGTCGTCGATGCTGGCCGGACACACGCCATGTGACCCGCCAACCAGCGAGGCGTCGAGCGGAATCACGTCCATCAACATGCGGAAGCCCATCGCCTTCTGTGCCAGGCGCCACGCGACACGGGCCTTCGGCAGCGGCAGCGAGGGGTCGAGGAACAACTCGGCGGGGTCATAGCCATACTTCCGGTGGATGTCCACGCACCGCGCGAAGTCAGGGGCGCGCCTGTCGTCGTCCCAGTAGTAGTACGTGAACCAGGCGTCCTCGTCCGCGAGCACCACCAGGTCGCCGGCGCGGCGATGGTCCAGGCCGGCCTCCGCCCTCGCGTCGCCCTCGAGCACCTGCGCCACGCCGTCCACGGCCAGCAGCGCCTCACGCACCTCGCCGCGCAGGTGTGGGTCGGCGACATACACATGGGCCACCTGGTGGTCGGCGATCGCAAAGGCACGGCTGGCACCGCAGTCGAGCAGCTCGCGCCCCAGTTCCTCCTTGATCGTGATCCAGCCCCGGCTCCGGAGCACGCGGTTGAGCGCGACGGCGCGGCGCACGCGCGTGATGCCGTACTCCGAGAGGATGATGGGACGCACGCCCCGCTCGCGATAGAACGCCAGCAGCTCGCCGACGATGGCGTCGATGGCCTCGTACTGCGCGGTCAGGCGCGGGTCGTCTGGCCCATGGCGCTGGAGGTCGTAATCGAGGTGTGGAAGATAGACGAGCGAGAGGTCTGGACGATGTCTGGTCTCGACCCACTGCGCCGACCTGGCGATCCACCGACTCGAGTCGATGCCGGCCAGCGGTCCCCAGAAGGCCGGAAAGGGGAACTCGCCGAGGTCGCGCTTGACTTCCTCGCGCATCGACATCGGATGCGTGTAGATGTCGAAGACCTTCCGGCCGTCGGCCGGGTACATCGGCCTTGGCGTGATCGACCAGTCGGCACTGGCGTACATGTTGTACCACCAGAACAGCTTCGCGCAGGTGAAGCCGGGCCGCGCCTCCCGCGCGCGCTCCCACAGCTTCGGGCCCTGCACCAGGTGGTTCGACTGCTTCCAGAAATGATGTTCGGCCAGGTCGCGGTCGTACCAGCCGTTGCCGACGATGCCGTGCGCCGAGGGTGGGGTGCCCGTGAGGTACGTGGCCTGCGCGCTGCACGTCAACGCCGGCAGCACCGGACGCACATGCGTAAGGCCGCCCTCACGCGCCGCCGCCGACAGGTGCGGCGTGTGCGGGCCGAGCACGCCCGTCGTGAGCCCGACGACGTCGAGAACCGCGACCCGCTCAGCCATGGTGGGCCCTGCGCGCCAGTTCGTCGATCGCGGCGTCCACCTCCCTGGTATCCATGGTGTGGACGTCGACCTTCTCGCCCACGGCCCTGATCATCGGAATCGTCAGCCGCCCGCCCAAGTGCTCGCGAAACTCTTCGAGCCCGTCGATCACGAGGCGCTGTCCCGACGCGCCGCGGCGCGCCAGTGCAGGGTCATGGAGCACGCAGCCGATGCCCGTGAGCACCGCGAGCACGCGCTCGCACGTGGCGGCGTCGAGCAGGCCGATGCGCCTTGCGTAGACCGTGTCGAGAGCAACGCCGATGGCCACCGCCTCGCCATGGCTCAGCGCAAAGCCGGTCAACTGCTCGAGCTTGTGGGCGGCCCAGTGGCCGAAGTCGAGCGGCCGGGCGCTGCCGCGTTCGAACGGATCGCCGGCGGTGGCGATGTGCTCGAGATGTTGCCGGGCGCTGACGCGGACCACCGCCTCGAACGGCTCGGGCTCGAACCGGGCGAGCGCCGCCGTGTGGGCTTCGATGTCGTCGAAGAACGCCGCGTCGCGGATGAGCGCGACCTTGATGGCCTCGACAAGGCCGGCACGGCGTTCGCGCTCGGGCAGCGTGTGCAGGAAGGCGGCGTCGTTGACCACCGCGTGCGGCACGGCAAAGGCGCCCAGCCAGTTCTTCTTCCCGAACGCGTTGACGCCGTTCTTGACGCCGATGCCGCCGTCAGCCTGACTGAGGCTGGTCGTGGGCACGCGCACCAGGGGGATGCCGCGATGGGCTGTAGAGGCCCCGAAGCCCACCATGTCGAGCACGGCCCCGCCGCCGACTACGAGCACATACGAATGGCGGCAGAGGTGCACGGCGTCGATGGCCGCCCAGACACGCTCGAGCTGTGAGCGGTCGTTCTTCACGCGCTCACCGCCCGGGACGCCGACCGGTTCGCCGACGAGCCGCGCGCGATCGGCCCAGGTGTCGAACCAGGCTGTGACGCGCGAGGGCAAGTCAGGCCACGCGGAGGTCAGCCCTTCATCCCAGAACACGAGCACGCGAGGAGGCACGCCGGCCTCACGCGGCGTCAGCACCGTCGTCAGGCACGGGTTGGACGGGTGGAAGACGTCGCGCGTGAACAGCAGGCGCAGGTCCTGCTGGATGACGATGGGCAGCGACAGTTCACCGCTCGGCGCGGACGGACGGGCGGGGGACTCGATTCCAGACGAAGACACGACGACACCTCATGTGGACGCGGCCAGCCGTTGAGCCACGCGACCAAGCGGAACGGCGGCGGCACAGGCGAACGCGGCGGGCCATGCCCCCACCGCTGCCAGCGCCGACGCATCGACGGCAGGCATCAGGGCCAGCAGGCGCCCCACCCAGCGCCCGAGCGCCGCACCGCCGGTGCGCGCGCGGTACTCGGCCCGGGCGAGCAGGCTGACGGCGATGATGTACGCCGCGAGCGCGGCCGTCCAGACCCACACCGCGGTCGGCAGCACCGGGCTGACGATCGAGGCGACCGTGAGGCCGAGAAACGCCCGGCACCCCGCCATCAGGATGACCGATCCCGCCCAACGCTTGTGCAGCCAGTCGTAGGAGACGATGGCGGCGGCCATGGCCAGCGCCCACAGCGGCGATGCCCCGAGCGCGGCCACGAACAGGAGCACGGCGAGCCCCAACAGCAGGCTGCCGCCCCAGGCGGCCGAACGGCGCGTCACGATGCCGGACGGGATGGCGCGTGCCGGGCGATGGCGCCGATCGAAGTCGACGTCGGCGACGTCGTTGAGCGTGGCGCCGCCGGCGTAGGCCAACGTCGCGCAGGCAGTGGCTGCCAGCCAGAGGGACGGGCGCGGCCATCCCGAAGGCCCTGCGCCAGCCAGCACGAGCGCCGCGAGCACGTTGCTCCACACCGACGGAAAGTTCCCCGCGCGGGCCAGGTCGAGCCACGCACGCCCCGGCGAGCGCGAGGGCTGGTTCATGAACGCGCCGCAGCGGCCACCCGCGCCGCAACGGCCTGGTCAGCCAGGCCACGGGCCGCCAGCGCCTCGAGCGCCCACGCGTACTCCTGCACCAACTGCTCGTCGATGCCTATCCGGAGGGCCGGCGGCAGCACCTCCCACGTGTAGGTCTCCATCTCGAGGTGGGCACACGCGCCAGGGTGCGCGGCAAGCCAGTCGAGGGTGCCTTCGATGTGGTCGCGCGTGTCGCGAAACGGCGTGCCCGGCGATGCATGCAACGGCACGTGGAAGTGCACGCGCCATTCCTCGTCCACCGCGTGCGACGTCTGGTCGGCGAGGGCGTCGGGCAGGTCGATGTGCCGATGGTACACGTCGCCGGTCTCGGCGCTCCCAATCACGACCTGGTGCAGGTAGGTCGGCTCGACGAACGGCTGGAGCGCCGCGCGGCCGTCGGCATCGGGCGTGACGCGCAGCGCGGAGCTGAGGTGCACCTTGCTCAGGCGAAGCCCTGCGGCCACGAGGCGCTCGAGCGCGTCGTGGGGCGACTCGAACTCCACGGCCAGATGGCAACAGTCGTAGTTCACGCCGATGTAGCGGCGCCAGCGCTCGGCCCCGGGCTCGCTGGCCGCCCAGTCGTCGAAGAACTCGACCGTCTCGGCGGTGGTCTCCAGCACGCAGAGCGGCTCGGGCTCGAGGCCCAGGGTGAGGTCGATGCCCGTACGCTCCGCGAGCTGCTCGACGTGCTGCGCGCAGGCGGTGAGGTTCGCATGCACGGCACTCTTCTGGTCGGCCGACAGCTCGAAACCCTTGAAGGACACGGGCACGGTGCTCACGCTGCCGGGGACGCCGGCCGGCAGCAGCTGCACGAGCAGGTCGACGAGCTGCGTCGTGTACGCCAGCCGCTCGGGCGTGGACCAGTCGGGCGCATACACCTGCTCTTTCACGCGCGTGCCGTGAAAGCTCCCGAACGGAAAGCCGTTGATGGTGAAGACGTAGCTGTCGTGCGCGTCGAGCCAGCGCCTGAAGGCCAGCAGCGTCGACGGCTCGGACAGCTCGGCGGCGGCCCGAGCGCCCAGCCGCAGCCCGATGGCGTACGGCTCGGCCGGCGCCACGCGTCGGCGTACGCTGTCGGTGTGCTGCTCGAGCATCGCAAACGTCTCGGGCCAGCTCTCGCCGCGGTGGACGTTGGTGCAGTAGGCCAGGTGCAGGCCGTGCGCGAGCCTCATGCCGCGGCATCCAGCGGCACGCGGAACCTGGGGCACTGCGACAGGAACTGGTGCGGGTTGCGGAACAAGAGTTGATCGACGCGGTCGGCGTCGTGCCCGCGCCGCCGCAGTTCGAGCGCGGTCTTCGGCACGGCAAGCGGATCGCTGACGCCCCAGTCGCAGGCGCTGTTCATCCAGAGGCGTTCGCCTCCGGTGATCTCGATCATGTCCACCGCACGCGCCGGCGACGCCTTCGAGTCGGGATAGAGCGTGATGCCGGCCCAGAAGCCTGCATCGAGCACCATCCGTACGGTGTGCTCCTCGACGTGGTCGACGATGACCCGCCCGGGCTGCACGCCGGAATGCGCCCGCAGGAGGTCGAGGATGAGCCGCGTGCCCTTCAGCTTGTCCTCGAGGTGCGGCGTGTGCACCAGGATCAGCTGGTCGTGCTCGACGGCCAGCGAGACGTGCTGCTCGAGCACCGTCAGCTCGTTGCGGGTGTTGCGGTTCAGGCCGATCTCGCCGATGCCGAGCACGCCGGGTCTGTCGAGGAACTCGGGGATGAGCGCCAGGACGTCGGCCGCCAGCGCCAGGTCTTCCGACTCCTTCGGGTTCAGGCACAGCCAGCAGTAGTGCGGCAGCAGGAACTTCGCCGCGCGCGCCGGCTCGTACTCGGTGAGCTGCCGGAAGTAGTCGCGGAAGCCGTCGACCGACCCGCGGTCGAAGCCAGCCCAGAAGGCCGGCTCGCAGACCGCCTGGCAGCCGGCCGACACCATGGCCTCGTAGTCGTCGGTCGTGCGGCTCACCATGTGGCCGTGGGGCTCGATGTAGCGCATGGTCAGGACGTGAGGATCTGACGCACCGGGTCTGGCAGCAGCCGGGTGCCGAACTTCCAGCAGGTGCCGCAGGCGCGGCAGTCGTAGAAATGGATGGGGCGCTGGGGCATGGCAGCCGCCTGCGTGCGGAAGGCGCCCGACGACACCTCGGTGGAGACGTGCGTCAACGGCTCTCCGCAGTCGGGGCAGTCGACATCGGGCACCGCGGGAGGCGTGTCGTGACTCATGGCGGTCGAGCGGCTCAGCGGTGCGGCCGCCAGGCGCCGAAGGCGGCCTTCCCCGTCGAGGCGGCGTCGGGTTCGAGCGTCTGGTCGCTCAACGCCTCGAGTACGCGCCGCGCCCGCTCGGGCTGGCCGTCCACGAGCAGGCGTGCCGCGTCGCGAAGTGCCTCGCACCGGAAGTCGTCGGCCACGCCGTGCCGCTCGACGCGGTCGAGAAACGCGGCCACTTCGAGCAGCTTCGCGCGGACCGGCACGAAGCCGAGATCGACGAGGGCCCGGGCGAGGTCCGAGGGCGTGGGTGAAGGCGCGTGCTGAAGGTCGTGCGGCATGCGTGTCCGGGGCGCGATGCCCCCCACCCACCAGTCTACAGCGCCGCCGGGCCGGCCTGCATCAGTCGGTACGGCGAGCACCGGCCGATGGGCGGCTGCGCGACGCCCTCACCAGCGGCGCACACGTCCGGTGTCGAGGTGCACGAAGTTCGATCCCGGGTAGTAGCCCACGCCTCCTTGCTCGAGGGCGTACGCCGCGTCGCGCAGCGTCGCCAGCGGGACGTCGGCCAGCCGGACGTCGATCGCGCGCCCCGACATGTGGAGGCTGCCCGCGGCCACCCCCTGGCTGCGGCTGCGCAGGTGCGCGTTGGTCACAGGCGACCGGTAGCCGGAGATGACCTCGAACGGCCGGCTGGTGCCCGTGGCGTGGCGCAGGGCATGCAGCTGGTCGAGCAGCGCGGGGTCGATGGGATGCACCTCGCGCGTGCGGAAATCGCGTAGCACCTTGTTGATGGCGGCCAGTCCGTCGGGAAGGTACGTGCTGCCGCGGGCGTAGTCGACCATCAGCCGTTCGCCCGTGTGGAGGTGGCTGAACTCCAGCGCCCGCACGGCAATCGGGTGCGCCACGCCGACGTCCGGCAGCGCCAGCACCGGCAGCGCGCCTGCGAGCGTCGACAGGAACAGACGACGGGTCATCCCCTCACCTTACACGTGACTCACGCGGAGGGAAACGTCAGCTCACGGTCCCGGACGCCGATGAGGTAGAGGATGCCGTCGAGGCCGAGGGTCGAAATGGACTGCCGCGCGCTCTGACGCACGATGGGCTTGGCGCGGAACGCGATGCCGAGTCCCGCCAGGGCCAGCATCGGCAGGTCGTTGGCGCCGTCGCCCACGGCAATCACCTGCTCCATGTCGAGGCCCTGCGCCCTGGCGATCTCGGTGAGGTGCCAGGCCTTGCGTGCGCCGTCCACGA
>JAEZDP010000179.1 GCA_023418055.1 Acidobacteriota bacterium
AGGAAGTTGTAGAAGAGCGCCACCACCCCGGTGGCGATGAAGGTCGCCGTGGCCAGCTTCCCCAGCCACGACGGATGAAACGTCCGCCGCCCCACCGCCAGGTTCACGACCGCCACCGTGACGACGATGCCGACGTCGCGGCTGATGACCAGTACCGTCAGCCAGAGCGGCAGGCGATGGGTGAGGTGGTCGAGGGGCAGCGTGAGGGTGACGAACGTCGTGAGCAGGAGCAGTTTGTCTGCCGCCGGGTCGAGCCAGGCGCCGAGGGTCGTCTTCTGCCCCGAGCGTCGGGCGATGAACCCGTCGAACATGTCGGTGAGCCCGGCGAAGGCGAAGACGCCGAGGGCGGCGCCGAGGTGTCCGTACACGAGAAGGATCGCGAAGACGGGAATGAGCGCCATCCGCAGCAGGGTGAGCTGGTTGGCAGCGGTCAACACGTTCGACATGGGGCAATGCTCAGGGCGTGGGTCGTGCCGGACCGGTGAGCCCGGCGCGTTCCGCGAGTGCGGCCAGGCGACGCACGGCGGCGTCGGCCTCGCTGCCGCTCAGCGCGCGACGGGGTTCGAAGCCCCGCCCGTCGGCGACGGGCAGCACGCCGCTGGCCACGGTCTGCGAGATCGGCACGTAGAGCACGTTCGACGGCCTGACATCGGCGAACGAGAGACGCGCGTCCTGCCAGGGGCGAGCCAGCGCGGGCGCTACGGCGGCGAGGCGCGCGAGCACACGCTGCGTCATCACCGCGAAGTCGCCGCGGGTCACGACGGCCGCCGGCTGGAACGTGTGGTTCGGGTACTCCTGGAGGACACCGGCGCGGATCACCTGGAGGATGGCGCCTTGCGCCCAGTGGCGACGTGCGTCGGTGATGAGCACCGGGGGCCGCTGCGGGGTGAGCAGACCCGGCACGTGATGCACAAGCAGCGCGGCCAGCTCGCCACGTCGCAGCGCGGGCTGCTCGGGAATGGCCCGGAACTCCGCAGGCAGGGCCGCCTCGGCGCGGGCGGCCTCGAGTTCGGCGATGCGTTCGGCCGCGGCCGTCAGGGATGGATCGAGATCGCGGGCCCGACGAAGGTCCTCGAGGGCCGCCTCGACGTCGCCACGGTCGGCCTTCACGGCGCCCCGGATGGCATAGGCCTCGGCGTCGTTGGCGTCGAGGGCAATGGCCCGCGTGCTGCGCTCGACGGCTTCGTCGTCCTCGCCGAGGGCGCGGGCGATGCGGGCCAGGTCGCGGTGCAGGAAGCTGCTGTCGGGCGCGGCCTGCAGTGCGCGCTCGAAGGCCTCGCGCGCACCGACGAGGTTCCCTGCCTCCATGGCGCGGCGCCCGAGCGCGAGGTCGCTCTGCACGGCCCGCAGCCGCAGGACTTCGATCCGACGCGCGGCCACGGGATGGCCAGGGGCCACGTCGAGCAACCGCCGATAGGCCTCGAACGCTTCGCCCTCCCGCTGCAGTTCGAGCAGCGCTTCGGCCCGGCCCACGAGAGCCGAGGTGTAGTCGCCGCGACGTCCGAGCGCCCGGTCGAACCACTCCAAGGCTCCATTCGGATCGTCCTGCGCCAGGCGCGTGAACCCGAGCGCCGTCTGCGAGGGATAGAACGCCGGGGTGCGCTGCAGCACGGTGCGGAACGTCCGCTCGGCCGTGCGGGGGTCGCCCAGTTGCAGCTGCGTCCACCCACGGGCGTGAGCGTCGGCCGCCTGCCGCACCTGCGCAAGGTCGGGGGGCAGATGAGGTTGCGGGTAGTCGGGGTACCGCTCCATGCCCGGGACGAGGACAGGGGCCGGCGTGGGACGCGAGCAGGCCGCCGCACCTGCCAACGCCACGAGGGCCAGCGCCAGCAGGGACGGCAGCAGCCCACGTTGGCGTGTCGAGGTGCAGATCACAGCGCGTGCCCTTCGCGCAGGCGCTGCACCAGCCGCATGGGCACGTCCGCCTCGATGCTCACGGCATCGCCGTTGGCGTCGTGGCTGACGACCTGGGCCACCTTGTAGAGCCGCGCAATGGCCTCGCGGTCTTCGGCCACGCTCTGATCGAAGCGCAGCGTGAGGCGGCGCGTGTCGAGTTGGAGGGCCGAGGCAATACGCGCGCGCAGCGTGTCGAGTCCTTCGCCGGTCGCCGCCGAGATGCGGACGGCCTGCGGATGGGCACGCTGCAGGCCTGTGCGCGACGCCTGGTCGAGCCTGTCGGTCTTGTTCAGCACGAGCAGCGTGGGGACGTCCTCGGCGTCGACCTCGCGCAGCACGCTGTGCACGGCGTCCATCTGCTCGGCGTGGTCCTCACGCGAGGCGTCCACGACGTGCAGCAGCAGGTCGGCATCGGCCACCTCTTCGAGCGTGGCGCGAAACGCCGCCACGAGGGCGTGCGGCAGCCGGTCGATGAAGCCGACCGTGTCCGAGAGGCGGGCCGCCTGTCGATTCGGCAACCGCAACTCGCGCGTCAGCGGATCGAGCGTCACGAACAACGCGTCGGAGGCGACAGCCGTGTCGCGGGTGAGCTGGTTGAAGAGCGTGGTCTTGCCGGCGTTGGTGTAGCCCACGAGGGCAACCGCAGGCACGTCGATGCGACGGCGACGGTCGCGCGTGCGGGCGCGGCGCCTCCCCACTTCGAGCAGGTCGTTGGTGAGGCTGGCGATGCGCTGGCGGATGCGTCGCCTGTCGGTTTCGAGTTTCGTCTCGCCCGGGCCACGGGTGCCGATGCCGCCACCCAGCCGCGATAGCGCCGAGGAGGCGCCGACCAGCCTGGGCAGCAGGTACTGCAGCTGGGCCAGTTCGACCTGCAGCTTCCCTTCGCGGGTACGCGCGCGGCGCGCGAAGATGTCGAGAATGAGCTGCGTGCGGTCGATGACGCGGCGCTCGAGCACGCGCTCGATGTTGCGCAGCTGGGCCGGCGTCAACTCGTTGTCGAAGATGACCAGGTCGATGCCGCCCTCGTCACAGGCGGCCCGCAGGGTCTCGAGCTTGCCAGAGCCGATGAACGTGGAAGGATCGGGGCGATCGCGTTCCTGGACGAATCGCAGGGCGGGTTCGGCCTCGGCCGCTTCGGCCAACCCGGCCAACTCGTCCAGCGCCTCGTCGGCCGACTCGCGCCGGACCGTTCCAGAGGCGAGTCCGACCAGTGCGGCGCGCTCACGGGCGCCGGCGCTCACTGTCTCGCCGTCGCGTGCGTTCACCGGTTCGAGTGTAGCACGCGCTCCCAGGGCACGGCCCCGGCCCGAATCAGCCGAATCTCGGCCGTTCTGACGTCGATGATGGTCGACGGTGTGCGGCAGGCCGACGGCCCGCCATCGAGCACTGCGGCCACGCCCGGGCCCAGGGCACGGCAGGCCTCGGCCGTCTCCGCGGCGGGCTCTCCGGTACGGTTGGCGCTCGTCGAGGTGACCGGAATCCCCACCCGCCCCACGAGGTCACGCACCAGGTCGTGGGCCGGCACGCGCACCGCCACCGACCCATCTGGCGCGACGACGCCCGGCGCCAGCGGGCGCTGGACGGCCACGACCAGGGTCAGCGGTCCGGGCCACCACTCGCGGGCGAGGCGCAGGGCGGCCGGCGGCAGCGGCCCCGCGAGCCACTCGACCTGTGCCAGGTCCGCCGCGATGAGCGGCAGTGTCTTCTCGGGGAGCCGACCCTTGATGGCAAGCACCGTCCGCACGGCATCTGCGTGTGTCGCCACGGCCCCCAGGGCATACAGCGTGTCGGTGGGATAGGCGACCACGTGCCCGCCGCGCAGCAGCGCCGCCGCCTCGTCGCGCGCCTGCTCGTTGGCCAGGGACCTCACGCTCATGTCATTCCTCGGGGTCAGACCTGCGGGACGTCGCATCGGGGTCAGACCTGCGGGACGTCGCATGGGGGTCAGACCTGCGGGGCGTCGACGCCGGGGTCACACCTGCCGCACGAGACGGCACCGCCGCCGCCACCAACGTGGCTTGCAGCGTGGCCACCAGGTCCTGCGACGCCAGGCTCACCAGCCACCCTCGCGATCCGGCATTCACATACACACGCGGCAACGCCGCCACGGTCTGCTCCACATACACCGACAAGCGCTGCCTGGTGCCGAACGGCGACGTACCGCCGAACTCGTAGCCAGTCGCCCGTCGGGCTTCACCCTCGCTGCACGGCACGATCGCTCGCGTGCCGATCGCCCGCGCGAGCGCCTTCAGCGACACCTCGCGATCGCCATGCATCAGCATCAGCAGCGGACGTCCTGCCTCATCCTGCAGGACGAGGGTCTTGAGGACCAGGTGCTCATCCACACCAAGTGCCCTGGCCGAGACGCGCGTCCCTCCACGCGGCTCGTACCTGTACGGATGAAGGTCGAAGGCCACGCCGGAGGCACGCAGGACCCGCAAGGCCGGCGTGGACGGCGCCGCGCGCGTCATGTGCCCTCCACGACGGGCGCCTGCGGACCAGGGCCGGACGTCCGCATCAGGTGCGACACCATCGCCGCCAGCACCCCCAGCGTCACCACGCCGACGATGAAGACGCTGCGCAGGCTGATGCGCGCCAGCACGCCACTCAGCATCGGACTCAAGGACAGACCGACGAGCGACGCGCTCGACAGCAGCCCGAACCCGGCCGCCCGCGCCCGCTCGGGCAACACCGCACCCGCCGCGGAGAACGCCGACGTCATACCCACGCCGACCGCGAGCCCGAACACGGCGGTCGCGCCCACCAGCGCGCCGACGGGCGCCCCGACCACGAAGGGCACGAGCGCCACGCCCGCGGTGCAGGCGATCGTCCGCAGCAGTGTGCGCGGCGGGTACCGCCCGAGCAGTCGCTGCGTCGCGAGGTTGCCCATGGCGCCCGTCGCCGCGCTCACCGACAGCAGCAGCCCGGCGTACATCGCCACGCGGCTCTCGGGCACGCCCGCATCGGCCAGGTAGAGCGGCAGCACCGGCGCGAAGCTGCGGTCGACCAGTTGCAGGGCGAAGATCGCACCCATCAGCAGGACCAGGTGCTGCAACGCCAGCATGCTCCGAAACGTCAGCGGACGGTTGCGCGTCCTGGTCCGCCCCCCGCCATCCTGGACCTGCCCACCCATCGCCGTCTCGCCTGCCCTGCCGCGTGCCGGCTCGTGATACCACACCCAGACCAGGACGAGCGCCGCCGCATAGAACGCCGCCGACACGAAGAACGTCTGACGGATGCCGATGGCATAGGCCAGCGCGCCACCCACCACCGGCCCGACCGCCGGACCCAGCCGCTGCGCCGTCTGCACGGTGCCGATGGCCGAGGCCATGCGATCGGGCGGGGCCGACCCGGCGGCCATCGCCACGGCCAGGGCGCCGTAGCCCGCAAAGAACCCCTGCACCACCCGCAAGGCCACGACGTGCCAGGGACGACTCACCAGCCCCATCGCCACCATCGTCACCACGAAGGCGACCAGCGACCGGATGACGAGGAGCTTGTTGCCGTAGCGATCCGCCAGACGGCCCCACAGAGGCGCCAGCAGCGCCGTCATGCCTGGCGTGATGCCGAGGCTGATGCCCGACCACAGCGCGATGTCGGCCGCATCCGACATCCCGAGCGACGCAAAGTACAGCGGCAGGAACGGCATCGCCAGCGTGAAGCCGGCAAAGCCGATGAAGCAGGCCGCCGCGATGGCAAACAGGTTACGCGTCAGGCGTGACCTCGTCCGGGTCGGTCTCGTACGGCGGCAGGGTGCAGCGGGTGGGCCGGTCCTCACGGTAGCCGAGCAGGTAGTCGGCCTGCATCAACGTATGGATCTCGCGCGTGCCTTCGTAGATCACCGCGCCCTTGCAGTTGCGGTAGAACCGGCCGACCGGGTATTCGTCGGAGTACCCGTTGGCGCCGTGGATCTGCACGGCGTCGGAGGCCGCGCGCTCCGACGCCACCGTGGACAGCCATTTCGCGAGGCTCGTCTCGCGGGTGTTCCGCCGCCCCACGTTCTTCAGCCATCCCGATCGCATCCACAGCAGCCGTGACGTCTGGTAGTCGGCCTCCATGCGCGCCAGCATCTCCTTCACCAACTGGTGCTGGCCGATCTCCACGCCGAAGGTCTCGCGCTCGCGTGCGTAGGCCACACTGGCGTCGCGACAGGCGCGAATGAGGCCCGTCGCGCCCGCCGCCACCGTGTAACGCCCCTGGTCGAGCGCGAACATCGCGATCTTGAAGCCCTCGCCCTCACGTCCCAGCAGGTTCGTCTCGGGCACCTCGACCTCGTCCATCTTGAAGTACCCGGTGTTGCCCGCGAGAATCCCCCACTTGTGTGTGAGCGTGCCGCTCGAGAACCCCTTGAACGCACGCTCGACGATGAAGGCGCTGAGGCCCGAGGTGTCGCGCGCCTGCTTCTTGGCCATGTCGGTCCAGGCCACGACGAGGAAGTGGTCGGCGACATCGGCCAGCGAGATCCACATCTTCTCGCCGGTGAGCACGTAGCGGTCGCCTCGCTTGATCGCCACCGACTGGATGCCACGGGCGTCGCTGCCCGCCGAGGGCTCGGTGAGGCCGAACGTGGCGAGCTTGTGGCCCTGCGCCTGTGGCACCAGGTAGCGTTGTTTCTGCTCGTCGGTGCCCCAGGCCAGCAGCGACAGGCTGTTCAACCCGACGTGCACCGAGAGGATGACGCGTAAGGAGGTGTCGACGTACTCGAGTTCCTCGCTGGCCAGGCCCAGGCTGAGGTAATCCATGCCGGCGCCGCCGTACGTCGCTGGCACGCAGATGCCGAGCAGCCCCAGTTCGGCCATCTGCGGGAGGATCGCCGGGTCGAAGCGATGGGCGCGGTCGAGTTCGGCGATGCGAGGCGCCACCTCGCGTCCGGCCCATGCACGCACGGTCTGTTCGAGCAGCCGGTGCTCATCGGTGAGGTCGAAGTCGATCATCGTGCTACCTCAGGACAGGAGGCTACCGGCCCAGCCGGACCGCCGTGCCGATGCGCGCGTCGAGCAGCCCGTGCGCCGACCCGTTGACCACCGCCACGTCGAGAAATCCGCTGCTGCCGGGCAGCAGGCACACGTCTCCGGCCGCGCGCTCGGCGTAGGTCCTGACGATCGGCAGCTGCCGGCCGGCGCAACTGCCCCAGTGATAGCGCCCGCCCTGCACACGGTCGGAGGGGATCGTCGTGATGAGGTTGCCGAAGTGGTCCACGCAGGCGACGTGTCCGGTGAGCAGGCCGTCGGCCTCGTGCAGCGGCGGTACCGGCAGGAACGTCAGGTCGCGGACGACCTCTCCTACGTCTTCGAGACGTCCTCCACCGGCCAGATGCGCGGCGACGGGCGCAAAGCGGTCGCGCCCTTCGAAGGTGGCACCGTGCCCCTGGCGCCAGTACGCGGGGTTGGTGAGCGACACCGCCCGCCAGGTGCGCGCGCGCGACAACACGTGGCTCAGCAGACCGTTGTCCGGCGCCACGTACCAGCGACCATCGGCCTCGACGGCCAGCCCACGGCGTCCGGTACCGACCCCCGGATCGACCACGGCCAGCACCACACAGCGCTCGGGGAGATCGGCCGCGCACGCGGCCACCACCCAGGCGGCACGCGGCACGTCCTGCGGCGGCACCAGGTGGGTGATGTCCACGAGGCGGGCCTGCGGGCACCCGCGGAGGATGGCGCCCTTCATCGAGGCCACGTAATGATCCTGCAGTCCAAAATCGGTGAGCAGGGCAACCACCGGCGGCGGTGAGGTCATGCGGAGGCGGAAGAAGCGGCAGGAGAAGTGGGAACGCGCTTGCGCAGCAGGACTTCGCGCGTCCGGTTCAACATCAGGAACGAGTCGGTGACCGTGAGCCCCGGGAACAGGCGCTCGATGTCGCGATTCTGGAACACGGTCCGTCGCCCGTGGCTCGCGCCGTACGTCCGGTGCTGCAGATGCCCGGCATCGGCGATCACGTACTTGGTGTAGGAGGCGGCAGTGTTGGCCTGCGTCTGAAAGAAGGCCATCAGGAGCCCGCCCGGCTTCAGGCGAGCGACGACCGACGCGGCCAACGCCTTGGCGGCGGGCTTGTCGAGATAGTCGAAGACGTCCCAGCACAACACGCCATCGAAGCTGTCGGGCGCGTGCGTCAGGCGACTTTCGAGAAAGGCCGGCAGGGTTTCGAGCGTGGGCGGGGCGGCGTGGCGCTCGAGGTCGGCATAGAGGTCTTCGACCTGCAGCCGGCAGCCGAGTTCCTCGCCGAAGAAGGCGACGTTGGCGCCCACGACGGGACCGAGATCGAGAATCGAGGCCGTCGGTCGGCCGGCCAGCGCCTTGACGAACTTGCCGAGCGCCTTGGTGGCCATCGGGGGCCCTGCGTCGCGGCTGCCGTCGGCATGCCCGGCGTCAGTGCCCCTGGCCCAGCCGAAGAGGCGCGATGCCAGGGACCGGTCGTCGGTGTCGTCGCTCACGTTGGCGTGCACCATGCGGCGGCAACGAGGCCGGCTGGCCCCGTCACCGTCCGGGGATCATCGTGGGATCAGGCCTTGGCTCCGGCAGGAGTCTGGGCCGGCTTGCTGTCGGCGCGCGCGGCGTCCGACCGGGGCGCACTCGCCCCGCGATTCATGTCGATGGCGCCGCGGAAGTGCGCGCCTTCGGCAATGGCCACCTTCGGCGAGGTGATGTCGCCGTCGACCGAGCCGTTGTCGCGGATGTCCACCTTCTCGGAGGCGGTGACGTTGCCGACGACCTCCCCGAGCACGATGACGGTCTTGGCAAACACCTGGGCCTTGATCTTCCCGTTGGTGCCGATGGTCAGGACGTTGTCCTTCAGCTCGATCTTGCCCTCGACCTGGCCTTCGATCGTCAGGTCTTCGCTGCCGTTCAGCTCGCCCTTGATGACCACCGACTTGCCGATGTTGCCCATGCTCATTGCGCCTCTTTCTGGAACGCCCGCTGAGCGGGGCACGGCAGGCTGCTCGACGGCGGCTGGCGGAGGAGCAGGAGTCTGCGGCGTGGTCGGCGTCGCGGGAGGCACAGCCGTCCGCGGCGCGTCATCGCGTTTCCACATGATTGAGTTCTCCAGGTGGGTCTGCAGGGTGGCGACGACCCGAATGCGGCGCCAGTATATGGAATGGGGTGAGCAGTGTCTACCTCTTTGCGTTGCTGAGGTTTAGCGGCGGGTGGTACGATCGTCGTCCGGCCTGCCGATGGAGCGCGTGTACCTCGACCACAACGCCACGACCCCGGTCGACGCCTATGTTCTCGACGCCGTCTGCGCCGCCTTGCGCGACGAGTTCGGCAACGCTTCCAGTGTGCATGCCTACGGCCAGCGCGCCAAGGCACGCCTCGACGATGCGCGCGAACGAGTGGCCGCGTTGCTCGGTGGCCAGCCCTCGGAGGTGATCTTCACGAGCGGCGGCACGGAGGCCGACAATCTCGCGCTTCGCGGCGTGGCCGAATTGCGGGCCGCCACCGGCCGCCGGCATCTCGTCGCGTCGGCCATCGAACACGAGGCGATCCTCGCGACGCTCCGCCAGATGGAAAAGCGCGGCTGGTCGGTCACCCTGGTCGCCCCAGACGCGTCGGGCGTCGTCGATCCAGACGCGGTGGCGTCCGCGTGCACCGACGAGACCGCGCTCGTGTCGGTGATGCTCGCCAACAACGAGGTCGGCACCGTGCAGCCGGTGGCGGAGATCGCCAGGCGGGTGCGCGCGCGCAGTCGCGACGTCATCGTCCACACCGACGCGGTGCAGGCCGTGGGGCGTCTGCCCATCGACGTACGCGCGCTGGATGTCGATCTGCTCGCGTTGTCCGGTCACAAGATCTATGGACCCAAGGGCGTGGGCGCGTTGTGGGTGCGGCGCGGCACGCGCCTCCTGGCGACAGCCACGGGCGGACGGCAGGAGCGCAGTCGACGCGCCGGCACCGAAAACGTTCCCGGCATCATCGGCCTGGGCGTCGCGGCCAGCCGTGCCAAAGAGCGCCTTCAGGAGGACACGGCCCGCATCGCGGCGCTCCGAGACGCGCTCGAGTCCGGCATCGTCGCGCGCGTCGATCGCGTGCACGTCAACGGCGGCGAGGCACCCCGCGTGGCCAACACCACCAACATCGGCTTCGAAGGCATCGAGGCCGAGTCGCTCCTGATTGCGCTCGACCTCGAAGGCATCGCGGTGTCCACGGGCTCGGCGTGCTCCTCGGGCACCCTCGAGCCCTCGCACGTGCTGAAGGCGATGGGGCTCCCCCTCCACCGCACCCAGAACGCCTTGCGCATCAGCCTGGGCCGTGGCACCACACAGGCCCACGTGGACCGCCTGCTCGACGTGCTGCCTGCCACGGTCGCCCGGCTGCGCCTCGTCACCGACCGGCGCCCGGCCGCCGCTGCGGGCGCCAACTCACGGGGGCACTGACGTGCGCATCGCCGTGGCCATGTCCGGCGGGGTCGACTCGTCGGTCGCCGCAGCCCTGCTCGCCGATCAGGGCCACGAGGTCGTCGGCCTGTCGATGCAGTTGTACGACCAGCGCGAGGGCGAGGTCGCCTTCGGATCGTGCTGCACGCTCGACGACCTCCACGATGCCCGCCGCGTCGCACACCGTCTGGGCATCCCGCACTACATCGTCAACTTCGAGTCGCACTTCCATGCGCAGGTCGTGACCAACTTCATCGGGGAGTACTCGGCTGGACGCACACCCATCCCCTGCACGCGGTGCAATAGCGAGGTGAAGTTCCAGACCCTGCTCGAGCGCGTGCACGGGTTCGACGCGACGATGCTCGCGACCGGCCACTACGTGCAGCTGGACGACGACGGCACGGGACGGCGCGTGCTGCGACGCGGGCGCGACCAGGCCAAGGACCAGTCGTATTTCCTGTTCTCGCTCACGCAGGCGCAGCTGGCGCGCGCGGTCTTCCCTATCGGCGCGCTGACCAAGCCAGAGGTCCGCGCGTACGCGCAGGAGCGCGGCCTGCCGGTGGCAGCCAAGCCCGACAGCCACGAGATCTGCTTCGTCCCCGACCACGATCACGCCGCGTTCATCGACAGGGCCGCCGCCAACCGCGCGCCCGCCCCTGGCCCGATCGTCGACATCGAGGGCAGCCCGCTGGGGCGGCACGATGGCGTGCATCACTTCACGGTCGGGCAGCGCAAGGGCCTGCGCCTGTCGGTGGGCGTCCCGCTCTACGTCGTGGGAATCGACGCCGAGCACGACACGGTGGTGGTCGGGCCCAGAGACGCGCTGCAGCAGCAGGCGTGCGACGTCGCGGACGTGAACTGGATCGCGGGCGAAGCCCCCGTGCAGCCCGTCACGGCCGCCGTGCAGATCCGTCATCGGCATCCGGCGGCGTCAGCGCTGGTCACACCGCTAGCCGACGGGCGAGCGCGGGTGGTGTTCGAGACGGCGCAGTACGCCATCACGCCCGGACAGGCGGCGGTGTTCTACGACGGGGATGTGGTGCTCGGCGGAGGGTGGATCGAGCGCACGGTGTAGCGGCCGGGTCCATCCGGCCGCTACGTTGCGGGAGGTAGTGCGGATGCGGGTTACTGCGGGGCAGCGAGGGCCGCGGCCTGCGCGGCTTCCGAGACGTCGACCTCGTCCACCCGCTGACCGTGTTCGAGCCAGCGCTCGGCGTCCATCGCGGCCATGCAGCCCGAGCCAGCGGCGGTGATGGCCTGCCGGTACTCGTGGTCCTGCACGTCACCGGCGGCAAAGACGCCTTCGATGTTGGTGCGCGTGCCGCTCGTCACGAGATACCCGTTGGCGTCCATCTGCAGTTGCCCGGTGAACAGCGAGGTGTTCGGCGTGTGGCCGATGGCCACGAACAGCCCGTCCACCTCGAGTTCCGAGACCGCGCCGGTCGGCAGGTGCCGCAGCCGGACGGCCCGCACCTCGTTGCGCTCGTTGCCAAGCACCTCGTCGACCGTCGTGTCCCAGACAAACGAGATCTTCGGGTTCGCGAAAGCCTTTTCCTGCATGACCTTCGACGCCCGCAGCTCGTCACGCCGGTGGATGACCGTGACGTGCGACGCAAGCTTGGAGAGGTAGATTGCCTCTTCCATCGCCGTGTCGCCGCCGCCGACGACGGCAATCGGTCGATTGCGGAAGAAGAACCCGTCACACGTGGCGCACGTGCTGACGCCGCGCCCCATCATCGTCATCTCCGACGCGATGCCGAGCAGCTTGGCGGACGCGCCCGTGGCGATGATGACCGCCTTGGCGTGAATCGTCTCGCCGCCATCGAGGTGCACGGCAAACGGCGAGCCCGCGAAGTCGACGGACGTCACGAGCCCGGCCCGAAGGTCGGTGCCGAACCGCTCTGCCTGCGCGCGCATCTCGGTCATCAACTCGGGCCCCATGATGCCGTCGCGATGGCCCGGCCAGTTCTCCACCATGGTGGTGATGGTGAGCTGGCCTCCGGGCTGCAGCCCTTCGATGAGCAGCGGCGAGAGCCCTGCCCGCGCGGTGTAGAGCGCGGCGGTGAGCCCCGCCGGCCCCGACCCGATGATGACGACGTTCCGAACCTCAGCGGCCATGACCGTTGGCTCCTTCGTCAGATGTGGCGCTCGAGCATGCGCTTCAGATCGTCCTTCGACCGGACGCCGACGACCTGGTCCACGACCTGCCCTCCCTTGAACACGAGCAGGGCCGGAATGCTGCGGATGCCGTAGGTGCCAGGCACCCCGGGGTTCTCGTCGACGTTCAGCTTCGCGATGACCGCCTTGTCCTGCAGTTCATCCGCCAGCGCGTCCACGGTGGGCGCAATCATGCGGCAGGGGCCGCACCACTCGGCCCAGAAGTCCACGAGCACCGGCTGGCTGGTGCCGCCGATGACGGAGGTGAAGTTGGCGTCGGTCAGGTGCTGTACGAGTGCGGAAGCCATCATGTCCTTTCGATGCAGAAGCGAAGAAATCAGGTGCCGGCCTCAGACGGCTACGGCCGCCGTGTCGCGCGCGGGCCTGCTGCCGCGGGCCTGGGCATACGCCTCGAGATAGGCGCGGGCCGAGGCCTGCCATGAGAAGTCACGAGCCATTCCCACCCGCTGCAGGGCGGCCCACCCTTCTGGGTCGCGACGGTAGAACGCCAGTGCCCGACGAAGCGCGTCGAGCAGCGCCTGTCCGGACGCGTCCGTGAACGTGAAGCCGTTGCCTCCGGCGCCAGACGACTCCACGTCCACCACCGTGTCGGCCAGCCCCCCGGTGGCCCGCACCACCGGCACCGTGCCGTAGCGCAGGCTGTACATCTGGTTCAGGCCACACGGCTCGTATCGCGACGGCATCATGAACAGGTCGGCACCGCCCTCGATGAGGTGCGACAGCCCCTCGTCGAACCCGACGCGCACGCCCACCTGCTCAGGATACTGCCGCGCCAGCGACCGCCACATCTCTTCGTACCAGGGCTCGCCGGTGCCCATCACCACGAAGGCCGCGCCGAGCGAGGGGAGCTGGTCGGCAATGTCGGCAATCAGGTCGAGGCCTTTCTGGTCGACCATGCGGGAGACCATCGCGACCACCGGACGCGGACGACCGTCGACCGCGACGTCGGCCAGGCCGAAGGTCTCGAGCAGCCGCGCGCGCGCCTGCCGCTTGCCTTCGAGATTGGACGCGTCGAAGGGCGCCGGCAGGTAAGGGTCCGCTGACGGGTTCCAGGCCTCGACGTCGATGCCGTTGCGGATGCCCAGCAGGTGGTCACGCCGCGCCCGGATCACGCCTTCGAACCCGAACGCGGTTTCGGGCTGCTGCAGTTCCTGCGCGTACCGCTGGCTCACCGTCGTCACGACGTCGCTGTAGACGATGCCGGCCTTGAGGAAGCTCGCGTGCAGCCAGTATTCGAGCCCCTCGGACGTGAAGACGTCCCAGCCCAGCCCGAGTTGTGGCAGCCACCCGGCGGCGCACAAGCCCTTGTAGGCCACGTTGTGCACGGTGAACACCGAGGCCGCGCGGCCCAGCACCTCGTCGCCCTGATACCGGGTGCGCAGGTAGAGCGGCGTGAGGCCCGTGGGCCAGTCGTGTGCGTGCACGATGTCGACGGGCGTGCCGGCTCGCCGGGCGTACTCCAGCGCGGCGAGGCTGAAGAAGGCAAAGCGGCGGGGGTTGTCTTCGTAGTCCTGGCTGCCGATGCCGTAGACGCCATCGCGATCGAAGAACGCCGGATGGTCGATGAGCACCACGCGGACCGACGAGGCCTGTCCTTCCGTCCTCCCGTCCTCCACATACGCGGCGGCCTCGTAGTGATGGCCGCCCATCTCGACGTCGAAGCGATCGGCCGGCGCCCCTGACACCTCGATACCCCGATGGCGCGGCACCACCACGGTCACCTGGTGGCCGAGGCTCGCAATCGCACGCGGCAGGGCGGCGATGACGTCGCCGAGCCCTCCGGTCTTGCTGAAGGGCGCCGATTCGCTGGCCACCATCAGCACGTGCAGCGGCGTCTGCGCGGCCCGCAGGGTCGTCTCCGTGGGCACCTCGATTGGCGCCTCGACGGCGGCCGTCACGGGAGTGGTGTTCGTGCGGCGGGTCGGCGCGCGGCGCGCTGGCGCCTTTCGCGCGGGCGGCTGTGGCTGGGCCGCGCCGGTGGACGGGGTCGTGGCGGACGCCGTGGC
>JAEZDP010000244.1 GCA_023418055.1 Acidobacteriota bacterium
GACGTCCCGGGCCTGGGCTTGCTGCCCGGACGATGCTCGGTGCTCTCGCCGCCACCACCCGCCGGCGACGAGGCACCGTTCAAGGTGCCACACGTCGGCTGGAACGCCCTCGACAGGAACGACAGGCCTTCCCGACTACTCGACGGCGTGCCGACCAGCGCCCAGGCGTACTTCACGCATTCCTACGTCGTCCCCGACGGCGACGCGACCGTGGCGCATACCACCCACGGCGTCTCGTTTCCGAGCGTGGTCGAGCGCGGGCACGTGTACGGCGCGCAGTTCCATCCGGAGAAGTCGGGCGAGGTCGGCCTGCAGATGCTCCGGAACTTCGTGGCGGTCGCGAGGTAAGTCATGCTCTCCAAGCGCATCATCGCCTGCCTCGACGTGCGTGACGGCCAGGTCGTCAAGGGCGTCAACTTCGAAGGGCTGCGCGCGGCCGGCGATCCCGCGGAACTGGCCCGCCGGTACAACGTCGAGGGCATCGACGAGCTCGTGATCCTCGACGTCACCGCCACGCTCGAGAAGCGCCGCACGATGGCACGCACGGTATCGGCGGTGGCCCGTGAGCTGTTCATTCCGCTGGCGGTTGGCGGCGGCATCGCGTCCGAGGCGGATGCCGATGCGGCAGTGGAAGCTGGCGCAGACAAGGTCAGCATCAACAGCGCCGCGGTCGCCAACCCCGAGCTGCTGACGACGCTGGCCAGGCGCTACGGCAGCCAGGCTGTGGTCATTGCCATCGACGCGACCTGGGAGCACGGGCGGTTCGAGGTCTACGTGAAGAGCGGCTCGACGCCCACGGGGCGCGATGCCGTGGAGTGGGCACGCGAGGCGGCAGATCGCGGCGCCGGCGAAGTGCTGCTCACGTCCATCGACAAGGACGGCACGCGCAGCGGTTTCGACCTGCCGATGACGGCCGCCGTCTCATCGGCCGTCTCCATCCCCGTGATCGCCTCGGGCGGCGCGGGGTCGTTCACGCACTTCACCGACGTCTTCACGGCAGGCCGGGCAGATGCCGCACTGGCCGCGTCCATCTTCCACTTCAGCGAACACGCCGTGGTGGACCTCAAACGCCACCTTGCAGACGCGGGGATACCGGTGCGGATGACGGCATAGCCTCCACGTTCCTTCGTTCCTTCGTTCCTTGGCTCCTTCGCTCCTTCGCTCCTTCCTTCCTCCCATGCTCATACCCGCCATCGATCTCAAGAACGGCCAGGTCGTACAACTCGTCCAGGGCAAGCGGCTGGCCATGGCCACCGACGACTGGGAAGGCTGGCTGGCCCGCTTCGCCGCCTTTCCCAAGCTGCAGCTCATCGATCTCGATGCCGCCATGGAGACCGGGGCCAACGAGGCGCTGATGCGCCAGATCTGCGCGCGCCGCCCGTGCCGCGTCGGCGGCGGCATCCGCACGATCGAGCGTGCCCAACTCGTGCTCGGGTTGGGCGCCACCCACGTCATCGTCAGCTCGGCACTCTTCGCGCACGGGGAACTGAACCTCGAGTTCGCCCGCCAACTGGCCGAGGCGGTCGGACGCGAGCGCGTCATCGCGGCCGTCGACAGCTCGCAGGGCCGCGTGACGATTCGGGGCTGGCAGGAGTCGACCAACGTGACGGCCGCCGAGGCAGCGGCCGCGCTCGAGCCCTTCTGCGACGAGTTCCTGTACACACACGTGGACACGGAAGGGTTGATGCTCGGTATCCCGATGGAGGCCGTCGAGGCCGTGCGCCAGGCGACCACCAGACGCGTCGTGGCCGCCGGCGGCATCACGACTCAGGAGGAGATCGACGCGCTCGACGCCATGGGCGTGGACGCCGTCGTCGGGATGGCCATCTACACGGGACGGCTGCAGGTGTAGGCCTTCATCATGCCTCATGCCTCATGCCTCAGGCTTCATGCTTCATGCCTCGTGCTTGACGTCTAGCGCGTGACGGCTCGGACCGGCCCCCGAAGGCCTGTCGTCCGATCCCATCTGCTACTCTCAACGCGCATGGGGCAGACCTTCCGGGACACGCGCGGGGCGTGGGCGTGGCGGCGACTGTTGGCGGGGCGTTCGGTGCTTCTCGTCCTGTTGCTGCTGGCCGGCGGATGCGGGCTCGGAGGCGGCCGGTTCGACGCGCAGAATGCCCGGGCGCACGTCGAGCGGCTGGCGGGGGCGATTGGCAGTCGCCCGGCGGGGTCCACCGCCAATCAGGAAGCGCGCGCCTACCTGATCGAGACGCTTCAGCTGTACGGCTTCGACGTCCGCGTACAGGAGGCCGAGGCGCAGTGGCGTGAAGGCGGCCGTTCCGCCCGCGTCGCCAACGTGATCGCCATCCGCAACGGGCAGCAGCGCGAGGCCGTGGCGCTCGTGGCGCACTACGACAGCGTCACCGCCGGTCCGGGCGCAGGCGACGATGCCTTCGGCGTGTCGGTGGCCCTCGAAGCCGCGCGCGTGCTGGCGGCACGCGAGTCTCCCCGTTACAGCCTGATGGTCGTCTTCACCGACGGGGAGGAGGACGGCCTCATGGGCGCACGCGCGCTCGTCGAGGACGCCGACGTCCGTGCGCGGTTGCGCACGTACCTGAACCTCGAAGCCATCGGCACCCGTGATCCGGTGCCGCTCTTCGAGACCGGTCCCGGCAGCGGCCCCGCGCTCGACGCCTGGGCACGGGCCCCCTACCCGCGGGGCGGCTCCTACATGCTCTCGGTGTACAAGGCCCTGCCGAACGACACCGATGCGACCATCCTGCGGGGCCTCGACGTGTTCGGCCTGAACTTCGCCGCCGTCGGCGACAGCCACGCCTATCACACCGACCGTGACCGCGCGGATCGCGTGACGCCACGAGCCCTCGCGCGTGCAGGCGACAACGTGGTCGCCATAGTCGAGCGCCTCGACGAAGGGCCGCTCGACGCGCGAGCCGTCGATCCCGTGTACTTCTCGGTGCTCGACCGACGTGCCTTCGTCATGACGACGACCAGTGCGCGCCTGCTCGGCATCGCGGCGGTCGCGCTAGGGCTGCTGGCCTGGCTGCTGCTCGTGCGCCAGGCGGTCAGGACCTACGGCATCGCGGCGACGATCACGACGTTTGCGTGGGCCACGCTCGCCACGGGCGCCGTCGCCCTCGCCCTCCTCGGATCGGTGTGGCTGCTGCGGTCCGCCCGGGCGGAACTGCATCCGTGGCATGCCTCACCCTGGCGGCTCTATCTCTTCATGACGATGATGGTGGTGGCGATGACGTGGGCGGTGCGACGCCTGGCGTCGCAGCTGCCGGCGCGACTGCGCCCCATCGGCACGCCGGCGGCCGTCTGGATGACGACGCTGCCCGTCTGGATCGCGGTGGCGGTCGCGTTGCTCGCGGTGGCGGTGGCCGCTTCCTATCTCGCAACGATTCCGCTGGTGCTGACCGCGCTTCTGCTGCCCCTCGGGGTGACCAGACCCGGCATCGAACGTGTGGTGTCGGCGGTGTCGGCCGCTGTCGCCTGGGTGCTGCTCGCTCCCGATGCCTGGGCGCTGCTGGGCTTCGCCGTGCCGGTGCTGTCCCGCCTGCCGCTCGTGACGCCCATCTGGCTGTTCCCGCTGCTGTTCCTGGCTGTCGGCGTGTTCCTGTGGCCGCCCGTGCTGGGGCTGCTGGTCGGGCGCCTCACCTGGCGCGTGAGGCACGGGCTCGCCGGCACCGTTCTCGCAACGCTCGTCGTCGTCTCGGCGCTGCTCGTGCTGATGGCGCCGGCCTACACGGCCGAGCGTCCGCAGCGGCGGGCCGTGACGCGTGTGGACAACCGGGTGAGCGGCGAGACGTACTGGCGGCTCGCCGGCAACGAGCCCGGCGTCGACATTGCGCCAGGTCCAGAGAACGTGCAGTGGCAGCCGGTGGCCGCAGGTGGGCACGGCGGGCCGTTCCATCCGGCCGGCGCCTGCGTGTTCGAAGGTCAGGTGCCACCTGGCACCACACCGCCCCCAGCACGAGTGACCGCGACCGTGAGCCGAAGGACCGACGGCGTGGACCTCGAGGTGACCCTTGCCGCGCATCCGCACGAGCGCCTGTCGGTAGCGTTCCTGCTGCCCGAGGCGACTGTGCCCACGA
>JAEZDP010000274.1 GCA_023418055.1 Acidobacteriota bacterium
CCTGGATGTCGGTAGGAGGCTCGGCGCCGTTGTTGAGGCGCAGCCACACGCGCAGCAGCGGGTCGGTCATCGTGTACCGCTTGCGCTCCACACGCAGCAGATCGACGTCGAGCAGCCACGACAGGTAATCCTTGGTGGACCCTGGCGTGCGGTGCATCCGTTGGGCGATCTCGGTGAGGTTCATCGGCTGCTGTTCGGCCAGCGCGTCGAGGATGGCGCGCAGCGCGCCATAGCCGCGGGCGCGCTGCAGCCGGACCTCGTAGGACAGCCGCAACCGCTGCTCGAGCGGCGCGCCTGGCAGAAGCTGCTCGGTCATCGCGCCGACGGCATCGGCCAACCCGGTGCGGCGCGCGGCCCGCAGGGCCCGGGCGATGAGCACGGCATAGCCGAGGCGTCCGTCGGCCAGGGCCAGCACCTGCCGCGTCTCGTACGAGTCGAGCCCGTCGAGCGCGCCGGGCGCCCAGCTGGCGCCTGCCGCCGGCAGCGGACCGAGCGGCACCGTGGCGATGCCGGGCCAGGTCAACACGCGTGCGGACCGCCACGAGAAGCGCGAGGCAACGACGAACCGGTTCCGCGACGTGCCGATGGCCTCGCCGAGTTCCCGCATCACCTGCTTGAGACCGGGGAAGCTCTCGAACGTCCGCAGTTCGAGCACCTCGTCGAGGAGGAAGGTGAACGGGCGTCCCGATGCCGAGGTCGCGTCCGTCAGCAGTCGTACGAGCGCGAGGAACGCCTCGCGCGGCGACGGCAGTGTCGCGGGGGCGACGATGCCGCTGGCCGGGTCGGGGCGGGCATGCCGAAGGACCGCGCGATAGCACTGCTCGGGGGTCGTCGCGATGCGCTCGAGATCGAGATAGACCGGCGCCGTGCCCGTGTCGAGCCGTTCGGCGAGGTGGCGCAGCAGCGTGGTGCGCCCGCTGGCGCACGGGCCCACGACGAGTGGGACACCCGGGGTTGGCGCCTTGAGCACGGAGAGGATGTCGGCGACGGGGGGCATCGACGGAAGCCCTAGAGCCTATGGACCCCGCCTGTCGTTGTCAACCGCGGAGGCTCTGGTAGGATGATGTGTTTTTCGATGCGCCCGGACGGGCGCGTGTTGCACATCAGGGAGCCAGGTTCGCGTCATGAACATCGCCGTGTTGGGTGCGCAGTGGGGAGATGAAGGCAAGGGCAAGATCGTCGACCTGCTGACGCCGGATTTCTCGATCGTCGCGCGGTATCAGGGCGGGCACAACGCCGGCCACACCGTCTACGTCAACGGGCGCAAGTTCATCCTGCGGCTCCTGCCGTCCGGCATGTTGCGGCCGGAGGTGACCTGCGTCATCGGTAACGGCCTGGTGGTCGATCCGCAGGCGCTGTTTGCCGAGATCGACGAGGTCGAGGCCGCGGGCATCAGCGTGGGCGACCGGCTCGTCATCAGCAGCAAGGCACACCTCATCCTGCCGTACCACCGGGAGCTGGACGTGCTCTCGGAGGCGCGCCGCGGGGAGCGCAAGATCGGCACGACGTCGCGCGGCATCGGTCCGGCCTACGAGGACAAGATCGGCCGCCGCGGCATCCGTGTGGGCGACCTGTCGGACAAGGCGCCCCGCCAGGTGCTCGAAGACGCGGTGCGCGCCAACGTCGAGTCGCGTAACCGCCTGATTCCCGACGCGCACATGGACTGGCGCGAGGTGCTCGAGGAGCTCGACCGCGCGTGGGAACGCCTGCGGCCGTGGGTGCGCGACGTGTCGCTGTATCTCGACGAGGCGATCAAGGCGGGCCGCCGCGTGATGTTCGAAGGCGCGCAGGGCACGCTGCTCGACATCGACCATGGCACCTATCCGTTCGTGACCTCGTCGAACGCCACCACGGGCGGCATCTGCACCGGCCTCGGCATCGGGCCCCGGAAGATCTCGGGCGTGATGGGTGTCGCCAAGGCGTACGCCACGCGGGTGGGCAGCGGCCCGTTTCCGTCCGAACTACTCGACGAGATGGGCCAGCGCCTGCGTGACGGCGGCAGTGAGTACGGGTCGGTCACCGGGCGTCCGCGGCGGTGCGGCTGGTTCGACGCCGTGGCGCTGCGCTATGCCGTGCGCGTCAACGGCCTCGACGCCCTCGCCATCACCAAGATGGACGTGCTCGACGGCATCGACACGCTGCAGATCTGCACGAGCTACCGTGCCGGCGGGGAAGAGGTCACCGAGTTCCCGTCGGAGATCGGCCTGCTCGCCGCCTGCGAGCCGGTGTACGAGGCCGTGTCGGGCTGGGACGCGCCCACGCAGGGCGTCCGCCGCTTCGCCGACCTGCCTGCGGCCGCGCGTGCCTACATCGCGCGCCTCGAAGAGTTGTGCGGCGTCCCGGTGGCGCTCATCTCGACCGGCTCCGACCGCCACGACACGATTCTCCGCGAGGACACGCCGGCAGGCGAGTGGTTCACGCTGCGCACATGAGCGAAGCCGCCGCGTCGTTGGCCGTGCGCTGCGCCGGGCTCGTCAAGCGATATGGCGACACGACGGCGGTGGCCGGGCTCGACCTCGAGGTGCAGGCCGGCGAGTGCTTCGGCCTGCTCGGCCCGAACGGCGCAGGCAAGACGACCACCATCGAGATCCTCGAAGGGCTGCTCGCGCCTGACGAGGGCGATGTGGAAGTGCTCGGCCTGCGATGGACGACGGACGCGGACCAGTTGCGGCAGCGCCTGGGCATCCAGCTGCAGGAGACACAACTCGCCGAGAAGCTGAGCGTCGAGGAGACGCTTCGGCTGTTCCGCTCATTCTACCGGCAGGGCCCGACCATCGAGTCGCTGCTCGACCGCGTGGGCCTCGGGGGCAAGCGCCGAGCGTGGTACGGCACGTTGTCGGGCGGGCAGAAGCAGCGGCTGGCCGTCGCCTGCGCGCTCGTCGGCGACCCCGACCTGTTGTTCCTGGACGAGCCCACCACCGGGCTCGACCCGCAGTCGCGGCGACAGCTGTGGGACCTGCTGACCGAGTACCGTGCCGCGGGACGCACCGTCCTCATCACCACGCACTACATGGACGAGGCACAGATCCTCTGCGACCGCGTCGCCATCGTCGATCACGGGCGGGTGATTGCGCTCGGCACCCCCACCGAGCTCATCGCCTCGCTCGGCGCAGAACACGTGGTGGAGTTTGCTCTCGAGGACGGCTCGTTGCCGGCGCGAGAGGCGCTGGAGCAGTTGCCGGGCGTACGCCGTGCCACGACGGCCGATGGCCACGGCACGCTCATCGTGTCGGTGCTGCACGAGGCGCTGCCGGCGCTGCTGACGCTGGTCGGTAATGCCCGCCCATTCAGCCTGCTGACCACACACAGCGCGACGCTCGAGGACGTGTTCGTGTCGCTCACGGGAAGGCAGCTGCGCGATGGCTGATCACCGGCATCCGCTCGTCGAGCTGACCGTCACCCGCTTCCGCGAGTTCCTGCGTGAGCCCGAGGCGCTGTTCTGGGTGTTCGCCTTCCCGGTGCTGCTGGCGTGTGCGCTGGGCGTCGCCTTCGGTACGCAGCAGGCGCCCGACGTGCTCGTCGGCGTGCTCGACGGCGCACGCCAGGACGTGGTCGTTGAACAGCTGACCGCCGCCGAGGGCGTACGGGTGACGACGATGGCGCGCGACGAGGCGACACGCGCCTTGCGCAATGGCGCCATTCATCTGCTGGTAGTGCCCGGCGACACGCTGACCTACGAATTCGATCCCAGCCGTCCCGAGAGCCGACTGGCGCGGTTCGTTGCCGACGATGTGCTGCAGCGGGCGGGCGGGCAGGTGGACGTCGTGGCAACGGGCGACCGCGCGATCGTCGTGCCCGGATCGCGTTACATCGACTGGGTCGTGCCCGGACTGCTTGGCATGAACATCATGGGCACGGGGTTGTGGAGCATCGGCTTCTCGGTGGTGCAGGCGCGCGTGCGCAAGTTGCTCAAGCGGCTCATGGCCACGCCGATGCAGCGCGCGCAGTATCTGGCGTCGCACATCGCGGCGCGACTGGCGTTTCTCGTGCTCGAGGCCGGAGCGCTGCTCGGGTTCGCCATCCTGGTGTTCGACGTGCCCGTGCAGGGGTCGTGGCTGGCGCTCACCGGCGTCTGCCTGCTCGGCGCCGCGTGTTTCGCGGGATTGGGCCTGCTCGTGGCCAGCCGCGCGACGAGCATCGAGACGGTCTCAGGGCTGATGAACCTGGTGATGGTGCCGATGTGGGTGCTCTCGGGGGTGTTCTTTGCGTCGGAGAACTTTCCCGACGTCATGCAGCCCTGGATCGACCTGCTGCCGTTGACCGCGCTGAATCAGGCGCTACGTGGCGTCATGCTGGAGGGCGTGGGCCCGCTGGCCTTGTGGCCGCAGGTGGCCGTGCTGTCTGGCTGGACGGTGGGCAGCTTCGTGCTGGCGCTGCGGCTGTTTCGCTGGCGCTGACGCCCTGACGCGCTCTGTTACACTTTTCCGTTGGAGTGGGCCGCTAGCTCAATGGTAGAGCAACTGGCTTTTAACCAGTTGGTTCCCGGTTCGAGCCCGGGGCGGCTCACCAGCCCTTCACGCTCCGTCCCGCTGCTCTTGTGGAGGTCGACCCGTGGCGTCCTTGAAGCTGGCCAACCTGTGGCGCGTCATCAGCGACGTTGATCTCGAGAGCATGCGGGTGGCGGCGCGCACCCCCTTCGAGATTGCGCTGGTCGGCGAGGATGCCGCGCTGCTCGACGAGATGAAGGTGGCGCTGCTTGGCGGCGCCGACGACCCTGCTGCGCCGTGGCTGCGCACCCTCGAGCCGCGCGCGTTCATCGAGCGGCCCATCGTGCCGATGCTGGCGCTGCTCGTCAGCCGATCGCCCGACCTCTCCCTGGCGATGAAGCAGGTGGACGAGCACTGCATTCGCGCTCGCGTGGCTCGCGCCACGGTCATCGTCGGGGCCTCGGGTGGGGCAGCGGTGGCCCGGCGCATCGGTGAAGAGGCGCGGACCGGGGTAGCCGAGGTGACGCCCGACAGCGTGGCGTCGATCACTCCCGCGCTCGTGCCGCTGGTACAGGCGGACCAGCGGCTGGCGCTGGCGGCGGCGCTGCCCATCTTCCGTGCGGCCGTAGCCGATTCGATCGTGGACGAGACGGCCAAGGCCAACGCGACCTTCGCGTTGACCACGGGCCTGGCCGAGACCGTGCCGGTGCTGACCGCGCCGCTCAGTCTCGGGGACATGGTCATCCTCACGAAGAACCAGTTGATCATGGGCTATCGCATCCTGCTGGCGTCTGGCCGCGACGGCGACCCGCGGACGATGGTGAAGGAAGTGCTCGGCGTGCTCGGTGGCGGGCTCCTCTTCAGGCAGGCGGCGCGTCAACTCGTGGGGCTGATTCCGGTGGTCGGACTGCTGCCGAAGGTGGCCATCGCCTACGGTGGCACGTGGGCCATGGGACGTGCCTTGACGGCCTGGTCGATGGGCGGCGCGGAGGTCACGCCCGACATCGTTCGAGCGTATTCGAGCGAGGGGCTCGAGCGGGGACGCGCTGCCGCACAGCAGCTGCTGTCGCAGGTTCGGGAAGTGGCGCCCGCGTCGCGTCGAAGCTGGCAGCGCCTGCGCGGCTGGCTGCCGCTGCGGTCGGGGCGGCACGGCGGCGCGCCTCCCGCCGTCTGACGCCGTGCGCATCTTCATCCTGTTCAATCCGCAGGCGGGCAACGCAGACACGTTAGCAGACGCTGACGTGCTGGCGCCCCTGCGCGACAACGGCCACGACGTGGTGCTCGTGCCAGGGCACGCGCCGGGCGACCTGGGGGCGCACGCCGCGCGGGCGGTCCGCGCCGGCGCCGACATGGTGGTGGCGGCCGGGGGCGACGGGACGTTGAACGAGGTGGTGAACGGCATCGGCCGCATTCGAGGCGGCTTCGCGCGGGTGCGGCTTGGACTGCTGCCGCTCGGGACCGGCAACGACTTCGCCGGGACGGTGGCGATTCCAACGGACATTGCCGGGGCGGTGCAGGTGCTGGTGGACGGCCGGGTGCGGGTGCTCGACCTCGCGCGACTTGGCGACCGGCTGTTCATCAACGCTTCCGGGGGCGGCTTCACGGCGGAGACCTCGTCGTATGTCTCGGGGCCGCTGAAGGCGTGGGCCGGCAAGCTGGCGTATCTCGTGGGCGGTGCGCAGGCGCTCATCCAACACGAGCCGGTGCACACCGAGATCGACATGGACGGACGGCGGCTGTCGCTGCCCCTGCAGCTCTTTGCCGTGTGCAACGGACGCACGCTCGGCGGCGGCCACACGCTGGCGCCGGCGGCCGAACCTGATGACGGGTGGCTCGACGTCTGTCTCGTGCACGGCACGTCGAACTTCGATCTGGTGACGCTGCTGCCCAGGCTGTCGTCGGGAGATCACCTCGACGACGGGCAGGTGGTCTACGCGCGTGCGCGCCGGGTGTCGATGCGGTTTGCCGTGCCGACGAAGGTGAACGTGGACGGGGAAGTGCTCGAGGCGTCGCGGTGCGTGTACACGGTGCTACCGCGCGCGGTGCGGATGGTCGGGGCGTAGCGGTCCACGTACGGTCCACGGTCCACGGTCTACGGGCGCAGGCTACTCGCGTGTCCCGATGCCTTGCAGTGGCTGGCGCCGACGCCATGCGCCCAAGCCGAGGACAACGAGCAGGGTGAGCGCGGGCTCCGGCACGTCCCGTGCTTCGCTGGGCTGCGAGCGCAGCGCTTCTGCGGGCACGAGCAGCACTTCGTCCTCTATCCGGAACCCGGGCAGCCCCAACAACTGGAGAGGCTATGCTGCCGGGACCACATCGTCGACTGGCGACGGTGCTGGTCACAGGCTGGGCGTCGTGTACCACGCCGGCGGCGACAGTGCGGAAGGATCCAACGCGCTGCCTGGGCCACTCGTGACTGCCCAGTACGGGTCGAGTGGATCAGGCACGCACCCGCGGTAGGGGTTACAGGGCTCCGCGGCGAGGGGCGCGGCGACGAGCCACACGACAAGCGCGGCAGTGATTCGCACGATGGTCCTCCAAGACCGGAGGCGTCCGGTCGAGTCGTGGGAGGCGCTTCGCCTGCCTTGCGCCTTCGGTGACACGACGCTGGATACCGTAGCCGTTCAGGGCTCAGATCAACGCTGCCCGGATCAGCTCGAGCCCTGGATGCGACCGACGGGGGCTAGGAGGTGCGGCCTGCGGCTCGCCCCCTGATGGTGCCGGGCCCATCTCCCTGCCGCAGCGATACTGACGTGGTCATGCCCCGCCGTTCACGAATGGTGCACTCCGATGCCGACATCCTGGGTGGCACGCCCGTGTTCGTCGGGACGCGCGTGGCCGTCGGCACGCACTCCGTGCGCCGGCACATCCCTGGTCAACCCTACGTCGCCGAATATGTCGAAGGGCATGGCTGCCTCGGGAACCCTATGCCGGGCCTTCGCCGGTCCCCAGGTGGCACTGGTAATCCATGCTGTCGTGCAGGACACGGACGACCAGGATGCGCGACTCGTCGGCCTCGAAGAAGATGCTGTGACGACCGCTGGTAGCCATCTGGATCGCCGGTCTAAGATCGTCGCGCGAACGCGTGACCACCGTGCCCTGGACGAGGCCCTTCATCGTGTCGCGAAGGGCGTCCATGTACCTGCTGGTCTGGTGTGGACCCCAAGTGCGCAGTGAATACCGCCGAATGGCGGCGAGGTCAGCCTGCGCGATTTCGGTGAAGGCGAGTCGCTTCACAAGCTGGCAAACAGCGCGTCGATCTCGTCCTCGGTCTCGAGTTCGATCAGCCGCCCGGCTGCGATGTCCTCGTATCCTCGGTTCAAGGCGTCCTTGAGCCGGTCACGCTTGATCGCGGCGACCTCGTCGCGCACCTGCATGAGACGGAGGGCATCAGCGACGACTTCCGCCTCGCTGGTGTAATGGCCTTCCTCGACCTTGCGCCGGACGAGAGCCTCGAGGCTCTTGGGAATAGCGACTTCCATGCTGGTGGACCTCGCGTCCAAGTTTACGCTGCGGGACGCCGTTGGGGTAGCGGGTCCTGTCATCCGCGTTAGGGAGTGACCGCTCGCATTCACGAGTGTGGCGTCTTCAAAGTTGGGGCACTTCGAGCACTGGCTGTGAGCCGTCGAGGGGCTCCGGATCTCCGTCTGAGGGGTGCCGGGCCACCTGCGAGGCCGGCGCAATACTGACGTGGTCATGCCCCGCAGTTCACGACGAGACTTCGCCAAGCGCCGTCGCAGTCGTGGTCCTCGGCGCCGCGCTTCCCGATGCCATTGCGCGGGTTCGGTCATCGCAGCCTTCGGCCGACGCGCGGGTCAGCTCTACGCGCTGCGCCCTTTGGATCTCGACCCGAGCAGGGCCAAGTCGATCGGCGCGCAATTGCCCTTGGTCCAGGAAGAGGTCGTGGTGCATGACAATGATGTGCGCCGACTCGGATCGGTCGCGGACATGGTGGTAGTGGTTGAAGCTGAGAGGCTGATATGGCCGTCCCATTAGAAGACGTGTGGCGTCGAAAGACTGATGAGGAAGTCGCCGCCGCGGCGCGTCAAATCGACGACTACACCCCAGAGGGTAGGCGCGTCATTCTCGGTGAACTCGAGCGACGGCAGGCACTCGACGTGCTCGAGGTGCCTCTGGCCGAAAGCGGTTCGAAGGGTGGCGACGACGCTGTGGACCCCGCCGGTGCCGTCGGAGTGATCCGGAGAGCCTGGCTGGGGTACGTATCGCTTCCGGTAACGTACTGGGCCTTGGGGATGGGCGGAGGATTGCTCATCGTGATCGCCAGGGCCGTGGTCACGGCGCACGCCGGTGCAGTGTGGGCATTGCCCTTGGAGTTGTTCGGCCTGGCGTACTACGTCTTCACCTCCATCGCGGTCTGGCGAAGCGCGAAAAGGTATCGAGGCAGAAGGATCTGGGCGCAACTCGCTCGAGTGGCCGTGGCAGCAGGTGCGGCTCGGACGATTGTGAGGCTGTTGTTTGATGCATGATCAGCAACGGTTAAGGGGAGACCAGGCCGGGCGCCACGCCATCCGGGTGAACGATCAGTACCGGATCACGTTTCGATGGGAGGAACACGATGCCTTCGACGTCCGGTGCGAGGACTACCACTGAGCCCGCGAGCCTGCCGCGCGATTCCGCGGTGCTGGGCCCGCTGGTTCTCCCTGGAGAGATGCTGCTGGAGGAGTTCCTGCGCTTGTCCACCGTAGCCTCACGCGGAAGTCGCAGGCGAAG
>JAEZDP010000283.1 GCA_023418055.1 Acidobacteriota bacterium
GCCTTACAGTCGGCGGGCCACCAGCCGCCGCGCCCTGCCGGGTGTGCGGCCCAGGAGGGCGTGGGGTCAGACCTGCGGCGTGCGGTCTTGGGGTCAGACCTCCCGCGCGCGTTTCTGGCGTCAGACCTGCCACGCGCCACCGCCTGGTCTTGCCGACCGACCGCTGGAGCGCCGCCGGGTTGCCAGAGCGCGGAGGCCGGCGTCCCCGCCTCCGGTGCGGCCGTCGGCCACGCTGCGCCCCCGCCATGCCCGGTACCGGGGAGACCGCATCGGCCACGTCGGCGCTGGGCCTCGCTACGGTCTCCCCGGGGTGACGGCGGGTTGGCGCGCGTGGCGTGAACCTGGACGACGGCCGCACAGTCGGCGGGCCACCAGCAGCCGCGCCCTGCAGGGCGAGCGGCGCGAGCGGGCGCGGGGTCAGACCTGCGGCGTGCGCTTCTGGGGTCACACCTGCGGCGTGCGGTGCTGGGGTCAGACCTGCGACACGCCCGGTGCTGACAACAGCCGATTCGGTGAGGGCCTCCGCGCGCCGTCAGGCAGCGTGGCGATGCACGCGCGTGCCTCCTTGTAAGGCGTAACGCGTAAGGGGTCAGGCATCAAGCATGAGGCATGAGACATGAGACATGAGGCATGACGCACTACCCCTTGGCGTCCTTCCACGTGTGCCCGATGCCCACGTCCACCGTCAGCGGGACGTCCAGCGTCACCGCGTGCTGCATCCTGTCGCGCACCACCGCCGCCACCTCGTCAGCCTCGGGCTCAGGCGCCTCGAAGACGAGTTCGTCGTGCACCGTCAGAATCATGCGCGTGCCGGGACGGTCGACCAGCGCGGCGTGCAGGTCGATCATCGCGCGCTTCAGGATGTCGGCCGCAGTGCCCTGGATGGGCAGGTTCACCGTGACCCGTTCCGCGGCCGCACGAATCTGCCCGTTGCGGCTGGTCAGTTCCGGCACCTTTCGCCTCCGCCCGAACATCGTCGAGACGACGCCGGTGTCGCGCGCCCTGGCAATGGTCTCGTCGATGTAGAGACGCACCGACGGGTACCCGGCAAAGTACGCGTCGATGAAGGCCTGCGCGGCCGTCTGGCTGACGCCGATGTCCTTGGCCAGCGTGAAGGCCGTCTTCCCGTACAGCAGGGCGTAGTTGATGATCTTGGCGCGTCGGCGCAGTTCGTGCTTCGACAGGCCGCTGTCGGTGCCGAACACCTTGAGCGACGTCTGGTCGTGGATGTCGTCGCCCCGCTGGAAGGCGTCGATGAGGCTCTGCTCCTGCGCGAGGTGAGCCAGCACACGCAGCTCGATCTGCGAGTAGTCGGCCGAGATGAGCACGTGCCCCGGCGCTGCCACGAACGCGCCGCGAATCTCGCGCCCAAGCTCCGTGCGGATGGGGATGTTCTGCAGGTTGGGATCGCTGCTGCTCAACCGTCCGGTGGCCGCGACCGCCTGGTTGAACGTGGTGTGAACGCGCCCCGTGGTCGGGTTGACGAGCAGGGGCAGGGCGTCCACGTAGGTGCCCTTCAGCTTCATCATGGCGCGCCAGTCGAGGATCTCGCGCGGCAGTTCGTGCGTGAGCGCGAGTTCCTCCAGCACGTCGGCGGCCGTCGACGCCGTCTTCTGCTTGCCCGTCCGCTTGAGGGCCGGCAGGCCCAGCTTGTCGAACAGGATCTCGGATAGCTGACGCGGTGAGTTGATGTTGAAGCTCTCGCCGGCCATCGCGAAGATGCGTGCCGACCGCGCGGCCAACTCGTCGTCCATGCGCGTGGACAGGGCCGCCAGCACCGCCGTGTCGACCCGGATGCCGGCCTGTTCGACCGCCACCAGCACGGGGACGAGCGCCAGCTCGAAGTCGCGGTAGATGCCGACCAGCCCTCCGTCTTCCACGGCGCGCCCGAGATGCTCGGCCAACTGCCACACCAGGTCGGCGCGTTCGGCAGCAAACGTCGTAACGGCATCCACCGGCAGGTCGGTCACCTGCAACGCCTTCGCGCCCTTGCCGACCAGCTGCGCGAGGTCGCCCGCACGGTAGTTCAGCTGCTCGAGCGCGAGCGTCTCGACGGCGTGCCCGTTCTGCGTGGCGTCCAGCACGTAGCTGGCCAGCATCACGTCGTCGCCCAGCCCGGAGAGCGTCACCCCGTGGCGGGCGAACACGATGGTGGCAGCCTTCAGGTCGTGCGCCGACTTAGGGATGGCCGGATCGGCAAACACGGGGCCGAGCGTGGCCTGCAGGACGTGAAGGGCCACGTTGGGCGAGGCGTCGAGTGACGTGTGCCCCAGCGGCACGTATCGGGCGCGGCCCTGCGCCGGACACACGGCGATCCCGATGAGGCGTGACGTCATGGCGGGCGCGCCATCGGTGAGCAGGAAGAGGCTGGCCCGTCCCGCCGCCCGCACCTCCTCGGCGAGTTCGGCCAGGTCCTCTCGGTCGAGACAGGCGCGATAGTCGGCCGAGATGTCGCTCGCCGTCGGCGCGAACTCGTTGACGAGCGACCGGAAGCCGAGGCGCGAGAAGAGTGTGAAGCAGCGCGGCTGCGAGGCCCCCTGGTGCCGCAGCGCGTCGAGGTCGAGCGTCACGGGGACGTCGGTGTGCAGTTGCACGAGCTCGCGGCTGCGACGAGCGTCCTCAGCATGCGCGAGCAGCGCTTCGCGATACCGCTTCTGTGTGATGGACGGCGCGGCCTCGAGCAGCGCCGTCAACGAGCCGTGCGTGGCGATGAGATCGCGGGCGCCCTTCTCGCCGATGCCGGGCACCCCCTTCACGTTGTCGATCGCATCGCCCATCAGCGCGAGCACGTCCACCACCTGGTCGGGACGGACGCCGAACTTCTCCTGCACTCCTGCCGCGTCGTACCAGGTGCCTTCGTCGCGCGGGTTGTAGACCAGCACGTGATCGTCGACGAGCTGGTAGAAGTCCTTGTCGCCGGTGACGATGACCGCGTCGAGACCGGCAGCGGTCGCCTGCCGTGCCAGCGTCGCCAACACATCGTCGGCTTCGTAGCGCTCGGAGGTGATGATGGGCACGCCGAGGGCCTCGCAGGCTTCGTGCACGAACGGCACCTGCTCGACGAGGTCGGCGGGCATGGGCGTGCGGTTGGCCTTGTAGTCGGCGGCAAGGTCCTTGCGGAAGGACGGTCCAGCGAGATCAAACGCGCAGGCGATGAAGACCGGCTGATGGTCGGTCAGCAGCTTCCGCAGCATCGTCACGAAGCCGTAGACGGCGTTGGTGGACTGCCCCTCGGGGCCCGTCAGGCCGCGTATCGCGTGGTACGCGCGATACATCTGGTTGTTGCCGTCGATGAGGAACAGGCGGGGGCGCGCGGACACTGGGGGATCATACCGCCACGCGTCTACCGTCTACGGCGTCCCGCGTCCCGCGTGCGGCGTGCGGCGTGCGGCGTGAGGCATGCGGCATCCCGCATGAGGCATGATAGCGGGCGGATGTCGCCGCGCTCCCTCCTGCTTTCCCTCCTCACGGCCTGTGCCGCGCTGCTGTCGGTATCGTGTGCGCAACTGGTCGGCCCGGCCTACGAATACGAAGAAGAGGTCTACATCGCCCTCGACGGTTCGGCGACGATCGTGGTCAACACGTCGCTGGCGGCACTCTCGGCCCTGCACGGTCTCGACGTGCCGCTCGAACCCGACGCCCAGGTGGACCGCGAGGCGATTCGCGCGATGTACGAGTCGTCCCAGACGGACGTCACCCGGGTGAGCCGGCCGTGGCGTCGCGACGGGCGCAGGTTCGTCCAGATTCGACTGGAGGCCGCCGACGTCCGCACGCTGTCGACAGTGGCCCCCTTCGCCTGGTCCTCCTACACGTTCGGCCGCGACGGCGAGGGCCTGCGCTACGAACAGACGGTCCACCGCAAGGCGGCGCGCAACGTGGACGTCGGCTGGACCGGCGCGGAACTGATCGCCGTCAGGCTGCACGTGCCGAGTCGCATCACCTTCCACAACGCACCGGGCGGCGAGATCGAGCGCGGGAACATCCTGCGGTGGGAGCAGCCGCTGTCGCAGCGGATGGCGGGAGATCCGCTGCACGTCGAAGTGGTCTTCGGTGCCCAGCGAATCCTGGTGATGACACTGGTGCTGTTTCTCGCGGCGATGGCGGCTGCCGCGCTGACCGTGGGCGGCCTCATCTGGTGGGTGGTCCGGAAGGGACGACAGCGGACGGCGTGACCAGCGCCGCCCGCTGCTGAGGGGTTCAGCCCTGCGGGCGCGCCGCCCCGCGCTGCTGCTGCCGCTGCTGGCGGCGCTGCTCCATGCGTGCCTGACGCTCTCGCATGCGGGTCTCGCGCTCGGCGCGCAATTGCTCGGCGCGTGCCTGCTGGTCAGGCGTCAGCACCGCCCAGACTTCGGCGCGCACCCTCGACCGCAGGACGGCCGCATCGGCCATCACCACGCCCACCGCTTCGGCCTGCTGGCGAATCGCCGCCTCGTCGGTGCCGCGAGCCGCCTCCTCGAGCGCGCGCATGGCCGTCCGCTGGCGTTCGTGTACGGCGCGCGTCTCGTCGCGATGCGAGGCGACGATGCCGCGCACCTGCTCACGCTGCGCGTCGCTCAGATCGAGCCCGCGCAACTCGCCGATGTGCAGTGC
>JAEZDP010000293.1 GCA_023418055.1 Acidobacteriota bacterium
GCCGGCGAGGAAGGCATGCGCCGCATCGACCCGACCGGCGACGAGCACGGCACGGCCGCGAAGATCTTCCGGGTGGTCGAGTCGTGGGTGTCGGACACGTCCGACTTTCACGCCATGGCGGCGGCGCACCTTGCCGCAGGCGGCTACGTGGTGGCCGCGTGGGTGGGCAATGAAGACAGCGCCCGCAAGGACCGCGTGATGCAGGTGCTGGCCGACCAGGGCGCGCGCGACGTCAAGTTCTGGCACTCGCTGTTCGTGGAACAGGGCAAGCGCTAGCCGCCCGCGCCGACCCGTTCAGTCCCACCGCTCGGTCCACGCCGTCCCACCGGTCTCGTCGACGTATTCGACGTGCAGCGTGGGCCCATCGAACGACAGCAGCGCGAAGCCATGCATGCCCCGCCCCGGCGTGTGTGGCAACTCGCGCGTCTCCATGCGTTCCACCGCAACCGCCTCGCGCACACGCACCTGGTCGGGCGGCAGGTACGGCAGGGCGCCGTGCCCGATGCAGCGACACTTCATACCCCGGTACGGCGCGTATTGCACGAGGTGGTGCTCGTGCCCCCAGAACCAGCCATAGATGCGTCCGGCCGCGATGTGCGGATCGAGCCATTCTTCGAGCGCGTCGCCACGTTTCCGGAACTGCGAGAGCAGGTTGTGGTGCGTCAGCAGCACGTTTCTGGCGGCGGCGGTGTCGCGTGGCGCGGCAAGGCCCGCGCCGGTGAGCTGCGCGTCGAGCCAGGCCATCTGCGGCGTGGTGAAGGTCTGCGTGACGTAGCCGGTGTCGAGGCCGACCAGGCGCCACCACCTGTTGGCCAGCGCGAAGTAGCTGGCCGGCTGACCGAAGGCCGGCAGCAGATGCTGGAAGTACCCGTAGCCGCCGCTGTACATCTCGTGATTCGCGTTGAGCGACCAGTACCGCGACGAGCGGGGACCATACGCGCGCCACACGTCGAGAAAGTGGCGGTCCACTTCCCCCGGCGTCCCCGAGTAGTAGATGTCCCCGAGATGGATGACGTGGTCGGGCGCGCGGGCTGCGATCTGCTGCGCGACGGCCACCGCGTGCGCATTGGCCGTGCCCCAGTCGGAGACGAGCGCGATCGTCCCTCGCGCGGGCAGGTCGATGACGAAGTCGTCCAGCGTCGCGTGTTCGACGAAGGGCGCCTTGCCGCGGACGCGCGCCCGCAGGCGATGGAAGACCACCGACAGCCACCCGGGGTCGCCGGGCTGGAAGGCGCGACTCGACAGCGTCTGCAGCCGCTCCTCCATCGCGCTCTGCAAGAGGGCCAGCGTCTGGTGGCTCGGAATGAACTCGGGCCCGTCGTCGCTGTCCACGAGCCTGTCGTCGTGGGCGGCAAGCGCCTCTTCGCGCTTCAGCCAGTCTTCGGCCTGCAGTAGGTCTTCCAGCAGCTCGTCGCGGCACCGTCGCCAGTCGGACGAGCCGACGCCCAGGGCATCGCAGGCGCGGGTGCGCACCTCGATGTCGTCACGTTCGAGGGCGGCAACCGTGTCGTCGAGTACGTGCAGGACCGTGTCGCGGTCGAGGGTCTCATCGTGGAGGGCCATCGGCCGTCAGCATGGCACAGGATGCGTGGATGCGTGACGGCGCGCGACGGTGCGTGACGACGCGGCGGCGGCGGCCCGGCGCATCAGTACACCGGCCGCACGTCCACGATGCCCTCGTAGCGCGGTATGCGGTCGGGCCCGGCCTCCGCGGAGACCTCGTCGAAGCGCTGTTCCATCTCGCGTCGTCGCGCCGCATGTGCCGGGTCGTCGGCGAGATTGCGCAGTTCGTGAGGATCGGCGCGCAGGTCGTAGAGTTCCGCGGTGAAGCGGTCAGGCTCGCCGTCACCGGTCGGATACCTGATGAACTTCCAGTCGTCCGTCCGGACGCCGCGGACGTTGGGCGTATAGGGAAACTGCTTCTCGTAGTTGTACTCGTAGAGAAAGGCGCTGCGCCACGGCACGTCCGTCCCGGACAGAAGCGGCACGAACGAGCGCCCGGTGATGTCTTCGAGCGGCGTCGCCCGCGCAAGCTCGATGAGGCTCGGCGCGAGATCGTGGCTCAGCACCATCTGTGACACCACACGGCCTGGCGTCGCGAGGCGCGGATACCGCACCAGCAGCGGCACCCGAATGCTCTCTTCGTACATCGTCCGCTTGTCCACTCGTCCGTGTTCGCCGAGGACGAAGCCGTTGTCGCTCGTGAAGACGACCACCGTGTCGTCGAGCTGACCGGTCGCCTCGAGGCTGTCAAGCAGCCGGCCCACGCTCTCGTCCACCGACAGCAGCGTCGCGAGATAGGCGCGCACGAACGCGCCGTGCTCCTTGAGGTCGTAGAGGGGGCCGTTGTGGCCGTGCCAGGTGTCGAGGCTCTCTTCGAGCCAGGCCGGCTTGCCGTCGGAGGAGCGGTAGTTTGCGTAATTGACCGGTTTCCTGATGTCGCGATCGTCGAACGCCGCGGCAAACCGCGGATCGGGCTGGATGGGCCCGCCATGAGGGGCCTTCTGCCCCACCACGAGCAGCCAGGGGCGTTCGTGAGGGCGCTCAATCCACGCCACCGCGTGATCGGTCACCACGGTGGTGTAGTAGCCCGGCACCTGTGTCCGTGTACCGTCGACGTTGAACTCGTTGTCGAAGTAGTTGCCCTGGCCGCGGTGGCTCATCCAGTAGTCGAACCCCGGGCGCGCCGCGTCGTTGTCCTCGCCCATGTGCCACTTGCCGATGTAGGCGGTTTCGTAGCCGGCATCCTGCAGGCGACGGGGATAGCCCGGCAGATCGTCGGGATATTCGGTGAAGTTGTCGTACACGCCGTGCGCGCGGGCATACCGTCCGCTGAGCAGCGACGCGCGGCTCGGCGAGCAGAGCGACGTCGTCACAAACGCCTGGCTGAAGCGCACGCCCTCTGCGGCGAGCCTGTCGAGATGCGGAGTCTCGAACCAGGGGAACAGGGCCGCGTCGCCCATCTCTCGCTGCACGACGCCCAGGGCGTCCCAGCGCTGATCGTCGGTCAGGATGACGAGCACGTTCGGCTGGCGGGACGGCGTGTCGGGCGCCGACCGGTCCCCGCTCTGGACGACGGGTTGCCCGCAGCCGAGGGTAACGATCAGCACGAGGGCGGCGATGCCGCATCCCCGCGGCCGGGACATCGAAGGGGCGGGACGACGCATGCGTCATCCTTGCCGAGCCCTTCCCCGTGGTCAAGCGACGCGCGCGTGCCGACCAGGTGTCGTGGCGTACCATGCGTCCATGCGACGACACGCGGTACTGCTGGCCGTCTGCACGGCCCTGCTCGGCGGATGTGGCCGCACCTCGGAGCCGGAACACTCTCCGGTCCCCGCCGCCTCGCAGGAAGAGGCCACGCGAGACGGCCTGGTGCGCCTGTTCGATGGTCACTCGTTCGACGGGTGGGACGGCGACATCGGTGGAACCTGGCGCATCGAGGAGGGCGCCCTCGTCGGCGGCAGTCTGGTCGCGACCGTCCCCCACAACGAGTTCCTGGCGACCACGCGCGAGTTCTCCGACTTCGTCCTCCGCCTGCAGTTCAAGTTGCTCGGTGACGACGGGTTCGTGAACGCGGGCGTCCAGGTGCGCAGTCAGCGCGTGCCGGACCACTACGAGATGGTGGGCTATCAGCTCGACATGGGCGATCCGGCCTGGTGGGGCAGCCTCTACGACGAGTCACGCCGCAATCGCGTGCTGGCGCAATCCG
>JAEZDP010000325.1 GCA_023418055.1 Acidobacteriota bacterium
CCTCGCGGATGCGCGGGGTGGTTCCGGGATGGTCGTATCGCTCCACCCGGCCCTTGACGATGTCGCCGAGGAGGCTGCCGAGGCGCAGCTCCTCGTCATCGTGAGCCAGGAGGAAGTGCAGCAGGTAGTTCATGGCGGTGTGGCGATCGTACCCCGGGGCGCCTGTGCCGGGAGCCCAGAGCCGTACGCGTTCAGCTGCTTGACCAACTTGACCATCACGGTGTAGCGTCGACGTCATGAACGCCATCCGCACCATCAACCTGTACGAGGCCAAGACCCAGTTGTCGGCGCTCGTGGAAGAGGCGGCCGCCGGGGGGGAGATCATCATCGCGAAGGCCGGCAAGCCGCGGGCCCGTCTCGTGCCGATGCCACCGCCTCTGCGGCGGCCTGGGCGGGCGAAGGGCAAGGTCTGGATGTCGGCTGACTTCGACGCGCCGCTGCCCGACGCCATCCTCCGCGGCTTCGCTGGCGAACCCTCGGAATGACGGTACTGCTCGACACCCACGTGATTCTCTGGTGGCAGCGCAACGACCGCCGCCTCGGGCGGGAGGCGCGCCGCGCGATTGCTGAAGCCGACGTCGTGTGGGTCAGCGCGGTCTCGGGGTGGGAGGTGGCGATCAAGTGCGCACTCGGGCGGCTCCGCCTCGACGAGCCGTTCCGCGTGCTGCTCGCGGCCGACGACTTCACCGAGTTGCCGATGACGCTGGCGCACGCGGAGTGCCTGCAGACGCTGCCGGTCCATCATGCGGATCCCTTCGACCGGATGCTCGTGGCCCAGGCGTTGGCCGAACGTGCGACGCTCGTCACGCATGATCGGGCGTTCGAGCCGTACGGTGCGAGCGTGATCTGGACGTAGGGCGGCGCGTGCCGGATGGTGGGCGCCGGTCTGCTACGATGCTGGGCGAGTGCGCCCGTAGCTCAGCTGGATAGAGCATCGGCCTTCTAAGCCGAGGGTCGCAGGTTCGAGTCCTGCCGGGCGTACCAAGTCGCACAGCGACTTGGCATCGCCACGCCACGCCCCAGCGCGAGGCCTCCGCCCTCCGAGCTCGGCCTTCGCGTCGAGTCCTGCCGGGCGTACCACTGGACACGCACCATGCTCGCCGACAACGGTGGGGTCGTCGTGCTCGAGCACGCCGGCGCCAACACCTACCGCCCAGCCCTCGGTGACACGTGCCGGCTCGAAGTCGAGGGTGGCCCCCAGCGACTTGGCACCCGTCGCGGCTGACGACGTGTGGACGATCGCGTCCGGTGCAACGGAGGTCTGGACATGGTCGCGCCGAGCGGGGTGCCCTCGTAGCGGCACCACGCGCGCCGCGACGTTCAGTTCGCCCCGCGCCGGCGTTCTCCCTTACAACGAACACCTGCGCCGTGTGCGAAGCGGGCCGCGCGCGCGACGACACCGACGCACGTGATGCCGGAACGTGAACGCGTACGTCGTGGCCGCCGCCAACCGCTCGCGCGCCACGGTTCGCCATAGGCCGCGACACGGCGAGGAGTCCTGATGCCAGGCCCGTTCGATCCCGGCTATGCCCAGCAGCCATTCCGGCGCCTGGTGGAACAGGTTCCCGACGCGGACGTGTTTCCCCAGAAAGACTTCCGAACCGAGTGGGGACCCGTCTTTCATCGCGGACGGCTCGACGGGTCCGCGCGCCTGCTGGTGATCGGGCAGGATCCCGCACAGCACGAGGTCATCGCGCGGCGGACGCTGGTCGGTGGTGCGGGCCATCGGCTGCAAGGCTTCCTCGCCAAACTGGGTCTGACGCACAGTTACGTGCTGCTCAATACCTACGTCTACTCGGTGTTCGGGCAGGGCGGCGGCAGCAGGCACAAGAACAACCCGTCCATCGCCGACTACCGGAACCGTTGGTTCGACGCCCTGCTGCCCAAGCAGGTCGCAGGGGTGGTGGCGTTGGGCCAGCTGGCCGATCTCGCCTGGCAGCAGTGGCGCGCGACACCGCGCGGCAGCGCCTTTGGCGGCGTGTACTGTGCCGTCACGCATCCGACGCAACCCGAGAGTTCGTCGAAGGGCAACAAGGTCAAGCACGCCGCGGCGGTGCAGAAGATGCTCGAGGGCTGGAACACGGCGCTCGAGGCGCTTCATCCCGTGGTCACGCCCGACGAACCCGGTCCGCTCGTCCCGTACGGCGTCGCCTTTCTGCCGACCGAGTTGCCAGACATCCCGCTGCGCGATTTTCCGGCAGGCAGCCCGCCGTGGATGTGTGGCAACGCCGACTGGGCGCGCAGGACGGGTGCGGACGCGAGACTGAAACGGGTGACGATCACTGTCACGATTCCGAAGGCCTTCCGACCCACCTGACACGGGTGGAGGAGACAGGATGCCGCTGGTGCTTGCCGGCCAGGTGGTCCCGATGGCGTCGGACGATCCGTTCGCGACGTTCAAGGGCCGCGTCTACATCACGGACGGCGGGCTGATCGAGGCCGTGACCGCGACGGGCGCCGCTGCGCCAGCGGGCTTTGCCGCCGCGCCCGTGGTGGACGTCGGTGAGGCCTGGGTGCTGCCTGGCTTCATCGACCTGCACAGCCACATCGCCTACAACGTGTTGCCTCTCTGGTCGGAGCCGGCGCAGAAGACGCCGTTCCGGCATCACGATCACTGGACGGTCGCGCGGACCTACCGCGAGCGGATCGGCTGGCCGTCCTGGGTGTTGGCCAAGGCCGCCCCGGAGGCGCTGCTGGCCTATGTGCAGACGCGCGCGTTGGTCGGCGGTACGACCGCCATTCAGGGATGGCCTGCGGTCAACCGGCCGCCCCTGCAGATGGTGCGCAACATCGACAACGAGAAGGCCGGGACCAACAGCCGTCACCTCATCTACACCGCCGCACTGACCGAGAAGCCTCTGCAACTGGCGGAGCGTGCCCGTCACCTCTCCCGCGGGGCCGGCTTCATCTACCACTGCGCGGAGGGGCAGCCCGGCTCCATTGTCGCGCGCGAATTCGTGGACGTCGCCAACGCCGGGTGCCTGGCCCGCACCTTCATCGGGATCCACTGCAATGCGGTCGCCGACAGCGACTGGATGCGGTGGCACGCCGATGCGACCGGTGCCGTCGTGTGGTCGCCCTTCTCGAACTTGTGGCTGTATGGCACAACCACCAACGTGCCCGAGATCCGTGCACGGGGCGTGTCGATTTGCCTGGGCTCGGACTGGGGCCCGTCAGGGACCAAGAACGTCCTTGGCGAAGTGAAGGTGGCCAGAGCCGTCTCGGACCATCTGGGCTTCGGCCTGTCCGACCGCGACCTGGTCAGCATGATGACCGCTACCGCGGGCGACATGCTCGCGCGGTGCTGGGCACGGCCGGTCGGACGTCTCGTGCCCGGCGGATTCGCCGACGTCACGGTAGTCCGGCCTGGTGCCGGTGACGTCTGGTCGCAGGTCGTCAATGCCACCGAGCGAGAGATCCAGCTGGTCGTGGTGGACGGACGTCCGCGCTACGGTGACGCGGCGCTCATGTCTGCGGCCGGCGCGACGACGACGTCACTCGTGACGGTGGCGGGACGCCAACGCCGGCTCGCACTGGTGCATCCCGACGACACCGCCGTCGCGTGGCCGTGGCGCGACGTCATGGCGTCGCTCGAGGCGGTGCGCAAAGACCCGGCCGGTGCGCTGCGACAGGCCGAGGCGCGCCGACGAGCGTGCGCGGGCCCGCGCCATGCGCCGAACGCCCCGTTGGAACTCGCGCTCGACATGCCGTTCGGGGGCCGCCAGGCACGCGCGGGGCC
>JAEZDP010000391.1 GCA_023418055.1 Acidobacteriota bacterium
GGATGTAGTCGGCCACCGTGGAAATGGCGGCGTTGGTCCGGCCGACGGCCGACACGATGCCGAGCGTCACCGTTTCGCTCAGCTGGTACGGGTTGCCGACGGCCATCACCCAGTCGGCGACGCGCAGACGCGTGCTGTCGCCCCAGGTGATGGGCGTGACCTCGCGGTCGTCGATCCGCAGCAGCGCGATGTCGGTGTACGGGTCGACGCCGACGACCTCGGCCTGACGCTCACGTCGATCCGACAGGATGGCGACCACACGTCCCGGGCGGTTGCCGAGCACGTGCGCGTTGGTGACGATGCTGCCGTCGGCGTCGATGATGACGCCCGATCCGACGCTCGGCGTCGGGTCTTCCTCCATGAATGGGAAGAACGGGTGCATGCCGCGACGAGGGCGCGCGCCGACGACCGAGATGTTCACGACACTCGGAATCACCCGCTCGGCGACGTCTGCGAGGTCGGGCAACTCGCCCGAGGCTCCTGGTCCGCGGCCACCGGATGGCTGGGGCAGGGACGTGGAGACCGCCGGCGGTGCCGACGGCTGGGCCCCCGCGGTTTCACCAGGCGCCATGCGGCCGGTCACCACCAGACCGGCGAGGAACCCGCTCAACACGAGCACGACCACCAGCGACGCCCGACGCATGACCTGCTACTCCACGTCGACGCGCCGCCCGCCCGCCTCGGCGGCTTTGGGCAGGACGACGGTGAGGACCCCGTCCTCGAAGCTGGCCGACATGTCGCCGACGGCAAGACGTCGTGCAAAGGAGAACTGGCGCACGAAGCTGCCGTGGCCACGCTCCACCCGCACGTACTGCGCCGGCTCGCAGCCGGCGCCGCAGCGCTTGCCGCGGATGCTCAAGGTGGTGGCCGTGGCCGACACGTCGAAGTCGTCGCGTGTCATGCCGGGCAGTTCCACCACCACCGTGAACCGGTCGGCGGTCTCGCAGACGTCGGCAGGGGGCGACCATCCCGAGGACGACCGGTGATCGGCGTGTCCGGCACGCGACCGCATCTCACGGAGAGACTCCCAGCGCATACCCGGTCATCGTAGCATCGCCCATGGTATCCTCGCCCGGTTGGGCCCCCTCCATGCACGTCCGCGAGGGTGCCGGGTCAGTGACGGCTCGCAGGTCGGCCCGCTTCAGGAGTGTCATGAGTTCGGTTCAGTCCACCCGCCTGCGCAAGGGCCATCTGGTCAAGTTCAACAACGAGCTCTGTCGCATCGTCGAGACCCAGCACGTGACGCCGGGCAACCTGCGCGGGTTCGTGCGTGCCAAGCTGCGGCGGCTGAAGGACGGCGCGATGCTCGACCACCGCTTCCGCTCGGAAGACATGGTCGAGCGCGCGATGCTCGACGAACGCGAGATGCAGTTCCTCTACAAGGACGGCACCGACTATTACTTCATGGACACGTCCACCTACGAGCAGATCTCGCTGTCGGACGAGGCGCTCGGTGACGCGGTGAACTACCTGCTGCCCGAGTCGACCATCACCGTCGAGTTCTACGACGAGTCGCCCGTCGGCATCGAGCTGCCCGCGACGGTGGACCTGAAGGTGGTCGAGACGGTGCCAGGCATCAAGGGCGCCACGGCCAACGCGCAGACCAAACCCGCCACGCTCGAAACCGGATTCGTGGTGACCGTGCCGGCCTTCATCGACGTCGACGACGTGCTGCGGGTGAACACCGAAACGGGCGAGTACCTGTCGCGGGTCTGACGTGGACACGCCCCGGCCGCATCCCACCTCGGGATGGATTGAGGTCATCGTCGGCAGCATGTTCAGCGGGAAGAGCGAGGAGTTGATCCGCCGGCTGCGCCGCGCGCAGATCGCCCGCCGGACCGTGCAGATCTTCAAGCCGCACATCGACACGCGGTCTGGCGATGGCCACATTGCGTCGCACTCGGACATGCGGCTGCCGTCCGACAGCCTGGAGCGGTCGGCGGACCTGCTGACGCAGGTGCGAGACGACACCGAGGTCGTGGGCATCGACGAAGGGCAGTTCTTCGACGGCGAGTTACCCGCCGTGTGCAGTGCGCTGGCCGACCGCGGCAAGCGCGTGATCGTGGCCGGCCTGGACCAGGACTACCTCGGACGTCCCTTCGAGCCCATGCCGCAGTTGCTGGCCATCGCCGAGTACATCACCAAGACGCTGGCGATCTGCATGGTCTGCGGCGAACCCGCCAATCACACGCAGCGGCTGGTGAAGAGCCAGGCGCGTGTGCTGGTGGGGGCGTCTGGAGCCTACGAGGCGCGCTGTCGGGCGTGCTTCGACCCGACGCTGAGCGACTGAGGGCTGGGGTCAGACCTGCGCCGCGTCGATTTGGGGTCAGACCTGCCGAACGTCGCTCGTGGGGTCAGACCTGCCGGACGTCAGCGATAGGGTCAGGCTGGCGTCGGTGCCCCGACGTTTCCCCCCGCCCGCACGCGGCACCATGACCGGATCTTCACGTGGTATGTATGAGGACATCGCCTCATGCTTTCCAACCTGTTGATGCTGCTCGGCGCCGGCTTCCTCGTGGCCAACGTGCGCATCGTCGTGGACATGGTCCGGTTCCTGCGGATCCGCTCGCGCGCGCTCATCACCTGGCGTCCGGCCCCACCGCCGTACTACGGCCTCTTCCTGGCCATGGCCGCAGCCCTCGGCCTGGTGCTCATCGTCAAGCTGCTGTACCTGCGGCTGCCGCCCACCGAGGTCTTCGGCGAAGCGATGATGCTGACCTACTACGGGTACCTGGTGCCGATGAGCATCCGCATCGGTCGCGGGTTCTACGAGGACGGCGTCTGGATGGACAGCGGCTTCCTGCCGTACCACAAGATCGGCGGGCTGAGCTGGCGCGAGGGGGAGGAACTCACGCTGCTGTTCATCCCGCGCATGCGGCAGGTCGCGCAACGGCTCGTGGTGCCGAGCGAGCGGTACGGCGCGGTCCGTCGGCTGCTTCGCGAGAAGATCCGCGGGCACGACATCGATTTCTGGGGTGGGGCGCTGGACCTGGGGGACCGTGACGACAGGGATGCCGTGTAGGAGGAAGGAAGGAGAGAAGGAACGAAGGAACGAAGGAGCGAAGGAACGAACGACGGGCTCGGGACGGAAGCACCGGCATCCGGGCCGCGACAGTCACGTCACCCGGGTGGCTGGCTGAGACGACGTCTTCCCGCAGGTCTGACCCCAGTCCGACGCGCCGCAGGTCTGACCCCAGTTCGAACGTCTCGCAGGTCTGACCCCGCCCTCAGCGCGCAGCGTCCATCAGCCAGCCCAGCAGGCCCATCCCTCGCGCCGTCGGATCGCCCAGCCAGTCCGGCGGCGTCAGCCACACGAACGCCAGGATGGCGATGACCATGAGGTCGTAGGGCAGCGACGTCCGCTCGTACGTCCAGTACAGCGTCCGCCAGACGATGTGCAGCGGGAGGGGCAGGGTGCGGTCGCTCATGTCAGGCGAGAGCCCCCTGCTCGTCCTCGAGCGCCCGCCACGTGTAGTAGATCCGGTCGGCCACCGTCAGCACCGAGAGCACCAGGATCACCCACAACACCGCCGCCATCCGGTTCGTGAAGGCGCCGATCATGAAGAGGACGATGCGTTCGGGGCGCTCCATGAAGCCCACCTTGCACTTGACCACCAGTGATTCGGCCTTGGCACGCGTGTAGCTCGTCAGCACGGTGAAGGTCATCGCCAGCGCCGTGATGAGCACGTAGTCGGGCCGGTTCAGGTTGGCGTAGAGGTAGATGAGCCCGAGAAACAGCGCCAGGTCGGAGAACCGGTCCATGACCGAGTCCCAGAACCCCCCGAACGCGCTGGCCGTGCCGCTCTCGTGCGCCACCTTGCCGTCGATGAAGTCGAACAAGTTGGCCGCCACCATGATGACGCCGGCCAGGACGAACCGGCCCAACCCAAGGGCCCAGGCCGCGGCGATGTTGATGCAGACGCCGACCAGCGTCAGCACGTTGGGATGAATGCGGAGGACGACGCAGGCCCGGATGATGGCCCGCAGAGGAAACATGAAGATCGCGCCGATGGCGCCGGTAAAGGACATGGCCGCGTCGCTATAATGGAGGGTTCAGGCGTGTCCTGCAACCCGGCCATGTGCAGCCGAGGTAGCGGACGACCTGCGTGTCATGGCCATCGAAGACCTCAGAGCCCACATCCAGCGGTTGCCCGAGCAACCCGGCGTGTACCTGTACGGGAATCGGGACGGCGCCACCATCTACGTGGGCAAGGCGCGCGCCCTGCGCGACCGCGTGCGCAGTTATCTGGGGGCCCGGGGCACCTCCCCGCGCATGGAGGCCATGCTCGACGAGATCGCCAGCGTCGAGGTCATTGTCACCGACTCCGTGGCCGAGGCGCTGGCGCTCGAGAACAACCTCATCAAGGAGCGCTCGCCGAAATACAACATCAAGCTCCGCGACGACAAGACGTATCCGTACCTGCGTCTGACGACGAGTGAGGCCTTCCCTCGGGTGGAGGTGGCACGCCGTGTAGCGCGCGACGACGGTGACCACTACGCGGGGCCGTACATGCCCGCGTCACTGGCCTGGCGCACGCGCAGTCTCTCGCACAAGCTGTTCGGCATCCGGTCGTGTCGGGAACTCATCACGGGGCAGCGCGGTCGCCCGTGCCTCGAATACGACATCAAGCGGTGCCTCGGGCCCTGTGTGAGCGCGTTGTGCTCACCGGAGCAATACGGTCATGCCGTACGCGACGCGAAGCTGCTCCTCGACGGCCGTACGGACGAACTCATCGACGACATCGAGTCGCGCATGTACGCCGCCGCCGACGAGGAGCGGTACGAACAGGCGGCTCACCTGCGCGACACCGTAAAGACCCTCGAAACGCTGCGCGACCGTCAGCAGAAGATGGCGACGCCCCGGCTTGGCGACCGCGACGCCGTCGGCCTGCGCCTCGGGCCCCAGGGGGCGTTGATCCAGGTCTTCCAGGTGCGCAACGGCCGTGTGGTGGACCGGGTGGAACTGGCGAGCCTGGCTGACCAGGTACGCGACGTCACCCCCGAGGAACTGCTGGAGGCGGCGCTGCTGCACCTGTACGCCGAGCAATCGCCACCTCCGGAGGTGTTGCTGCCGCTCGCCGTGGACGACATGGAAGGCATGTCGGACTGGCTCTCGTTGCGGGCCGGCCGTCAGGTGTCGGCGACGGTGCCGCAGCGGGGCGACAAGAAAGCGCTCATCGACCTCGCCGACCGCAACGCGCAATTGGCCTACGACTCGCGCTTCAACCAGGAAGGGGCCGCCAACTACGAAGCCCTCGAGACGCTGCAGGCCGCGCTCGGCCTGTCCGGCCTGCCCCGGCGCATCGAATGCTTCGACATCTCGACGCTGCAGGGCGCCGAGACGGTCGCCTCGATGGTCGTGTGCGAAGACGGCCGGATGAAGCGCAGCGACTACCGGAAGTTCCGGATCCGCGGTGACCTCGATGTGGCGGCTCCGGACGCGGCGTCGCCGGCGGTACTGGCGCCAGGGTCTGTGTCGCCCACCCCTCTCCCCGATCCCCGATCCCCGATCCCC
>JAEZDP010000081.1 GCA_023418055.1 Acidobacteriota bacterium
CCCCTCGAGTCGCGACCACGCCCCCGCTTCCGACGACCTGCACGATCCCGCGCTCGACGCGACGGTCGAGTTGCTGGGCCGTGCGCAAGCAGGCGATGCCGACGCCGTCAACCTGCTGTTCAGCCGCTACCTGCCGCCCCTGCGCCGGTGGGCCCGCGGGCGCCTTCCGCAATATGCCCGCGACCTGCTCGAGACCGAGGATCTCGTGCAGGAGACGCTCGTGCACGCCTTCAAGCGTCTCAAGGGCTTCGAGATGCGCCACGACGGTGCGCTGCACGCCTACCTGCGCCAGGCGGTGATCAACCGCATCCGCGACGAGGTGCGGCGGGCCCAGCGGCGTCCGGCGGCCGAGGAACTCGAGGCGTCGCAGCATCAGGACAACACCGCCTCACCGCTCGAGTCGGCCATCGGCTCGCAGGCCGTCGAACGTTACGAGACGGCGCTGTCGCGCCTGCGCGACGAGGACCGCCAGGCCATCGTCGCCAGGGTGGAACTCGGGTTGTCGTATGCGGAGGTCGCCACGGCGCTGGGCAAGAGTTCGCCCGACGCGGCCCGGATGGCAGTCGCCCGAGCCCTCGTCAAACTTGCCCAGGAGATGGGCAAGCCTGCCTGAGCGTCGTCACGTGTCGAATCACGGATTTTCCAACCTGAGAGCGTTCCTGCGTCAATTGCGTCGCGACGGCGACGTGGTCGTGGTGGAGGCGCCGGTCGACGCGCGCCTCGAGGTGCCAGAGATCCATCGGCGCGTCATTGCGGCCGGGGGCCCCGCGTTGCTCTTCACCAACGTCCGCGGCGCGGACTTCCCACTGGTGACCAATCTGTTCGGCACGCGTGGACGGGCCGAACTCGCATTCGGCACGCGGCCGCAGGCGTTCATCGAGCGCGTGGTGTCGCTGGCCGAGACGCTGCTGCCGCCGACGCCCGCGAAGTTGTGGGATGCGCGCGACGTGGCCGCCGCCGGCCTGCGGGTGGGACTGCGTCGGCAGGCGCGTGGGCCCGTCACCGAGGTCGTCACGTCGGACGTGCGTCTCGACAGGCTGCCCGTGTTGACGACCTGGCCCGAGGACGGCGGCCCGTTCGTGACGCTTCCGCTCGTCTACACCGAACACCCGGACGGGAAGGGCCACAACCTCGGCATGTATCGCCTGCACGTGCACGACGCGACGCGCACCGGCATGCACTGGCAGATCGGCAAGGGCGGCGGCTTCCACTACGACGTGGCGGAGCGCCGGGGACAGGCCCTGCCCGTCACGGTGATGCTCGGCGGACCGCCCGCGCTGATGCTGGCGGCCATCGCACCGTTGCCCGAGAACGTCCCCGAGTTGCTGCTGGCCTCGCTGCTGGCGGGCGAGCGGTTGCCCCTGGTCCACGGGCCCGGGCCTCATCCGCTCGTGGCGGAGGCCGAGTTCGCGCTGATGGGCGAGGTCGCGCCGGGCGAGCGGCATCCCGAAGGTCCGTTCGGCGACCATTACGGGTACTACTCGCTGCGCCACGACTATCCGGTCTTCGAGGTCAGGCGCATCGCCCATCGCCACGACGCCATCTATCCGGCCACCGTCGTCGGCAAGCCGCGGCAGGAAGACTTCTTCATCGGCGACCTGCTCCAGGACCTGCTGTCGCCGCTGTTTCCGCTGGTGATGCCGGCCGTGCGCGACCTGTGGAGCTATGGCGAAACCGGGTATCACTCGCTGGCGGCCGCCGTCGTGCGCGAGCGGTACCGGCGCGAGGCGATGGCCAGCGCGTTCCGCCTCCTCGGCGAAGGGCAGTTGTCGCTCACGAAGTTCCTGCTCGTCACCGACAGGCAGGTGGACCTGCGCGACTTCAAAGCGACGCTCGTGCACCTGCTCGAGCGCACCCAGCCCGCGTCCGATTTGTACGTGTTCTCGAACGTGTCGATGGACACCCTCGACTACACCGGACCGGCGGTCAACGAAGGCTCGAAGGGCGTCTGGCTGGGGCTGGGCGATCCGGTCCGCAGCCTGCCGGGCACCTTCACGGCCGCTGAACTGCCGCAGGGCGTCACGACCGTGCGCGTGTTCTGCCCGGGCTGCCTCGTGGTGGACGGGCCTCGGCATGCCGACGAGCCCGACGCGCCGACGCGCATCGCCGCCCATCCCGCGTTTGCCGACTGGCCGCTCGTCGTGATGAGCGACGAGCCGGACCGCGCCGTGGCCAGCACGGTCAACTTCCTGTGGACGACCTTCACGCGCTTCGAGCCCGCGGCCGACATCCACGCGGCGGCCGTCCGCGTCGAGCGGCACCACATCCGCCACGATCCGCCCATCGTCATCGACGCGAGGATGAAGGCGTGGTTCCCGGCCGAGGTCAGTGCCGACCCCGACACGGCCGCGCTCGTCGGCCGTCGCTGGCGCGAGTACTTCCCGCACCGGCGTATCGAGATGGGCGACAGCGAACGCGGGCACTTGTCCTAGGCGGGACGGCTCTCGAGTCGGCCTGCTCCCACCGCTTTCGCGCAGGCGTCCGGTGTGTCGTAGCGGCCCTACCGGTCCTGCGGGCCGAACGATCGCTGGAACAGCGCCGCGATCGCGCGGGCGCCGGCATCCTGCAGCACGCGTGTGCCCGTGCCGGTGAAATGCGTCTGCGTGATCCTCGGCAGGTCGTTGCCCTCGCGTACCTGCCATCCGGCGTCCGTCCACGTCACCCAGCGGTCGGCCGGCTGGTCGAAGACGTGCAGCGGCTTGTTGCACAACTTGGCGAACTCGGCGCCCCATCCCGTACCGCCCTTGACGTGGCCGTCGTCGAGCACGGTGCCGACGACGAAGATCTCCTGACCGCTGTTGATCTGGTACCAGATGCTCTGCAGCACCTTGCGGAAGGTGGGCGAGTCGCTGTAGCGGCGGTTCATCAGGCGTGACACGTAGGCCAGGCTCACGTCACCCGCCTTCAGTTCCTCGTGGTTCAACATGCGGACGCCCCGCGACCGCACGGCCACGTGGCCGTCGAAACCGAAGTTCACTTCCTCGATGCCCCAACGTTCGGCCTGCGCGCCGAACTCGGCTTCGGCGCCGGGCGCGGCGCCGCTGAACAGGATGTAGTCGCGTGGATTCACGATGGTGCACTCCCGGCGGACGTGAGGTGGAGCGGCCAGTGTAGCCCGTGTCGCACGCTTCCGGTAGGATGGCCGGGTGAAACCCCTGTCGCCGCTCTACTTCGACCACGCGTTCACCAGTGCGCCCACCACGCCCCGCCCGCGCCAGGACGTGCCCGAGGACGAGCGATGGAACCGTGCCGACATCTACCCCTCGTGGGAGGCCTGGGAAGCGGGCTTTGCGGCCCTGCAGCAGGCCGTGTCGACCTACGCCACCCGCAAGGGCAGCCTCGGCCGCAGCGCCGCCGACCTCCTCGAGGCCCTGCAGGCCAGCGACGCGATGGGGCAGCAGGCGTATCGGGTGTGGTACTACGCGGCGCTCGCCCACGACGAAGATCAGCGTGACAACGACGTCAGCGCGCGCCGGCAGCAGGTGCAGCTGCTCTTTGCCGCCTGGCGCCAGGCCACGGCGTGGTTCAATCCCGAACTGCTCACCGTGCCGCTCGACACGCTGCGGGCCTGGATGGACGCGTCGCCCGACCTGGCCGTCTACCGCTTCGTCATCGAGAATCTCTTCCGGCAGCAGGCCCACGTCCTCGACGAGCGCGGCGAGCACCTGTTGTCGCTCGCCTCGCAGTTCGCTCGCGTCCCCGACGATGCGTACGAAGCGCTGTCGACGGCCGACATGCGGTTTCCGACCATCACGCTGAGCGACGGCTCGTCGGTGCAGGTCACCTATCCCCGGTATCGCGCGCTGCTGGCCACCAATCGCGTGCAGGCCGACCGTGCACGCGCGTTCGAGGCACACCACGAGGCCTACGCCGCGTCGCTGAACACCTACGCCACGCTGTATGCCGGCGTGCTGCAGCGCGACTGGTTCCAGGCGCAGGCCCGCGGGTACCGGACCACGCTGGAGGCCGCGTTGTTTGGCGACAACATCCCGCCGTCTGTGGTCGAGACGCTCATCAGCACGACGCGGGACCAGGTGGCGCCGCTGCAGCGGTACGAGCGCCTGCGCCGCGCGGCGCTCGGGCTCGACACCTACCATCTCTACGACGGCGCCATTCCGCTCGTCGACTACACCGAACACTATCCCTTCGGGCAGGTGGCCGAGTGGATCCGCGCGTCGGTCGCCCCACTGGGCGAGAGCTACCAGTCGCGGCTCGGCGAGGCGTTCTCGCGGCGGTGGATCGACAGGTACGAGAACGAGGGCAAGCGCAGCGGCGCCTATTCGGCGTCGGTGTACGGCGTGCACCCGTACGTGTTGATGAACTACAACGACACGCTCGACTCGGCCTTCACGCTCGCGCACGAGCTCGGTCACTCGATGCACACGGTGCTGGCGCAGGAGCGGCAACCGTTCGTGTACGCCGACTACACCATCTTCGTCGCCGAGGTGCCCTCGACGCTGAACGAGGCGTTGCTGCTCGACTACCGGCTCGCGCAGTCGACCGACCCGCTCGAGCGCGCCGTGCTGCTGCAGCACGCCATCGACGGCATCACCGGCACGTTCTACACCCAGGTGATGTTTGCCGACTTCGAGCTGCAGGCGCACCGGCTCGCCGAGGCCAGCCAGCCGGTCACCGCGGCGGTGCTGTCGGACCTCTATCTGGAGACGCTGAAGGCCTACCACGGCGACGCCATCGACTACGACCCGCTCGCGCGCGTCACGTGGGCGCGCATACCGCACTTCTTCGGTTCGCCGTACTACGTCTATCAGTACGCCACCTGTTACGCATCGAGCGCCCGGCTGCTCCAGGGGCTCCGGTCGGAGGATGCCGGTGAGCGCGCCGCCACGGTGACGCGGTATCTGGAGCTGCTGGCGGCCGGTGGCAGCGACTACCCGATGACGCTGCTGCAGACCGCGGGGATCGATCTCTCGGAGCCCGCCACGGTCGGCGCGGTGGGCGGACAGCTCGACGCGCTCGTCGATCAGCTCGAGGAGGCGCTGCGCGCACTCGGATATCAGACGCCGTAGACCACAGTCATGCTGCGCACTCCAGTCGTGCTCATCACCGGCGCGGGCGGCGAAATCGGTCACGGACTGATTACGCAACTCGCCGCCACCGGCCGCCAACGCATCGTCACGCTCGACCTGACGCGGCTCGATGCCGCCATCCAGCCGCTCGTGAGCCGCGAGTTCACCGGCTCGATTCTCGACACGGCGCTGCTCGAGCGCATCCTGGCCGAGTTCGAGGTCGACCTCGTCTTCCACCTGGCGGCGCTGCTGTCGACACGGTCGGAGTTCACTCCCGTCATGGCGCACCAGGTCAACGTCGAAGGCACGCTCACGCTGCTCGAGTTCGCGCAGCGGGAAGGCGAGTCGCACGGCCGCACCGTGGTGTTCGTCTATCCGTCGAGCATCGCCGCCTACGGCCTCCCGGACGTCGAGACACGCCGCAGCGTGGGGCGCGTGTCCGAGGATCAGTTCAACCAGCCCACCACCATGTACGGCTGCAACAAGCTGTACTGCGAACATCTCGGCACGTACTACGCACGGCACTACAAGCAGTTGTCGGTGGAGCCGGCGGCCAGCCGGGTGGACTTCCGCAGCATCCGCTTTCCGGGGCTGATCTCGGCCGCCACGCTGCCGGCCGGGGGGACGAGCGACTACGCACCCGAGATGCTGCACGCCGCCGCGCGCGGCGAGGCGTACGACTGCTTCGTGCGACCGGACACGCGCATCCCGTTCATGGCCATGCCCGACGCCGTCACGGCCCTGCTGCAACTGGCGGCCGCCCCGCGCGATCGGCTGACGCGCACCACCTACAACATCGGCGCCTTCAACCCGTCGGCCGACGAGATCCGTACACGCGTCCTCGACATGTTTCCCGGTGCGTCGATCGGGTACCGCCTCGACGCGCGCCGCCAGGGCATCGTGGACTCGTGGCCCGAGGACGTGGACGACTCGGCCGCCCGCGCCGATTGGGACTACGCACCGGCCTACGACGTGGACCGCGCGTTTCACGAGTATCTGCTGCCCGGCATCACCGCCCGCTACCAGCGATGACCCCGCGGCGTCGTTGGCCGACAGACGGCGGCCACTGGCCGGATGCCCGTCGGGCACCTGCCCGGACCACCGCTATCGTCGATGTCGGAGTTGGATGTGAAGCCCCCGATGTCGCCCCGCGCCGCGCGCCTGCCTCGCCTCGGCCTCGTGCTGAGCGCGGTGGCGTTGCTGGCGCTGTGGCTCGCCGCCGCCCTGCTGTATGCGCTGCTGACCCGGCCCACCACCTCGTTGACGACGCTGCACCTGCGTGGGCCACGCGGCGTGCCCGTGGTGATGTGGACAGGCAGCCGCGATCTCGTCCGCCTGCTGCAGCGCGGCGCCGAAAGCCCTTCCCATGACTGACGATCGCTACTCGGCGCTGAGTACGGGCCTGCTGATGATGGCCGCCGGGGTCGTGCTGGCGCTGCACAACCTCGGCCGCTTCGACGCGTGGGTGCTGCGTCCCTGGTGGCCGCTGCTGCTGCTGGTGCCAGCCGGCCAGGCGCTCTTTGGCGACAAGGGCTGCGGGCGCGGCTGGACCGGGGCGCTCATCTGGACCTCGGCGTCGATGACGCTGCTGGCCCACACCCATGGCTACCCGGTGCTCCGGCCCGGGACCCTGCTGGCTGGGGCGTGCGTCCTCGGCGGGGCGTATCTGCTGTGGCGCACCCCGCGAGACGGAGCCCCGCGACAGGGGCGGGCGTCATGACCCCCTCACCTCGACGCAGATTGCCCGCGCAGTCGCTCTTCGGTGCACTGCTGCTGTTTGTCGGCGTGTCGCTGTTCCTCCACAACATCGGATGGTGGGACGGCCACTTCCTGCAGTTCTGGCCGCTGCTGTTCATTGCCATCGGCCTGCTCAAGCTCTCGGCCTCGGGCAGCGGGTTCGACCGCATGCTGGGGGTGGCGCTCGTGGCCTTCGGCGGTCTCCGCCTGGCCTCGTCCTACTTCGGGCTGGACGTCGGGCCGACAGACATCCTGGCCGGCGTGCTGGTGGTCTTCGGTGCGGCGCTCGTGTGGCGCGGCCTGGTGTGGTCGCCCGACAGCGAGCGCGCGCAGCAGATCGAGGCCAGCGACACCATCAGCGCGCTGGCCGTCATGGGCGGCTACAGCCCGCGTTCGACCTCGCCCAACTTCCGCGGGGGCGACATCACGGTGTTCATGGGCGGCATCGGGCTCGACCTGCGCGGCAGCCAACTGCATCAGCCGGCGGTCCTCGACGTGTTCGTGATGTGGGGAGGGGTCGAGATCAAGGTGCCCACCGACTGGACGGTCGAACTGCGCGGGATGCCGATTCTCGCCGGCTTCGAGGACAAGACCGCGGCACAACACGCGCCCACCGACAAGCGGCTCATCGTGCGCGGGGCGGTGGTCATGGGCGGTATCGAAGTCAAGAACTGACGGCCGATGCATCCGTTGTTCTCGCGTCTCGTGCCGCTCGGGGCGTACCTGCTGATCTGGGCGACGCTCGGCAACGGCCTGGCCATCCTGCTGACCTTTCGCTACGACGTCGGTCCGTGGCCGCTTGGCATCGTCGCCATCACGCCGCTGGCCGTCTCCTACGGTCTGGCGTGCCTGGCCGCGTGGTTCGTCTGCCGGGCCTTCCCGGTGGACCGCGGCAGCCCGCTGGTGGTCGCGGTGCTCGCACACCTGGCGGCCGCGGCCACGACGAGTGCGGTCTGGGTGGGCGTGGGGGTGTGGTGGCTGGTCGAGGTGCAGGTGGCAGCGGGGCGTACCGACACGCCCCTGGTCCCGGCCACGGTGGACGGCGTGGTGGGGTGGTTCCTGGCCGGCGTCGTGCTGTTCCTGCTTTCGTCAGCGGTGCATTACGTGTTCCTGGCCGTCCAGGCCTCGGAGGCCGCCCGTCGGCAGGCTCTCGAGTCGGCCGTGCTGGCACGGGAGGCCGAACTGCGAGCCCTGCGCGCGCAGGTCAATCCCCACTTCCTCTACAACAGCCTGCACTCGATTGGCGCACTGGCATCCTCTCGGCCCGCCGATGCGCAACACATGGCCGTGAACCTCGGGGAGTTCCTGCGCCACAGCCTGCGCCTCGGCAGCCTGCCGGCCGTCAGCCTCGAACAGGAGGTCGGGCTGGCCCGGCAGTATCTGGCCATCGAGCAGGTGCGGTACGCCGAGCGCCTGGCCGTCGCGATCGACGTCTCGCCGGACGTGGCCGCCTGTGAACTGCCGCCCCTGCTGCTGCAGCCCCTTGTAGAGAACGCCATCAAGCACGGCGTGGCGGGCCTGCTCGAAGGCGGCGTCGTGCAGATTGCCGCCCGTGGGCGCGGCGACGAGTGCGAGGTGTCGATCCGCAACGCCTACGATCCCGACGAGCCGCGCGCGCCAGGCACCGGCATGGGGCTGGAGAACGTGCGCGCCAGGTTGCGCACCCACTTCGGCCATCGCGGCCGCCTGGATTTGCACGACGATGGGGCGACGTTCGTCGTCACGTTGACGTGGCCCACGGCGCGCGCAACGGACGCGCCGCGCCTCCCCTCGCCGAAGGAGCAGCCCGTATGACCGCAGACCTCCGCCCTCTCCGGGTCCTCATCGTCGACGACGAGCCGCTGGCGCGCCAGGTGGCGCGGGAGCATGCTGCCGCCACCGACGGCGTGGAAGTGGTGGGGGAGTGCGCCAACGGCTACGAGGCCATCAAGGCCGTGAGCGACACGGTGCCGGACGTCATCGTCCTCGACGTGCAGATGCCGCGCCTGTCGGGGTTCGACGTACTGGAACTGATTGGCGCCGGACCGGCCATCGTGTTTGCGACGGCCCACGACGAGTTCGCGCTCAAGGCGTTCGAGGTCCACGCCGTGGACTACCTGCTGAAGCCCTTCAGCCAGGCCCGGATGGCCGAGGCCCTCGGACGCGCCCGAGACAGGCTGACCGCCACGACCGGCGGGGGGGCGGCGGCCCTGCGCGACGCCTTGCGGCAGGTGCGCGTCGACAGGATCCTCGTGCGGGACGGCCACAAGGTCCACATCGTGCGCGTGGACACCCTCGACTACGTGCAGGCGCAGGACGACTACGTCATGCTGCACGCGGGTGACAAGGCGCTCTTGAAAGAGCAGCCGCTCGCCAGCCTCGAGGGGCAGCTCGACCCGGCCACCTTCGTGCGTATCCACCGGTCCTATCTCATCAACCTGACCCGCCTCGAGCGGGTCGAACTCGAGGCCAAGGATCGGCGAGTGGCCGTCCTCCGATCGGGGGTGCGGCTGCCCGTGAGCCGCTCGGGACATCAACGGCTGACCGAACGGCTGTAGGCGGGTCGGGCGCGGCGGGGCGGGCGCGCGTCCGTCAAATTCATTCGTGCGACAATCACGCCGATCTTCCGTCATGGTGCGCGACCCGAAACAGTTCCTGGACGATCTGTCCCAGGCCATTTCCGACGGCCAGTCGGTGGACTGGGGGCACGTGACCGGTGGGGCCGATGCGCAGACCCGCGGCGTGCTGGAACAGCTCCGCGTGGTGGCCGACATCGCGCGACTGCACCGCGACACGTTGCCTGACCCGGCGGCGGCCACCCAGCCCGGTCCCGAGACGATCGAAGGCATTGTCGACGGGCGCTGGGGCCGGCTGACGCTGCGGCGGATCCTCGGGCGCGGTGCGCGGGGGCTCGTCTACCGCGCGTGGGACCCACAACTCGACCGCGAGGTCGCCCTCAAGCTGATCGCGCAGGGGCCGGAGGCGACCGAGGAGGTGATCGGCGAGGCGCGGCAGCTCGCGCGGGTCCACCATCCCAACATCGCGACCATCTACGGTGCCGAGCGCAGCGACGGCATGGCGGGCCTGTGGATGGAGCTCATCGAGGGCCGGACGATCGAGGACATGCTGCGCGCCGACGGCCTGTTCAGCGCGCGCGAGGCTGCGCTCATCGGCGTGGACGTCTGCGCGGCGCTGGCCGCCGTCCACAAGGCCGGCATCCTGCACCGCGACGTGAAGGCGCAGAACGTCATGCGGGACAGGGGCGGGCGGGTCGTGCTGATGGACTTCGGCACCAGCCGCATGCTGGAGGCCCAATCGGAAGCCTTCATCCACGACGAAGTCGGGACGCCGCTCTACATGGCGCCCGAACTGCTGCTGGGCGGCAAGGCGTCGGTGCGCAGCGACGTGTACAGCGTCGGGGCGCTGCTCTATCGCATGGTCACGGGCAGCGTGCCCGTCGAGGCCTCATCGGTCGAGAAACTCAAGGTCGCACACCGCGCGGGTGTGGCGCGGCGCTTGTCGGATGAACGCAGCGACCTGCCGCTCGCCTTCATCCACATCGTCGAGCGGGCGCTGGCACGCGACCCCGAGGCGCGGTATCAGAGCGCAGGGGCGCTCGAGATGGCGCTGGCCGCCTTCCTCGCGCCGGGGGAGGTGCGCGACACGCCGCGACGCCGGTGGCGGTGGCCCGGCGTGGCGGCCGTCCTGGCCGGTGTGGCGGGCGGCGCGCTGCTCGGGGGCCTGGTGTGGCGCGAGGCGCCGCGGCCGGCCCAGGAGCTCAGGTTTCCGGTCTATCCGCCGCCCACGCACGAGATCGAGAGCCTCGCGCTGTCGCCCGACGGCGCGCGGCTGGCCTTCACGTCGGCGGGGCAGCTCTGGGTACGCGTCTTCGCCCAGATGGAGCCTCGGGTGTTTGCCAACACCCAGGGCGCACACGACCCCTTCTGGTCGCCCGACGGGAGCGTCATCGCGTTCTTCAAGGGCGTGTCGTTGTGGAAGGTGCCCGTCGATGGCGGCGAACCGCAGGTCGTCGCGCCGGCACGGCGACCCTCCACGGGTAGTTGGAGTGTCGCCGGCACATTGCTCTACTCGGTGGACCTCGGCCGCGCCCTCGTGGTGGCACCGGCCACGGGGGGTGATCCCGTGGTGCTGCGCGAGCAGATCCCCGGGCGTCGGGTGAGCCTGTGGTGGCCGTCCTATCTGCCCTCCGGACGATCATTTGTGTACTCGGCCCTCGACCCAGCCACGCGCCGACGCGCGCTCTATCTGGGACGCGTGGAGGGCACGGCAGACGACGACCGGCTGTTGATGGAAACCGAGAGCAACGTCCAGGTGGCGGGCGATCATCTGTACTTCACGCGCCTCGGACAGCTGCTCAGGCAGCGGATCGACGAGGCGTCCGGCCGGCTGGTCGGCACCCCCGAGACCGTCGCCGACCACATCCGTACCAACCCGTACAACCACGGCATGGCCGACATCACCGCGTCGGCGGCCGGGCCCGTGGCCTTCGTGGCCGGCGTGCAGCAGGCCCGCCAGCTGCAGGTGGTGGATCAGGAAGGCCGCATGCTCGAGAACCTCGGCCTGCCGGGTGAGTACCGTGACATCGCGCTGTCGCACGACGGCACCCGCCTGGCGTTCGAGGAGGTCGATCCGGAAACCGGCACGCGCGACATCTGGATGCACGACCTGGCGCGAGGCTCGCGGATGCGCCTGAGCCAGCATCCGGCCGACGAGACCTCGCCGATGTGGGCGCCCGACGATCGCAGCGTGTACTTCATGTCCAACCGCGATCAGCAGCTGATGTTGCTGCGTCGACCCGTGGACAGCTCGGGACAGGAGCAGGTGGTGTTGACCTTCGACGCCCCGGTGCGGCCGACTGCCATCACGCGTGACGGGCTGGGCCTCTACTACGAGCAACTCGACCAGGCCACCGGCTGGGACCTGTGGTGGCGCCCGCTCGATGGCGGCGAGCCTCAGGCCTATCTGCAGTCGCCGTTCCACGACCACGAACCGGTGCCGTCACCCGACGGGTTCTTCGTGGCCTACGCGTCGCCCGACTCGGGGAGCCGGCAGGTGTACCTCGGCACGCGCACGCCGAGCGACAGGCGGTGGGCCGTGTCGACCGATTACGGACGCGAGCCCCTCTGGCGTCCCGATGGCCGCGAGCTGTACTTCCATGGGAAAGACCGCAAGCTGATGGTGGCGTCCGTGGACGTGGTGGGTGGCGAACCGCGCGTCGGGACGCCGCGGGCCCTTTTCGAACTGCGCTTCCGCGGCTACGACCTGCGCTACCACTACGCCGTGCTGCCCGACGGACGGCGCTTCGTGCTGAACGCACCCGTCCCGGGTTCCACCGCGCTGCCCGCCACGGTCGTCGTCCGCCGGTAGGGGGGCGCCGGCAGGCAGCCGTGCTGCCCAGCGCCGACCGCTCGCCTCTCCATCCTGTAGGCTAGGAGGCATGCAGACGCGTCAACTCGGGACCACCGACCTTCACCTCACCCCCATCGGCTTCGGCGCGTGGGCCATCGGCGGCGAATGGCGTTTCGGATGGGGCCCTCAAGACGATGATGCGTCGGTGGCGGCAATCCGGCAGGCAGTCGCCCGCGGCATGAACTGGATCGACACGGCACCGGCGTACGGGCTGGGCCACTCGGAAGAAGTGGTCGCGCGTGCGCTGCGCGACGTGCCGGCCGGCGAGCGGCCCCTGGTCTTCACCAAGTGCACGCTGGTGTGGGACGAGCACCGCACGGTCTCGCACAACCTGACGGGGGAATCGATTCGTCGCGAGGTGGAGGGCAGTCTGCGTCGGCTCGAGGTGGAGCGACTCGACCTCTATCAGATGCACTGGCCGCGGTGGGCAGCGCAGCAGGCGCCGAGCCCCGGCAGCGTGGAAGAGGCGTGGGCCACGCTGGCGGAGCTGCAGCGCGAGGGCAAGGTGCGCCACATCGGCGTCTCGAACTTCACCGTGGCCGATCTCGACGCGGCGCGCGCCATCGCCCCGGTGGCGAGCCTGCAGCCGCCCTACTCGCTGCTGCGGCGCGACGTCGAGCGTGAGCTGTTGCCCTATTGCGCCGAGCACGGCATCGGCGTGCTGGTGTATTCGCCCATGCTGTCAGGACTGCTCACGGGCGCGATGACCCGGGAACGCATCGAGCGCCTGGCGCCCGGCGACTGGCGTCGCAACAACATCGAGTTCCAGGAGCCGCGGCTGACGAAGAACCTTGCGCTGGTGGAGGTGCTGCGGGCCGTGGGGCAGCGGCACGCGCGGGGACCTGGCGAGGTGGCCATTGCCTGGGTCCTGCGTCACCCGGCCGTGACGGCCGCCATTGTCGGCGGCCGGTCGGCGGCGCAGGTGGACGGTGTGGTGGGTGCGGCCGACCTCGAGCTGTCGGCGCAGGACGTAGCGGAGATCGAAGCGGCGCTGTAACGAGAGACGCGGCTCGCGGGAGCACCGGAAGGGCCGGGTGCTCCCGTCGTCACGTGCGGGCAGGTCTGGCTACCAGCGCGGCTCGCGGCGGTTGTTGCCGCGGCCGCCTGCCTTGCGGCTACCGCCGCTCGGCCGGTTGCCGCCGCCGA
>JAEZDP010000432.1 GCA_023418055.1 Acidobacteriota bacterium
AGCAAGGCGGCGCGACGCATCCCGAACACTGCGTGGCGGGCGGCCCAGCGCAAGCTGAAGCAGCTCGATCTTGTGGCGACGCTCGACGACCTGAAGATTCCACCCGGCAACGACCTGCATGCCCTCAAGGGCGACCAGGCCGGGCGCCACGCCATCCGGGTGAACGATCAGTACCGGATCACCTTTCGATGGGAGGGACACGATGCCTTCGACGTCAGGTGCGAGGACTACCACTGAGACAGCGAGCCTGCCGCGCGATTCCGCGGTGCTCGGCCCGCTCGTCCATCCTGGCGAGATGCTGCGGGAGGAGTTCCTGCGTCCGCTCGGCCTGCAGCAGAGCGTCGTGGCCGACGAACTGGGCATCAGCCGCAATCGCCTCAACGAACTGGTGCTCGGCAAGCGTTCGGTGACGGCCGACACCGCGATTCGCCTCGAGCGGCGATTCAAGATGCCGGCGCGATTCTGGTTGCACCTGCAGGCCGACTACGACCTGCAGACGGCGCTGAATGAAGCCGGTGCTGCCGAACGTCGCACGGAGCGGCGCGGGTAGCCGACATGGTCGAATTCCGCTTTGTCAGAAAAATTGAATCTCAGCACCGATGAGGCCCTAGCCCGTGACGGCTACACCATCGTCCACGATGCGGTCGATGCTTGCGCAGTCGACGAACTAATCCACGAACTGCGGCCGATCAGCGAGGCGCTGTCGGGCGTTCGCGGCGGCGCTCGCAATCTGTTGCGCTCCGTGCCGGCAGTCCGTCATCTGGCGCAATCGGCGGCGCTGCGGGCAATCGCGGAGCGGTCCCTAGGTCCAGGGGCACTGGCCGTGCGTGCCCTCCTGTTCGACAAGACGCCGGGAGCGAATTGGAAGGTCGTCTGGCATCAGGACTTGACGATCGCTGTTCGTGAGCGGCGCGAAGTCGAGCGGTTCGGCCCTTGGACGGAGAAGGAAGGTGTGCCGCATGTTCAGCCGCCCGTGGAGGTGCTCGAGCGAATGCTTGCCGTTCGGCTGCATCTGGACGACTGTACCGAGTTGAACGGGCCGGTACGGGTGCTGCCCGGCTCGCACCGCGGCGGGCGTCTCACGTCAGCGGAGGTGGAGTTCCAGCGCAAGACAGTGCAGGAAGTCGTGTGCACGGTGCCTCGAGGGGGTGTTCTGGCCTTCCACTCACTTCTACTTCATGCGTCTTCGCCGGCACTCAAGCCGGCTCACCGGCGGGTAGTGCACGTCGAGTATGCCGGCGCTGAGTGGCGGACGTTGCCCGGCGAACTTGCCTGGTACGACGCCGTCTAGCCAAAGACTGCACCGTTTCGAGGATTGCCGACTGGGCCGTTCGGCGAGTAGAGGCCCTCACTGCGCTTGGGCGGCCCCCCACTTGCACCCGATGCCGCACCGAGTGGTCATGAAGCGCCGGCGGCTGAATGAAGCAGCACATGGGAGACGCCCAAGCTTATGCACTTCCTCTACATCGACGAAGCGGGCAGCACCGGTGCAGACTTGGCCGCCGCGCAGCAGCCAGTGTTCGTTATGGCTTCTCTGGTTGTGAGCGACGAGAAGTGGCGCAAGACCAGCGAAGCGATTCGTGCCGTGGTGACGAAGTACTTCGGTCAGGAACCGCCAGCCGGGTTCGAGTTGCACGCATACGAACTGCTTGCGCCCGAAGGCGAAGGCCCGTTCCAGGGCCACCCCCGAGCGGACCGCAACCAACTGGCAATCGAGCTTCTGACTCTCGTAGGGGAGAGAGGCCACTACGTATTCCACGTTCCGGTGTACAAGGCACGGCTTTCGGGCCTCAGCGCACCGGTTCAGGACTGGGGGTTCGAGTGGCGTCATCCGTGGGAGTTCTCCTTCGCACTCCAGATGACAATGTTTGAGGAGTTCTTGCGGGGCCCGTCGACCGGCAGCACCAGCACGGGGCTAGCGATCGTCGACCATGAAGATGCGTCCGTCGAGTTTGTGAGACAGCACACTGCTTTTCGACAATCCGCAAGAGGTTGGAAGCAACTCAAAAAGGTCGTGGAGATTGGGTACAGCGCGGCCAGCCACGCCAATCCCCTGATCCAACTGACGGACTTAATTGCGTTCACGCTTAAGAAGTACTACGAACTCGATACGCCGATGGCCGCCGGTTGGCCTCAGGAGGCTAAGGACTTCTTCGAAGAGTGCAGGGCGGCTGTCTGGCCGCGAGTGAAGTTCAAGAAGCCGTCGTTCACAAAGCTCAATGTGCACGAGTGTTTCTTGCATCATGCCAAACAGTGCCGATCGAATACGGGAGCTTGACCACCGGTTGCAGCCGACGGCCCTGGTGCACCCTGACGCGGCGCGCTGAATCGGTTCCTTCGACGGACACGAACGAATGGCAAAGACGCGATTGACCACGAAGCGGCGGGCCGAAGCGCCCGAACCGCAAGCGTTCTACATCACGACCGATCTTGTCGTCTCGTCTCGCACCTCGCTCGCTCCGCTCGCCGAGGCGCTTCCGGACGCGCACCACCCGCTCGCACTCAGCGGCCGACCGATGGCCCGACTCTTGGTCGTGAACGGAGTCTCCCGCGGAACTGCTGAGACTGACTGTCGACGGTTCATCGCGAGGCTGAAGGCCCTTCGGGGCGCCGCTCTGAGATCCTGGCGAACCGCCGGGCGGCGTGTACTCGACATCGGCGTACAAGCCGGCAGTGCCACACGTCCCTTCGAGGGAGTTAAACTCAGCAACGCGACGGTGCGCGAAGTCGCATCGATGGGTATCCAGATTCAGGTGACGGTCTACAGTCCTGGCGCATACGACATGCGGGCGCCAGAAGCGCCGAAGCCAAAAGAGAGCGCCTGAAGGGATCCGCCAGAGAAACTGCATGAGTCCAGAGCTTCTGCTGACGCTGCTTTTCACTCTGCAGGGTCAGGCGCCACTCCTCACAGACAAGACGTGCGGCAGCGTCGAGGCAGTGCTTGCGTTGAGTGACGAGCTTGAGATCAAGGCACGTTGCTCAGACCGCGGAGCTGGCCGTGATGTGCGCCTGTCGGTAATTCCTGTCGCCGCGGGAGACCGCTTAGAAGAACTCACTCTAGGATTCTGCGGTGAGATCTTGGGCGCAGCAGCGCCCACGGGGTGGGCGGCATCCGTCGTTCAACGCAAAGCGGCGTTCGGAAGTCCGGCAATGGTTCAGTGGCGCCTCGTCGGCCCTCAAGTTGCGTCCAACGGAGCTCCTAGTCGTATCGATGACTTTACTGTGACGCTGACGCCTGGCTGGCGCCAGGCCCTCGCCTTCACGTACCGACTCGCCGGATTGGGCACTGCCGCAGGCGGGTCGCCGCACGATTGCGGCGAGTGGCGAAAGTGAAGACCCGCGTCTCGAACGTGCAGAAGCCGTCGACACGCTGAGTTGGGAGCCGTCGACCATTGCCAGCGTTCTGCGTCAGGCGTATAACGGCTGCAGCGGTCCATGCGCGATGCGCTCACGGCAGTGGGACGACATCCGCTCGCCAGCCCCAGTGGCTGCGAGCCCTCTCCAGCGACCGAGCCCTGACCGTCCCTGCGGCACACCGCCCCGCACGGTCAGCGCCTTCCTGAATCGTCCCGCGCGGCATTCGCCCGGGCGCCTTCACGAACACCCCAACGCAACCTTTTGCTGGCTCGCCTGGCCGTAGCTCGGCGAGGCCGAGCCAAGGCTGGAGGACAGTCATGTTCGATCGGCGAGATGACGCGCGTGATCGTGACGGCACCCGTGAGGACCGTGCCCGCGTGTACGACGTCCGCGACCGCGACGACCTGGACCCGCGGGACGGGTTGGCGCGCGACCTCGACCTGCCTCGGGGCGAGGAGCGCGAACTGGTGGTCGACCGCGACCGGATGTACGAACTGAACGGCGAGGACAGCCGCACGCTGGCGGCCGTCGGCGCGTTCAGAGTCGTGCCCGAGCACGACCTGGACGCCGACCGCGACACCGTCGCGCACCTGCGCGACGAAGGGCTGGTCGCCACCGTCGACCTCGGCGACGACGAGCGTGGGCTGACGCTCACGCGCGAAGGACGCGAGCTGCTCAACGCGCACGCGCCGGACCGCGATGCCGGCGCATCCCAGACCTTCTACGCCGGCGTCAGCCGCGAGCGGGAGTTGGAGCACGACTCGCAGCTGTACGCGACGTACCGTCAGGAGGAGGATCGGCTCCGCGAGGAGCACGGAGGACTCGACGTCCGCCGCGTGGTGCTTGAGCAGGACCTCAAGCGCGAGTACCAGGAGTTCCTCCAGGCCAACAAC
>JAEZDP010000459.1 GCA_023418055.1 Acidobacteriota bacterium
GTCGTCTGCGTGCCGTCCCACCTGTAGATGGCGTTGCCGGGCACGTCCGAGAACAGCAGGTGACCCTGCGCATCGCCCACCCAGACGGGCCCTTCGGTCCAGAGGTACCCCGACGCGATGACCTCCACCTCGCCTTCGAGAGGGTTGGCGACGCCGGTGAACGACACGGGCTGCGTGCCAGGGCGCTGCGCGAGCGTGGTGCGGCCGCCCGCGGCAGCCGCGACCGCCACCGTGCCCGCCGCGCGCAGGAAGGTGCGTCGTCCGCTGGACGACGTCGGCTTGCCGCGCGATGCCGTCACCGCAGCTTCTCCTTGATGGGCGTCCAGTAGTCGCGGCGCCACCGCTCTTCGGTACGCGGGATCAGGTCTTTCGGCACGCCCCGGTGCGTCAGGGTCAGTTCGGTGCCCGTGGCCACGGGGCGCAGCGTGAACGCGGCCATCGAGAACACGCCTTCGGGGTAGTCGCTCTCGCGCCACGCACGCACGACCCGCGTCGCCGGCGCGAGGTCCACCACCACGCCCTGGCCGGCACCCATCGTGAAGCGCTGCCCGACCTCGTCGGTGTCGCTCACGAGATGTTGGTACACGTCGGCCGGCGCGGCCCGGAATGTCACCTTTTGCTTGATCGTCTTGCACATCGCGTCAGTGCCTCGGAGTGGCAATCCGTCGGGCCCCGAGGAGGCCCGGCCGCATCGCCCGTACGAGGGTACTACCACGGTCGACCGGGTCGCATCCGCGTCGCGGCTCGCCTCCTAGGCAGGCCGGAGCAGAGCATGTATACTCCGGATCAGGAGTACTGATCATGCAGTCCACGCTGAGGCACCCCGAAGGCCGTCATGCGTACGACCCGCCTCCCGACCTGTCAGACCGGGGCGAGCGCGAGCGGCTGTCGGGCGCGGCGCTGCGCGCATTCTTCAACATCATGGGGCGATGGCAGGTGCGCGACGAGGACGCCCGCCTGCTGCTCGGCGGCGTCAGCAACGGCCCGTTCTACGAGATGAAGCGCAACCCCGACCGCGTGCTGGACCAGGACCGGCTGTTGCGGGTGTCCTACCTCATCGGCATCTTCAAGGCGCTGCACATCCTCCACGGCGACGCGCTGGCCGACGAGTGGGTGCGGCTACCCAATGCCAACCCCATATTCGCGGGGCGCACCCCACTGGCCTGCATGATGCGCGGCGGCATCCCCGCGATGCAGACGGTGCGACGCCTGCTCGACGCGCGCCGGGCAGGCTAGGCGTCGTGATGCGGCATCCGCCGCTCGCCCTCGTTCGGCGACTCGACACGCACCGGCTCATCCCGTCGAAGTCTCTTCCCGACGGCGACAGTGTGCTCGTGGCCATCGCCGACGACGATGAGCACCTGCGTGCCTTGTTCGAACTCGACGGCGTCACCAACGACCGGTTGGCCGCGGGCACGGCGCTGCTGCCGGGCATCGGCATCGACGAACTGGTGGCCGGCGTGCCGAACGCCGCGGTGGTCAACGCCGCGTTCTGCCACGGTCATCCGCTCGGCGCCCGTTTCAGTAGCCCCGACAGGGGCGCATGGTACGCCGCGTTCGAACTAGCCACCTCGCGGGCCGAGGTGAGCTTTCACAAGGCCGTACAGCTTGCCGAGATCGACCGCTTCCACGATTCGGTGACCTATGACGACTACCTTGCGGACTTCAGTGCCGAGTTCCATGACTTGCGACACGCGCCAGGCTTCCGCAAGTGCCTGGCCCCGCGAAGTTATGTCGCGTCGCACGGGCTCGCGGAGCGGCTGCTCGCAGAGGGCTCCCTCGGCATCGTCTATCCGAGCGTCCGTCACGCAGGCGGCACCTGCGTCGCCTGTTTCCGGCCGGCGCTCGTGATGAACGTGCGGCGCGCCAAGCGGTACCGCTTCACGTGGAGTGGAACTGCGGTGCCCCGCGTGACCGTCGAGCGGTGAGCTGGCTCGCGGCGGCTCAGTAGCGCAACCCGAAGCCAAACGGGAAGAGCGTGTCGGCCGGGTCATACCCCGGAGCGTCTGGCGCCTGGCGCTCGATGGCGGCGCGGCTCTTCGCGAGCGCGAAGGGCAGGGTGCCAGTGGGCGGAAACCTGCCCGTCAGCACGTCCATCAGGGCAGCGTCGCTTACCCCGAACAGGCCGACGATCGCGCCTGCCTGCCTCAGCCCACTCGCCTCGTCGAGCACGTACGGCTGCCTGAAGTACACGGCCAGCACCGTGTTGGCCGCACCCACCTCCTTCATCACCGCCTGAATGTCGGCGAGTGACGGCGTCACCTGCCATGACGACATGCCAGCCATGTCGCTGAAGGCCAGCGCATCGAGTTCCTCCGGCAGTGCACCGCCGAAGAACGTGGAGGGCTCGACGTTGGGGATGGGTGGCGGCTCGTGGGGATGCCGTTGCCTGTCGAGCGGTCGCGTGGGATTGGTGACCGTCACGCGCAGCACGGCGTAGCGGGTGTCGGGTGGTACCGGCGGGCGGGGCGTGCCCTCGGCGTGATCGCCGGTGGTCACCCCATAACCGGCGGCCTCGACGACGGCGCGGCTCATCCCCATCGTGTAGACGCGGACGGGACGTCCGGTCTCGCCTCGCGCCAGCGGCAACGTCCGGGCGTCGTTCTGCAGCAGCACGACGGATTTCCGCTGGGCGAGGTCGGCCTTCTCCTGGAAGGCGGGCCGTCCGACGATCGACGAGGCACGTTCGGCATCCACGTAAGGGTTCTCGAACAGACCGAGCAGTAACTGCTCGCGGAGCAGGCG
>JAEZDP010000481.1 GCA_023418055.1 Acidobacteriota bacterium
CCACGCGGCCGCGCAACTGCAGGTGCAGGACGGCGAAGGCGGCGAAGAGATAGCCGAGGCCGATGCGCTGCAGCACGCCCGGCCAGCGCATCTGGGCGAAGTCGAAGTCGAAGAACCCCCAGTTCACCCATCCAAGGAAGATGAGGAGCGCGGCGCGCCTCACGATGCGGACGTGCGCGTCACCTGGGCGTCCCTCGTAGCGGCTCAGGGAGTAAGGAAGGACGACGCCAACCAGGAACATGAAGAGCGGGAAGATGAGGTCGTAGAAGACGAACCCCTCCCACTCGACGTGCTCCATCTGGTGGACGAGCCACGACCACCCCAGCCACTTGCCGAGGGCCACGGCCAGCGCGTCGCCGCCCGTAATCCAGAACATGTCGAAGCCGCGCAACGCGACGATCGACGCGAGACGCGGCGGAGTGGCGGCAGACGAGCGGACGGCCACGCGCGATTACGGTCGTGTGGCGGTCCAGCGACCGGACAAGTCGCCGACGCTGAAGGTGCCCGAGAGCGCCTCGCCCTCGACCTTGCCAGGCAGGGAGATCGTGGTCGGCGAGCCGTCGATGGTGGCGTCCACCTTGAGGGTCAGCGTGCCGCCGCCGTTCTGGCCCGAGACGATGCCGTCCACGCCGTGGCTGCGCACCACCAGACGTCCGCTGAGGGTGCCGTCGTTCTCGAGGAGCGTGAGGGATCCGGGAATCGGTCCGTCGCCGGGATCTGCCGAGAAGTTCCACGCGCCGGACAGCCCCGTTGGCGTCAGGCGCGTCGCCTTCCAGCTGCCCTGGGCATCGTCACCAAACGTCGCGATACCGGAGAGGGCGTCGCCGCTCGGGGGGGCGGTGAGCGTGATGGGCAGCGGAGCGCCCTGGTAGTCCACGGAGAACCGAAGCGTCACTGCGTCGGCGGTGCGGGTGCCGTTGACCGGCGCCTGTCCGGCACCTCCGCTGACCAGTCCGGCCAGACGTCCGTCCTGCTCCATGACGACGAGCGAGGCTGGATGTTGCCCTTCAGGCGACATCACCGTGACATTCCAGACTCCGGACAGCGTGGAGCTGTCCTGTTGTGCCCCCGCCGATGCGGGTAGTGCCAGCACCCCGCATGCCACGACCGACGCCGCTACCCGGAAGAAGTGAGCCATGACGCCAGAGTCTACCCGAAGCGCGGGTGTTTCAGGGCGGCATTTGCAGGTTGACGCGCGGCGCGACGGCCAGCGACAATGAGGCGAAGATTAGGCGAACATGGTCCAGGCCACTCTCTTCCCTCTCGAGCGCCGGGCGACGACACGCGAGGTGGCGACCCTCGTGCGGGCCGGTGGCGTGCAGGCGTTGCCCTCGGCCGAGATGCGCGCGGGTGAGGTGCGCTATCAGGAGGTCACGTGCCGGTCGGCGCTCAATGCCGTCAGCGGCATGCCGTTCACCTGGACGCTGAATCCGTACCGGGGCTGCACGCACGCGTGCGCCTACTGCTTCGCCCGGCGGTACCAGACGCAGCTGGAACTCGGCACGGGCGACGACTTCTCGCGGGTGATCCTCGTCAAGCACAACATCGCGACGATGCTGGCGCGCGAGGTCGATCGTCCGTCGTGGCGTCGCGGGCTCGTCGCACTGGGTACGGCCACCGATCCGTACCAGCCGGTCGAGGGCCGGTACCGGCTGACGCGCGCGTGCCTCGAGGTGCTGGCCGGGGCTGGCGTGCCGGTGGGCCTCGTCACAAAGGGGCCGATGGTGGTGCGCGACGTGGACGTGCTAGGGGAGATGTCGAGGCGCGGCGCGGTGACGGTCTACGTCAGCCTGCCGACAGTCGACGACGAGGCGTGTGCGCGGCTCGAGCCGGGGGCGGCGCCGCCCGGGCAGCGGCTGCGTGCGCTGCGCCGCCTGCTCGACGCCGGCGTCCGGGCGGGTGCCCTGATGTCACCGCTCGTGCCAGGGTTCTCGACGCAGCCCTCGCGCATCGAGGCGACCGTGCGTGCACTCGCCGATGCCGGCATCCCGCTGCTCGGCGGCAACGTGCTGTATCTCGAAGGCGGCACGCGTAGCCACTTCTTCGATTTCCTCGACCGCGAAGCGCCCGCGCTTCGCGACAAGTACGCCCGCATCTACCCGTCCACCCATGCAGACCCGGCCTATGCCTCTCAGGTGCGTCGGGTGCTCAGGCTGATGCGGGAGCGATACGGGTTGACCAGTCCGACCGGCGCGGTGAAGCGCCAGACGGACTGGATCGCCGAAGAGGTGTGATGTGGGCGCCGACGGGCCGCCCTTCGAGGCCTACGCCGCGCCGCGTCCGAGCAGCGCAGCAATGCGCTGCTCCGTCGGGGGGTGGGTGCTGAACATCGAGAACAGGCCGCGCATGCTCACCGGCTTCATGATGAACATGTGAGCGGTGGCGGGGCTCGCGTCCATGGGAATCTGCTTGCCGTAGGCCTCGATCTTGCGGAGGGCGCTGGCCAGCCCGTGTGGCGATCCGGCGATCTCGGCGCCGCTCCTGTCGGCCACGAACTCGCGCGACCGCGAGATGGCCGCCTGAATCAGCATTGCCGCGAGTGGAGCGACAAACACCGCCACCAGCAGGCCGATCGGGTTGGCACCCTCGCGGTCGTCGCTCCGGCCGCCGCCGAAGATCGCCGCGAACTGCGCCATCCGCGCCACCATCATGATGGCCGCGGCAATCGTGGCGGCCACCGAGCTGATGAGGATGTCGCGGTTCCGTACATGTGCCAGCTCGTGCGCCATCACGCCGGCCAGTTCGTTCCGGTCGAGCACGCGCATGATGCCTTCCGTGGCGGCCACCGCGGCGTGTTGCGGGTTGCGTCCCGTGGCAAAGGCGTTGGGCGACGCATCGGGAATCACGTACACCCGCGGCATCGGCAGCTGCGCGCGACGAGCAAGGTCGGCGGTGAGCTGGTGCAGCGGGTGTTCCGGGCCCACCTCCTTGGCGCGGTACATGCGCAAGACGATCTTGTCCGAGAACCAGTACGACCCGAAATTCATGGCGACCGCCAACAGGAACGCCAGGATGAGGCCCTGTTCGCCCCCCAGCATCTGGCCGATCATGAGAAACAGGGCGCTCAACAGCCCGAGCAGTGCCGCGGTCTTCAGTGC
>JAEZDP010000041.1 GCA_023418055.1 Acidobacteriota bacterium
CCGTGCATCGCCCACGTGACCAACTCGGGCGCCGCGTTGCCTGCTTGTCGTCTCGAACCGGTTGCCTTCTTGCGCTTCTTTGCCATGTCTATCTCCGGGAGGGTGTGTACTTAGTGCAACGCCTCAGTCTACTCCAGGCGCGCGCGGGCATCCTCGCGCCACTTATGACCCTTCTGTGGGTGATGGCGATGCCTTACCTGCATGCCGTTCCCCAGGCGCAGCAGCCTGGTCCTGCCGATCGACTGATACGGGAGGGTTACGCACAGGCGTACGACCTCGACCATGATGCGGCGGTTGCAAGCCTCTCGCAGGCCGCACGACTTACTCCCGACGACCCGACGCCCCACCGCGGCCTGGCCTCGATTGCATGGCTCAACATCCTCTTCACCCGAGGCACGGTGAGCGCCGACGAGTATCTCGGCAAGTTGAGCCGCAAGGACCTCACGGTCAGCCCGCCGTCGCCAGAGGTTGCCTCCGCCTTCGCCGGGCACATCGAGCGTGCCCTTGCCGCCGCCGACCGACGCATCGCCAGCAACGAACGTGACGCGCACGCGCACTACGCACGCGCGTCCACGCTCGGCCTCCAGGCGTCCTACACCGCGACCATCGAGGGACGCGTGGCCGCAGCCTTTCCCACTGCACGCCGCGCCTACAAGGCCGCTGAGCGCGCCATCGAACTCGATCCTTCACTGACGGACGCCAAGCTCATTCTCGGCACCTACCGCTACATCGTCGCCAGCCAGAACCTGCCGACACGACTCGTGGCCTACGTCGCCGGGATGGACGGCGACAAGGAGAAGGGGCTCGCACTCATCGAGGAGGCCGCGCGCGCAGGCACCGACGTGCAGACCGAGGCGCGCTTCGCCCTGATCCTGCTGCTCAATCGTGAGCGGCGATACGACGCGGCGCTCGGGATCATCGCGGAGCTCCAGCGGCGCTATCCACGTAACCGCATCCTCTGGCTGGAGGCTGGCGCCACACATCACCGTGCAGGCAACCACGGCGAGGCCGATCGCGTGCTGACGCGCGGGATCGAGATGTTGCAGCGCGACACGCGGCCGCGGATGTTCGGCGAAGTGGCGCTGTGGCACTACAACCGCGGTATCGCTCGCCTTGCCCTTGGGCGAGACGACGAGGCCGAGCGGGATCTGCTCGCCGCCCTCGAGAGCCGCGACGCGCGCGAGTGGGTACGCGGCCGCGCGCATCTGGCCTTCGGCCGACTGCTCGCCGCGCGCAATCGCCCGACCGACGCACGCTGGCAGGTGGAGAAGGCCGTCACCGCGCTCGAGCGCGGACGCGACGAGGGACCGCTTGCCGAGGCGCGTGCCTTGCTGCGCACCCTGCGCGGCAAGTAGAGTGAGGCGCGTCGCATGACCGGACGCCAGTGGGCCATCGCGGGAGCCACCGTGCTGCTTGTCTGCGTGGTGGGCATCACGGCCCTGGCCGCGAGCTGCGCCGTGCTCGTCAAACGCCAGGTGGACGTCCGCGACAACCAGCAGGAAAGCACGTTCGACGCCGAGGTGTCTGCGGTGATGTCGCGCCTGGGCGACGTGCCCGTGCTCATCGAGGACACGCCCACCGGCCCCCGCCTCTCTGCCGGCAACCTCGAGCGCAGGAAGGCGATGGCCGGCTCTCAGCGGCCCGAGGCTCTCTGGGTGCTCGTCTGGGCCGCCGACGAGCGCAAGATCGTCCGCCTCTCCCTGCCCTTCTGGCTGCTCCGCCTGTCGCCCAAGGGCGTGGACATCAACGTCAAGGACGTCGACCTCGGACGTCTCCGCCTTTCGGTGGAAGACCTCGAGCGCGCTGGCCCCGGTCCGCTGCTCGTCCGAGACGACGGAGAGTCGCGGGTGCTGGTCTGGACCGAGTGACCAATCGCGCGTCGCCTGTCCGCGAACATGGACATCGGGGCTGGCACGGAGCTTGATCTCTCAGTAGGTGTCTGTCGATTGGAGAGGACACCATGCTGAAGACCACACTCGCCACCACGCTCGCCACCGCGCTCATCTTCAGCCCGCTGCCGGCGCTTGCCGAGACGGCGTCGGCCGCCACGGTGCAGTTCGCGCAGCGGCGCGCCGTTCCGCGCGATCGCTTCCAGCAGGTGTACTCACAGGGGTATCAGGCCGGCATGCGCGAAGGCCAGCGCGACGCGCGCAGTCGCCGCGGCGGGGACTACCGCCGGCACAACGACTACAGGCGTGGGGGGTCGTGGGGGTCGGGACGGTCGCCCGAGGCCGACGCGTTCCGCCGCGGTTTCGCCGAGGGCTACACCCAGGCCTACCGTCAGATGAACAGCCGCGGCTGGGGCAACAGCTATCCGTCCTATCCTGGCCCGGGCCGCGTACAGCCCGGCTATCCGCGCGGAGGCGGCTACTACGGCCAGGGCGGACCGTACAATGGCCAGGGTTATCCCGGCGCCCGCTACGGCAACTCGCCCGCCGCGCAGCGCGGCTTCGACGAGGGCTACCGTGAAGGCGCGGACGCCGCACGACGCAACAGGCGGTACGACCCCGTCGGCGAGAAGCACTACCGCGACGGTGATCGCGGGTACAACAGCCGCTTCGGTTCACGCGAGGTGTACAAGCAGCACTATCGCCAGGCGTTCCGCCAGGGCTACGACCTCGGGTATCGCGAAGGCCGCTACCGCTGAACGGTCAGCCGGCGAGGCCTCCCTCCTTCCGGAAGGCCTCGAGCTCGGCGGGCGTCACCTTCACGGCGACGACCGCCGGGTTCCCACCGCCGCGGGCGTCCTTCTCGGGATCCAGCCCCCGCGCGCCTCCCGACCCCACGACCTGCGCCGACCGGCTCTCGCTGCCACCCGACTTGGTGAGGTTGGCCAGGCCGAAGCCGCGCCGCTTCTTCGGCTCTTCCTTCGGCGGCTCCTCTGCCTTCGTCGCCTCTCCCTGCTGCGGCTTGCCGCCGCCCGCCAGCCCGCGGGTGCCGGCCTCCACGGTGGCCACCTGCGCCAGCGGCACCGGCTTGTACGTGATCGTCCTGCTGTAGCGTGGCTGCGCCATGGCCGTAGCGGTAAGCTTCGACTTGCCGATGGTGGCGGTCAGACGGTCGAGGCGCGCCTGCATGCCGGGATGTGAGTCGAACATCCCGCGCTTCTCGGTGGACGCCTTGTTGCGCTCGGTCAGGCTCGTCAGGAACGCGCCGAGTCCCTGCGGCGCGTAGCCGGCGGCGTTGGCGATGACGATGCCCTTGTTGTCCGAGTCGTTCTCGTCGCCGCGGCTGTAGGCGTTGTCGAGGATGTTGTTGTACGCCGCGTCGGCCAGGAACTCGAGCAGCCCGTTGTTCTTGAGCGCCTCTTCGGCAGCCGCGCTCTTGAGCGTCTGGTTGCGCAGCGCCTTCACCGTGTGCTCTTCAGCCACGTGCACGATCTCGTGCGCCAGGATGCCGGCCAGTTCGGCCTCGTTGCGGGCCAGCGCCAGCGCGCCCTTTGTCACGTGGACGTAGCCGTGCGGCGCCGCGAAGGCATTGACCGCGTCGGTGTCGAGCACGATGAACGTCCATGGCAGATCAGGCTTGCTGCTGCGTTCCGTGAGCGACAGGCCGACGAGCGTGACGTACCGATGGACCGCCTGGTTCTGAACCACGCCGTAGCGCTGCCGCACCTTCTCGCTCACGGCCGCGCCGAGGTTGGCCTTCTCCTCGTCGGTCCAGCGGAAGTCGTTGACCTGTTTCGCGCGCTTCGCGCCCTGGCTCACCAGTCCGCCGAACTGCGCGTACGCCTGTGACGACATCGCCAGGCACATCACCACGAGCATCAGTCTTCGCATGACCTTCATTCACCTGCCTGTTGAGTGACGGCCGGCTCGACCACCACTTCGTGGATATCGACCGGCACGCTCTTGCCCTTGACCACGACGCTGCCGAGCGGCCGGGTCGGATGAGACTTCCGCAACTGCGCGAGGGTGGCCGCGCTGATGATGATGCGGGTGCCGAAGTCCTTGTTCAGCCCTTCGAGGCGCGAGCCGAGATTCACCGCGTCGCCAATCACCGTGTAGCTGCGTACCTGCCGCGACCCGATGTTGCCCGCAATCATCTCGCCCGAGTTGATGCCGATGCCGATGCCGAGCGTCGCACGCCCTTCTGAGGCCCATCGCCGGTTCAGCTGCTCGAGTTGCCGCACCATGTCCACTGCTGCCGCCACGGCGTGGTCTGCATGGTCCGGGTCGTCGAGCGGCGCGCCGAACAGCGCCATCACCATGTCCCCGACGAACTTGTCGAGCGTGCCGCCATGCGCGAACACGACGTCGACCATCGTCGAGAAGTACTCGTTGAGCTGCGCGACGAGCGCTTCGGGATCGCCGCGCTCCGACAGCGCCGTGAACCCCCGGACGTCGGAGAACAACACCGTCATCTGGCGCCGCTGTCCGCCGAGCTCTGCCCTGGCAGGGTTGGCCAGCACCTGCTCGTACACGTCCTTCGACAGGTAACGCGAAAAGAGCACCTTGACCTGGCGCTTCTCGCGGCCCTCGACGAAGTACTGGTAGGCCATCCCGGCCGGCGTGGCCATCAGCAGCCCCAGCAGCGCAGGCACCATCGGCACCCAGAGCCCATTGGCGAACGCGGCGTACGCGGCCACGAGCGACGCGCCCATCACCACCACCGCCAGCACGAGGCCGACGGCCGCTCGCCGCGACAGGGCGGCCATGCCCCCCACGACGGAAACGACGAGCGCCACGAGAACGCACACCAGCGTGCTGGCGCGTTCCGTGAATCGCTGGCTCAGGATCATGTCGGCGATGTTGGCGTGAATCTGCGGTCCCGCCATCCGTCCCGTCGCGCCGAGCGGCACGGCATACACGTCGCTCAGCCCCACGGCGGTCGCCCCGACGAAGACGATCTTGCCGGCGAAGCGCGCGGGATCGACATCCGGCGTGACGCCCTCGCCGATCTGCTGCTCCGCGTAGAAGAGGTCGTAGAACGAGTAGGTGGGATAGGTGGGGGTGCTGCCGTCCGGTCCAACCGCCGGACCGCGGAACCGGATCAGGCTGCGCTGCGACCACCGTGTGGGCTCGCCGGCGTCCGCGAACTGCGCAACAGACTCGCGCGCGACAGGCAGATGCAGGGCGCCAAGACGGAGGCGGCCGTCTTCGTGGCGCACCTCGGACGAGGGGATACCCCGCGCTTGCTGCACGGCGGCAACGGCCAACGACGGCACGAACACCTCACCGCGCACGAAGGGCACGAAGCGCCGCACGGGCCCGTCGGCGTCGAGCACCATCATGTTGTGCCCCAGCGCGCGCGCTGCCAGCCCGAGGCCGCCAAACGGCGCCGACACCACCGGGCGCCGCTCGAACGTGTCGTCGAGCGGGTAGAGGCCCTGCGGCAACGCGGTAAGCGGGCGAGCACCGGCACCGGCGTCCGCACCCACCTGCCCCTCGTACACCGCATCCACCAGATGCACCACGTTGCCGGCGCGCGCGGTCGACTCGACAAACGCCGCATCCGACTCCTGGCCAGACCAGACCTCGCCGCCGACGTCGAACCCGAGCCGCCTGTCATGGTCGAGAAACGACACGTCATAGGCCACCACTGCCGCAGGGGCCCTCGCCAGGTAGTCGACCACCGTCGCGTGCACGAGCCGCGGCCAGGGCCATCGCCCCACAATCGGCTCGAGCCGTCGCAGGCTCGTCTCGTCGATCTCGACGATGACGATGTCGGGGTGGGCGGCGGAGGGATCCACGGCACGCCTGGCCCAGAGGTCGTGCAGCTTGGCGTCGATGGTCTGGAGGAAGGGAACGGCGCCGAGAAGCACGGCGGCCAGGCCGGACGCCAGGCCGATGAGCACTCCGGTGAGCAGACGTCGCCGCATGAAACACAACAGCCCCGCAGGGCGGGGCTGACTGTCCGGGCTGACTGTTCCCCTACGAGGGACGTCCTCCCGACGACCGGACGAGGAGTGGTAGCGGTACGGGGATTCGAACCCCGGTCCCGTGGCTGAGAACCACGTGTCCTAACCCCTAGACGATACCGCCACTCAGGTCAGACGAACCCCGATTATGGGGCGCGCCTGCGCGCACTGTCAACTCCGGAGCGCCCTCGCGCGGCACGGTATCATCGCGGCGTGCGCAAGGTCGTCGTCATTCTGTTCGTCCTGCTCGTCGTCGCGGCACTCGCGTGGTTCTTTGCCGGGCGTGCGGCCGGCCCCGCCATCACCGTCGAATCGCCAACGGGCCTCATCGGCCAGCGGAGTGCCCTGCAGTTGGTGGTGTACGCGCCCGGAGGCGACCTGACGTCGCTCGACGTGGTGCTCGAGCAGGGCGGGCAGTCGGCGGTCCTGGGCGGATTGGCCGGAGGCGAGGCGCTGACCGTCGCGCAGGAGGCGGACGCGGTGCGGGTGACCGGCGAACTCGGACGTAAGACCGTGCCGACGTTGACCCAGGGTCCGGCCACGCTCGTCGTCCGGGCCAGCCGGCCCGTGCTGTTCGGCCTGCGGACCGTCGCGAGCGAGGTGCGCCAGGACCTCGACGTGCGGCTCACGCCCCCGGTGCTGGCGCCGCTGTCGCAGTTCCACTTCATCAACCAGGGCGGCAGCGAGCTGGTCGTGTATCGCGTGAGCCCGGCCGACGCCGTGTCTGGCGTGCGGGTCGGCGAGCGTGAGTATCCGGGGTTCGCCGCCAGTGGCGCGGGCATTCCGAATGCGGATGCGGGGTTGCGCGTCGCGTTCTTCGCGCTGCTGCACGATCAGCCTGCGGAGGCGCCGATTCGGCTGTTTGCGCGTGATGCCGCGGGCAACGAGAGCACGGCGACCTTCGAGACCCGGGTGAACCGCAAGCAGTTCCGCACCAGCACCATTGCGGTGGACGACCGCTTCCTTCAGCGCGTCGTGCCGCCGATTCTCGAGCAGACGCCCGACCTCGAGGTGTCCGACCCCTCCAACCTCGTCGAGGCGTACCTGGCCATCAACCGGACGCTGCGCGAACGCAACGCCACGACCATCCGGGAGATCGGCACCACGCGCACGTCGCCCACGATGCAGTGGTCCGGGCCGTTCCGCCAGATGACCAACTCGGCCGTGGAAGCCGGATTTGCCGACGCACGCACCTACACGTACGAGGGCAGAGAGATCGACAAGCAGACCCACCTGGGCTTCGACCTGGCTTCGCTCAGCCAGGCACCCATCGAGGCGGCCAACCGCGGCGTGGTGGTGTTTGCCGGCTACCTGGGCATCTACGGGAACTGCGTCATCCTCGACCACGGGCTCGGCGTGCAGTCGCTGTATGCCCACATGAGCGGCATCGACGTGGCCCAGGGGCAGACGGTCGAGAAGGACGCCGTGCTCGGCCGCAGCGGCGTCACGGGCCTGGCCGGCGGTGACCACCTGCACTTCACCATGCTGCTCAACGGCGAACCCGTGACCCCGGTGGACTGGTGGAGCGCCCAGTGGGTGGAGGACCGCATCCTGCGGAAGCTGCGCGCCGCCGGCGCCGACATTCCGCCGGCGAGGTGAGAATCGCCGTACGCCATACGCCATACGCCATACGCCATACGCCGGTGGCCTGTGACCTATAATCATCCCGGCTGTGCTGCCCCAGACCGCTGTCGTTCCGATCGCCTCCAGTCGCCTTGCCGACTACCTTCAGCTGACCAAACCCAGGCTGAACCTGCTCGTGGTGTTCACGACGGCCGGCGGCTACTGGCTGGGGCTTGGCGGCCACGTGGACGTCGGGATGCTGCTGCACACGGTGGTGGGCACGGCGCTCGTGGCAGGCGGCTCGGCGGTCTTGAACCAGCTCTACGAACGTGACGTCGATGCGCTGATGACGCGCACCCGCACGCGTCCCCTGCCCGACGGACGGCTCAAGCCGGCGCAGGCCTTCTGGTTCGGGATGGTGCTGTGCGCGGTGGGCCTCGCCCAACTGGCGTTCATCGTCAACCCGCTCTCGGCGCTCGTGGCCTTCTCCACGCTGGTCACCTACGTGCTGCTGTACACGCCGCTGAAGCGGCTGTCGTCGTTCTCGACGGTCATCGGCGCCGTACCGGGCGCGCTACCGCCGGTCATCGGCTGGGCCGCCGCCACCAACACGGTCTCCCGCGAAGCCTGGCTGCTCTTTGCCATCGTCTTCCTGTGGCAGATGCCGCACTTCCTCGCGCTGGCGTGGATGTACCGCGACGAATACGGCCGCGCCGGTTTCCCCATCCTTCCGGTGTCGGAGCCCGACGGCCGCAGCACCGCACGGCAGACGCTCGCCTACGCCGCCGCCCTGCTGCCTGTGAGCCTCGCGCCCGCGCTCACGGGCCTCGCCGGCGGCATCTACTTCGGCGTGGCGCTCGTGCTGAGCCTCGGCTTCCTCTGGCTCGCCTTCGCCTTTGCCCGTACCCTCACCCGGCCCGCCGCTCGAGACCTGTTCCTCGGATCGCTCGTCTACCTGCCGCTCATCTGGATCCTGATGATGGCGACGCGCGTCCCGTGAGAGGCGGCCGCCCTCGCCAGGCGGAGCGTCTCTCGCCATGACCGTCTACGATCTGCCCGCCCTCAACGCCACGCTCAACGCGCTGGCAGCCACGTGCCTGCTCGTCGGCTACGTGCTCATCCGGCGCGGACACCGCAACGCCCACCGCAACGCGATGGTGGCGGCACTGGCCTTCTCGGCCGCGTTCCTCGCCAGCTACCTCGTCTACCACTACCACGTCGGCTCGCGCCCCTTCACGGGCCAGGGGCCGATACGGGTGGTGTACTTCGCCGTCCTCATCACCCACGTCATCCTCGCCACCGCCATCGTGCCAATGGTGCTCGTCACCGTGTCACGAGCACTGCGCGGCCGGTTCGACAGGCACCGCCGCATCGCGCGGTGGACATGGCCGCTCTGGATGTACGTGTCGGTGACCGGGGTCGTCGTGTATGTGATGTTGTATTGGATGTAGGGGATCGGGGATCGCGGATCGGGGATCGCGGATC
>JAEZDP010000057.1 GCA_023418055.1 Acidobacteriota bacterium
GTGGACACCAACGACCTCGGCAGGAACATTCCCCAGATGCTGCGCGACAGCCGCCAGTACTACCGGCTCGCATACGTGCAGCCCGACCCGCCGCCCGGCAAGACGCATCCCGCCACGCGGCGCATCACCGTGGAGGTCGATCGCAAAGGGGTGGACGTCCGGGCGCGGCAGGTGTACGCGCCGAGGTAGGCGAGGAGATCATGCCTCATGCGTCATGACTCATGCTTCATCCAACGCCCAGCGCCATCAAGCACGTGAGGCAACCAGGCATCGAGCATCTGACATGACGCATGAAGCATGAGGCATGCAGGAGGGTCACACGTCGAGTTCCTGCGCGTCCTCAGCCCGGTCCATGATGAAGCGGAAGCGCGCCGAGGCGTCCTTGCCCATCAGCTCGTTGATGACGCGGTCGGTCTCGATGTGATCCGACACCTCCACGCGCAGCAGGCGGCGCGTCTTCGGGTTGAGCGTCGTGTCCCACAACACGCGGGGCATCATCTCACCGAGGCCCTTGAAGCGTGTGATCTCCGGCGACGACCGCCCCTTGTGCGTCGCCACGATGGCGTCCCGCTGCGCATCGTCCTGCGCCCAGAAGGTTTCCTTGCCGATGTCGATGCGGTAGAGCGGCGGCTGGGCGAGGAACACGCGGCCACCGGCAATCAGCTGCGGCATGTGGCGGTAGACGAAGGTGAGCAGCAGCGTCGAGATGTGATGGCCATCCGAGTCGGCGTCGGCCAGCAGGATGACCTTGCCGTACCGCAGGCGCGAGATGTCGAACTGCTTGCCGACCCCGCAGCCGATCGCCGTCACGAGGTCGGCCAGCTCCTTGTTCTCGAGCACCTTGGCCGTGCTTGCGCTCTCGGTGTTGAGTACCTTGCCGCGAAGCGGAAGAATCGCCTGACGCGTGCGGTCGCGACCCTGCTTGGCCGACCCGCCCGCCGAGTCGCCCTCGACGACGAACAACTCGCTCTGGGCGCGGTTGGTCGTCGTGCAGTCGGCCAGCTTGCCCGGCAGGGTCAGGCGATGCTGCGTGGCCGACTTGCGCGTCACTTCCTGCTGCGCGGCCCGGCTCGCCTCGCGCGCCCGCGCCGCCAGGATGATGCGGCCGACGATGGCTTCGGCGACGCTGATGTTGTGATTCAGCCAGTGCTCGAGCGCCGGGCGTACGATGCCGTCGACGGCCGAGGTGATCTCCTGGTTGTTCAGCCGGTCCTTCGTCTGCCCCTGGAACTGGGGTTCGGCGATGAAGATGCTCAGCACGCCGATGAGCCCTTCGCGGATGTCCTCGGCCGTGAGGGTGACGCCGCGCGGCGACAGGTTGTGCGTCTCGATGAAGTTGCGGACCGCCTTGCCGAGTCCCGCGCGGAGGCCGTTCTCGTGCGTGCCGCCTGAGCCGGTGGGGATGCCGTTGACGTAGCTGCGCAGGTGTTCGTCGGTGGACTCGGTCCACTGCAGCACCAGGTCGATACGCAGGCCGTTGTCTTTCGACAGCACGAACGGTGCGTCGTGCACGGGCCTGGCGCCCCGATCCGTGGTGATCCGCGTCAGATAGTCGGCCAGCCCTTGCGCGTGGGCGTAGGTGACCTTTCGCCCGGCCACCTGGTCATCGAAGACGATCTTGAGGCCCCGATGGAGGTAGCTGGCCACCTCGAGGCGTGCCGCGATGACGTCGGCGTCGAACTCGATGCGCGGGAAGATCGTGGCATCGGGACGGAACCAGACCGAGGTCCCGGTGCCGCGCGCGGGGCCGAGTTTCTTCGGTGGCCCCTGCGGGACGCCCTGCGCGAAGGTCTGCTCCCAGTGGAAGCCGTCGCGCTTCACGCTGGCCACCAGTTCCTTCGACAGCGCGTTGACGACGCGGGCGCCGACGCCATGGAGGCCACCGGCCGTCTTGTAGTTGCCCTGCTCGAACTTCCCGCCGGCGTGGAGCACCGTGAAGATGACTTCCAGGGCCGACTGCCCGGTCTTCGGATGTTTGTCCACGGGGATGCCGCGCCCGTCGTCGGTGACCGTGATCGACGCGCCGTCGGCGTGCAGTGTGACGCCGATCTGGCTGGCGTGCCCGTTCATGGCCTCATCGATGGCGTTGTCGAGAATCTCCCAGACCAGATGGTGGAGGCCGGCGGTGCCGACGCCGCCGATGTACATGCCCGGGCGCTTGCGGACGGGCTCGAGGCCTTCGAGAACGGTGATGTCTTTTGCTGAGTACGTCGCCATGAACAGCAGGAAGGATACCGCGGAGGGAGGAGGGAGAAGAAAAAGAAAAGGGGCTTCGGGGAATGCATCCCCGAAGCCCTGTATTCTCCGGACCGCAGCCTGTGAACCGCAGACCGTAGACCGTGGACGGTGGCCCGTCCTCCTACTTGATGAACAGCATCTCGCGGTAGGTGGGCAGCGGCCACATGTCGGCGGGCACCACCATCTCGAGGGCGTCTCCGGTGTCGCGCACCGCACCCATCGCCGGCACGACCTTGTCGCGCATGTAACGGGCGTGCTTCTCGACCGGACCGCCGTTCTCGTGGGCCAGGGCCCTGGCCAGCGCGTCGGTGCGGGTCTTGAAGGCGTCCACCAGGCCATTGACCTGCGTGAGCAGCTTCTTGCCCTCCTTGCTCGGCACGCCTGCCGCCTTGGCATTGGCCACGGCACCGGCGACCTCGGTCAGATAGCGCAGGGCCGCCGGCAGGATGTACCGGTTGGCGATGAGCACCATCGTCTGCGCCTCGATGTTGATGGTCTTGACGTAGGCTTCGACGTTCACCTCGAAGCGGGCGTGCAACTCACGGGCGTTGAGGACCTTGTAGGTCTCGAAAAGGGCCGCGGCCTCTTTGGTGACGAGCGCCGGCAGCGCGTCCACCGTGTTGCGCAGGTTGAGCAGCCCACGCTTGGCGGCTTCCTTCTGCCACTCGTCCGAGTAGCCGTTGCCGTTGAAGATGATGCGCTTGTTCTCCTTGATCAGCTTGACCAGGAGCTTGCCAATGGCCTCTTCGAGGTCCGCGCCCTTGCCGGTGGCCTTCTCGAGTTCGGTAGCGATGTAGTCGAGCGACTCGGCGACGGCCACGTTGAGCACGATGTTCGGGAACGCGACGCTCTGGTTGGACGACACGGCGCGGAACTCGAACTTGTTGCCGGTGAAGGCGAACGGGCTGGTGCGATTGCGGTCGCCGGCATCACGCGGCAGCTTGGGCAGCGAATCGACGCCGGTCTCGAGCAGGCCGCCGTGGGCGCTGTTGCGGGCCGCGCCCTTCTCGATCTGCTCGAAGATCTCGGTGAGCTGGTGGCCGAGGAACACCGAGATGATGGCCGGCGGGGCCTCGTTGGCGCCGAGGCGGTGGTCGTTGCCGGCGCTGGCCACGCTCATGCGCAGCAGGCCCTGCCAGCGGTTGACGGCGCGCAGGACGGCCGAGCAGAAGACCAGGAACTGCACGTTGTCGTGCGGCGTGTCGCCAGGGTTGAGCAGGTTGTTGCCCTGGTCGTCGCTCATGCTCCAGTTGACGTGTTTGCCCGAGCCGTTCACGCCGGCAAACGGCTTCTCGTGCAGCAGGCACGCGAGGCCGTGGCGCGGCGCGACACGCTTGAGCGTCTCCATCGTCATCATCTGGTGGTCGGTGGCGACGTTGGCCTGTTCGAAGATGGGCGCGATCTCGTACTGGCTCGGCGCCACCTCGTTGTGCCGCGTCTTGATGGGCACGCCGACGGCATAGAGCTCGTCCTCGACCTCACGCATGCAGGCGAGCACGCGCTCGGGGATCGAGCCGAAGTACTGGTCCTCCATCTCCTGGCCCTTGGGCGGGCGGGCGCCGAAGAGCGTGCGGCCCGCGCCGACGAGGTCGGGACGCGACAGGTAGAAGTACCGGTCGATGAGGAAGTACTCCTGCTCGGGCCCGCAGGTGGTCATCACGCGGGTGGCCGAGGAGCCGAAGAGGCGCAGGATGCGGACGGCCTGCTTCGAGAGCGCCTCGATGGAGCGGAGCAGCGGCGTCTTCTTGTCGAGCGACTCGCCGGTCCAGCTGATGAACGCGCTCGGGATGACGAGGGTGGTGCCGGAGGCCGACTGGTAGAGCCAGGGCGGGCTGGTGGGGTCCCAGGCCGTGTAGCCGCGGGCCTCGAAGGTGGAGCGCATGCCGCCCGAGGGGAACGACGAGGCATCGGGCTCGCCCTTGATGAGTTCCTTGCCGCTGAACTCGGTGACGGCCTTGCCCTCGGTCGTGGGGGAGAGGAAGGCGTCGTGCTTCTCGGCGGTGATGCCGGTGAGGGGCTGGAACCAGTGGGTGTAGTGGGTGGCGCCGTGCTCGATGGCCCAGTCCTTGACGGCGACGGCGACGGCATCGGCCACCGACGGGTCGAGCGGCTCGCCGGCCGTGATGGTGCGGCGCAGGGCCTTGTAGACGTTGCGCGGCAGCTTGACGCGCTGCACCTCGTCGCTGAAGACGAGACGGCCGAACGACTCGGCGACCTTGGCGGTGGGGCGGGTCTGGCGGGCCTCGGTCACGGCCCAGTCCCTGATGGCACGAATCGCTTCACGCGACGCAGCGGAACTCATAGAAGTGCAGTCCTCGGGGAAGTTGTCGAGTGGCGGCCAGCGGAGCTGGTCGGTGACGGAGGGATTATGCGTGCGACGAGCAGATTCTGCAAGAGTCGCGCGTCAGTTTGTCTAATCTTCTACTTTGCGGTAAAGAGAATGTGGGGTCAGACCTACCGTATGCTGATCCGGGGTCAGACCTGCGCCGTGATCTTTCAGGGTCAGACCTGCGCCGTGACGTGCCCTCTGACGGCCGCGGATACGGGTACAATACGGGGCCGTCATGACACCCACGCCAACCCCCCGTGAACAAGACGTCGCCGAAGTGGCCCGGCTCGTCGCG
>JAEZDP010000063.1 GCA_023418055.1 Acidobacteriota bacterium
ACATCTCCGAGGCCCATGGCCTCGAAGACAACGTCGTCTTCGACATCATGGAGGACGGGCAGCACCGGCTGTGGCTGATGATGAACCAGGGCATCAGCGTCATCGGGCTGGCCGATGCCAACAAGGCGGCAGACGGCGACGGGGCGGTGCTGCCCGGTGCCTTCCTCGGCAGCGCTCAGGGCATCAGCGGCATCGACGGCACCGACGGCAATCAGCCCCAGAGTTGGCTCACGACCGATGGGCGCATCTGGTTTGCCACGACGCACGGCGTCGCCATCGTCGATCCGGCGGCCGTGGGCAACGGACGGGTGAGTCCTGCCGCGGCCATCGACAGCCTCGAGGTGGACAACGTGCCCGTCCGCTGGTCGGCGGCTGGCGTGTCGTTGGACCAGCGCAACGTGCGCTTCGAGTACAGCACGCCGCAACTGCTCGGGGCCTCGCGCGTGCGCTACCAGCATCGGCTGCTCGGTTACGACGAGGGCTGGTCGCCGCCCGATGACACGCGGACGGTGTCGTTCACCAACCTCCCGCCCGGCCGCTATCGCTTCGAGGTGCGGGCCCAGGCGTCACGCGGTGCGCCGTTTGGCGAAGTCGCGGCGGTCACCTTCGACATCCAGCCGCGCTACTACGAGACGCGCTGGTTCATGGCCTCCATGATCGTGCTGGCCGGGGGCCTGTTGTCGGCGGCCTACATCTTCCGGGTCCGCCGGCTGCAGCACCGCGAGCGCACGCTGCAGCAGCTGGTGGACAGCCGCACGGCGGCGCTGCGCCACGAGATGCTCGAGCGTGAACGCGCCGACCGGGAGCGGCGGGCGCTCGACGAACGGGTGCAGCAGGCCCAGCGGCTCGAAAGTCTCGGCGTGTTGGCCGGCGGGATCGCCCACGACTTCAACAATCTGCTGGTGGGCGTCCTCGGCGAGGCCGGTCTCGCGATGCTCGAGGTGCCCCAGGGCTCGCGCGCGCGCACCCACCTGCAGCGCATAGAGCAGGCCGCCCTGCAGGCCAGTGAGTTGACCTCGCAGATGCTTGCGTATTCGGGGCGCGGGCGCTTCGTGCAGATGCCGGTCGATCTGGCGGAGATCGTCCGCGACACGGCCCGCCTGCTGACGACGCTGCTCGGCCGCCAGGTGACGCTCGACCTGGCTTTTCCGCCCGACCTGCCGGTGGTTGACGGCGACCCGTCCCAGCTGCGGCAGGTGGTGATGAACCTGCTGACCAACGCGTCCGATGCGATCGGCGACCGGCCGGGACGCGTCCGCGTGTCTGCCGGCACACAGGTCGTGGACGCCGCGATGGCCGACGCGTCGTGGGGTGACGGCGATGGGCCCCTGGCCGAGGGCCAATACGTGTGGCTGCGTGTGCAGGACGATGGCGCCGGGATGGACGCGGCGACTCTGGCCCGCATCTTCGAGCCGTTCTTCTCGACGAAGTTCACCGGGCGAGGCCTCGGTCTCGCCGCGGTGCAGGGCATCGTCCGCAGCCACCGCGGGCGGATCCACGTGGAGAGCACGCCGGGCGTCGGGACGACGTTCTCGCTGCTGCTGCCAGCCAGTGCTCAGCGCGCCGCACGTCCCCCGGTGGAAGCCGATGCCGTGCCACTGCCGCAGCGTGCCGCCGCATCCGCCAACGGTGCGACGGTGCTCGTCGTCGACGATGAGCGGACGGTGCGCGACGTGGCACGCGCCGCGCTCGAGATGGCGGGCTTTGCCGTCGAAACGGCCGGTGACGGCGAGCAGGCCCTCGAGATCTTCCGGCGGGCGCCGCAACACGTGTCGCTGGTGCTGCTCGACCTGACGCTGCCCGGCATGAGCGGGCGGCGCGTCTTCCACGAACTGCGGGCCGGGCGGCCCGGCGTGCCCATCCTGCTGACGAGTGGCTTCTCGGAGGACGAGGCTGCCGACCTCGTGTCACAGCCGCGCGCAGGGTTCGTGCCCAAGCCGTGGCGGCCGCAGGAACTGGTCGCGCAGGTCAACCGCCTCATCGGCATCCTGCCCCCCACCCCGTGATACGATCTCGAAGGATCGGGCCGTGATTCCGGCCCTGCCCAGACGGTCAGCCCTCCCATGAGCACGGTCTCGCCCCTTCACCTGATTCGCCCGCGTGAGCCCAAGCCGTCCTGGCTGAAGGTCAAGGCGCCAGGGTCCGACAACTACCTGCGGCTGAAGCAGTTGATGCGGGGGCTCCAGCTGCACACGGTGTGCGAAGAGGCCCGCTGCCCCAACATCGGCGAGTGCTGGCACCACGGCACGGCCACGTTCATGATTCTGGGCGACGTCTGCACCAGGGCCTGCGGCTACTGCGCCGTGGCGCACGGACGCCCGGCGACACTCGACCTCGACGAGCCGGCTCGTGTCGGCAATGCCGTGGACGTCCTCGGCCTGCAATACGTCGTCATCACGTCGGTGGACCGTGATGACCTGCCGGATGGCGGCGCGTCGATCTTCGCGGCCACGATCCGCGAGACCCGCCAGCGACGCCCCGACTGCCGCATCGAGGTGCTGATTCCAGACTTCCAGGGCGACGAGGCGGCGCTGCAGGTGGTCCTCGACGCCGGTCCCGACGTGCTGAACCACAACACTGAAACCGTGCCGCGCCTCTACCGCAAGGCCCGTTCGGGGGGACGCTACCCGCGGACGCTCGAACTGCTGCGGCGGTCGAAAGCCTACGCCCCGCACATCCCCACCAAGACCGGCATCATGATGGGCCTGGGCGAGACGAAGGACGAGGTCGTGGAGGTGCTGCGCGACCTGCGCGGCGTCGGCGTGGACATCCTCACGATGGGCCAGTATCTGCGCCCGACCGACAGCCACCTGGAGATGGTGCGGTATTACCATCCCGACGAGTTTGCCGAGCTGAAGCAGATTGCGCTCGCCCTCGGGTTCGGGCACGTCGAGTCGGGTCCGCTCGTGCGCAGTTCCTACCACGCACACGAGCAGGCCGACACCCTGGCAGCCCAGGCCGTGCGCTGAGCGCACCGGGGACTCCGCCGGAGGCTCCACGGCGGTCCCTCGCGGAGGGGCCGGGCGGCCCCGTGCGCCGCAGCCGGATACGCACATGAACTATCCCGCACAGCCGCCGGTGCCGCGCGCGCTCGCGCTGGTGCACCGCCAGATCGTCGCGTGCGAGCGGTGCCCGCGCCTGCGCCGCTACTGCGAGGCCGTTGCCGAGACGCGACGGGCGGCCTTCCGTGACCAGACCTACTGGGGTCGCCCCGTGCCGGGCTATGGCGATGCGCGTGCGCGGTTGCTCGTCCTGGGGCTGGCCCCGGCCGCCCACGGTGCCAACCGCACGGGCCGGGTGTTCACGGGCGACGGCGTGAACGGGTCGGGCGACTTCCTCTTCCGCGCCATGCACGCGGCAGGGTTCGCCAACCAGACCACCTCGCACCATGCCGACGACGACCTGACGCTGCGCGACGCGTACATCGCGGCGTCGGTGCGGTGCGCCCCGCCCGACAACAAGCCGACGCCGGCCGAAGTGGACACGTGCCTCGTTCATCTCGAG
>JAEZDP010000066.1 GCA_023418055.1 Acidobacteriota bacterium
GGTGTGCCGGTCGAGGCCGAGCAGGTCCACCGGCAGGCCTTGCGGCCACACGTCGAGCAGCACGAGGCGCCCGCCCGCTTCCCGCACGATGTTGGCCGGCGCCAGCAGGCCGTGCACCAGCCCCTCGCGGTGCAGCGCGGCCACGGCGCGACACAGCTCCCAGCCGATGAGAGCCGCTTCCCGGGCGCTCAGGGTGCCCTGCGTGGCCACCACCTGCCCGAGGTCGCGGCCGTCGATGCACTCCATGACCAGGCCCACCCGGCCGTCGTGGTGTTCGGTGCCATACACCTGCACGACGTTGGCATGCCGCATGCTGGCCAGCAGCTGTCCGGTGCGCAGCAGCGCATCGGCGTGCGCCTCTGGCGCGTCCGGGGCCAGGAAGCGGATGACGACGTTGCGCTGGAGGTGATCGTGGGCGAGCACGACCTCGCCCAGGGTGCCGACGCCGAGCGACCGGGTCAGCTCGTAGGGGCCCCAGTGGCCGAGGCTCGGCCCGTCTGCCTCTGGCGGGGGATCGGCACAGGCCAGCGTGGCGGCCAGCGACGGGAAGGCGGCGGCGGCCGACCCGCTGCTGGAGGTCCGCCAGGGCTCGGGTGGGTCTGGCTCGTCCCTGACGCTGCGATGCACCTCGGCCAGTTCGGCGAGCACGCGCAACTGGCGGAAGACGGAACGCTCCGAATCGGAGCCCAGTTCGGCCTCGAGGGCGGCCCAGTCGATTGCCTCGCCATCGGCCACCGAGGCGGCGAGGTCGACGATCCCTCGTTCGTCAGGCATGCAGAGTCGAGCGTCAGCGACTCAGCATTGTCGCATAATCGGCCCGAACCGGCGCTGCCCGGGCGTCGTCGTAATGCAGGTGTCGATCGTGAGGCGTGTCGGTGCGGTGATGGTGGTGCTGGGGCTGATGGCTGCGGGGGTGCCGGCCCTGGCCGAGGCGCAGGATGCGGACGCGTCCGCGGCGCCACTGCCCGACATCGCGACGCTGTCGCGTGAGGTGCGTGCCAGCCTCATGCCCGACGGGGAGTTGCTGCGGCAGTACACCTACCGCGAGCGGCGGCGCGACGTGAAGGTGAGCAAGCTCGGCAAGGTGCACCTCGGGCCCTGGCGGGTGTTCGAGGTCTATCCCTCGATCGAGCCCGGCGAGACGTACAAGCGCCTGGTGGAGGTGGACGGCGTGCCGCTGCCGCAGGACGAGCTGGCCCGCCGCGACGCGGCCCATCGCCAGCACGTGCTCGACCGCGCGGCCCAGCGGGCGGCAGAGTCGCCGGCTGAGCGCCGCAAGCGCGAGGCGAAACGCGCGAAGGAGCGCCGAGACGCCGAGGAGGCGATCGATGACGTGTTCCGCGTCTACGAGATGGCGGTCGTCCGCCGCGAGCGACGCAACGGCCGCCCGACCCTGCTCGTGTCGCTGACGCCCCGCTCCGGGGTGCGCACGCGCAGCGATGCCGGCGAGTACCTGTCGCACCTGCACGGGTTCGTCTGGATCGACGAAGCCGACCGTCAGGTGGTGCGCGTCGAGATGACGGTGACCCGCGACGTGACGCTCGGCCTCGGCCTCCTGGCCCGCCTCGACGCCGGCAGCACCATGATGTTCCGCCGCGCGCGCGTCAACGACGAGATCTGGCTGCCCGCCGAAACGACGTTCAGGTCAGCCGGACGCTCGCTCGTGTTCCGGAAGTTCGACCTCGAGGCCACGACGCACTACTCGGAGTACCGCAAGTTTGTCGTCTCGACGGAGGAAGCGGTGACCGAGGCTCGCTGATCGGGCCCGTTCCGCGATCCCGTCCCCGATCCCCGATCCCCGATCCGCGATCCCCGATCCCCGATCTACGATCTACGTCCTCAACTCATCCGCCCGCCAGTTGCGCACGGCCCGCTTGATGGCATCCGCCGAAAGGTTTTCGGCCACCGCGCGATCGAGCAGCGCCGGCAGCTCATCGTCCGGGGCAAACCGAAGGGCGACCACCCGTGATTTCGGCAGGGCCGCAAGCTGGGCCTGCTGCGTGGGCGTCAGCAGGCTCGCGGTGCGGACGCGCATCTCGAGCAGGATGATGCGGTCCTGCAGGCGCCTGACGTAGACGCGCCCGATGGCCAGCGCGACGCCGCTGGCGCCGAGCAGGCCCGTGAGGGCCACGCTTGTCCCCCACGTGCGCCCCAGCGCCCAGCCGACGACACCGGTCAGGGCGGCGATCCAGCACAACAGGCCTACGACCCAGAGCAACGGACGATGGGCGTGCGTCTCGTAGCGCTGCACGGGTCAGGCCTGCGTCTCAGGCAGCTGCGAATGCCGCAGTTCGACCGGCGGTGCCGCGGCACGCATCTTCATGTTCAGCAGTTCGACGCCGAGCGAAAACGCCATGGCGAAGTAGATGTACCCGCGGTCGATGTGCTGGCCGAAGGCTTCAGCCACGAGCAGCACGCCGATCAGGATCAGGAACGACAGCGCCAGCATCTTCATCGTCGGGTGCTTGGCGACGAAGTTACTGATGGGCCCGGCAAAGACCAGCATCACGACGGCCGACATCAGCACCGCGGCAATCATGATCTCGATGTGCTGGGCCATGCCTACGGCAGTGATGACCGAGTCGAGCGAGAACACCATGTCGATGAGCAGGATCTGGATGATGACCCCGGCCATCGTGGCCCCGGCCACCGCAGCCTTCTGCGCGTGTCCGGCGCCTTCGAGCTTGTCGTGAATCTCGAAGGTGGCCTTGCCGATGAGGAACAGGCCGCCGCCGATCAGGATCAGCTGCTTGCCTGTGATGGCCTCGCCCAATACCTCGAACAGCGGGCGCGTGAGCCCCATCACCCACGAGATGCTGAGCAGCAGCACGATGCGCGAGATGACCGCCATCGAGATGCCGAGCCGGCGGGCACGGGGCTGCTGCGCCTGCGGCAGTCGGCCGGCCAGGATGGCGATGAAGATGACGTTGTCGATGCCGAGCACGATCTCGAGCGCGGCGAGCGTCGCCAACGAGATCAGGCTCTGCACACTCCAGAGGTCGTGGATGGTGACGCCCGCGGCCGCGGCACCAGAGGCCACGGGTTCGGCAAGCGCCAGCAGAGGGGAAAGCGAAGCAAACTCGAGCACAGGGGCCCTTTCGTGACGCGACCGGATGGGCGCGGCGACGATTGTACGCGGATTGGGGGATCGCGGATCGCGGATCGGGGATCGCGGATCGGGGATCGGGGATCGCGGATCGGGGGACCGCAGGTCTGGGCTGTGAGCCGAAGACCGCGGCCCGTGGCCCGTGGCCCGTTTGACCGCCCTTACGCTGAGGCGCGTTTGCGGGGCTTCCGGGCCGCCGCGTCCGTCGAACGCTTGAGCGTGGCCTTGGCGGGCTTCTTCTTGCCGGTGCTGACACTTTCGAGGCTGCGGCGGAGGGCCTCCATGAGGTCGACGACCTTGGCGGGCTGCTCCTCCTCCTGCACCACCACTTCTTCGCCCGACACCTTCGCGTCGATGATGCGGCGAAGCTCTTCCTGGTAGGTGTCGGTGAACGTCGAGACGTCGAGATCGCTTTCGAAGGTGCCAATGACCTGCTGGGCCAGCTTGACCTCGGCGGGCTTGAGTTTGGCCGGCACCTGCTCCAACTCGTCGATGGCGCTCATGCTGCGCACCTCGTTGGCCGAGCGGAGCGTGAACATCACGAGTCCCTTCTCGCGGGGCTGGACGGCCACCAGGTACTCCCGGCCGTAGAGCGCCAGGCGGCCGATGCCCGCCTTGCCCTGCATGCCTTCCCGCACCACGGCAAAGGCCTCGGCGGCCACGCCGCCGTCAGGCGCGAGATAGTACGGCCGTTCGAAGTAGATCGGGTCGATCTGGTCGACGGTCGTGAACTGCGTGAGGTTGATGACGCGGGTGGACTCTGGGCGCACCTTGGCGATGTCCTCTTCCTCCATCACCACGTAGCGGCCCTTCGAGAACTCGTAGCCCTTGACGATCTCGGCGTTGGTCACCTCGCGCTCGCAGTGGGGACACCACTTCTTCTGCTGGATGCGCGTCTGGCATTCGGCATGGAGCTGGTTGAAGCTCACCGTCGCCGCCGAGTCGGTCGCCGGAAACACCCTGATCGGAATGTTGACCAGGCTGACCTTGAGGTGTCCTTTCCACGTTGCACGCGCGGCCATGGGGAGTCCTTCTTGATGCCTGATGTCTGATGCCTTACGCCTTACGCCTCACGCCTTACGCCTTACGCCTTACGCGTGGCGCTTGACGCCCGAAGCCTGTAGCCCCTATTTCGTCCCGCATTGCGTATCGGCTCGAGTTCACCGGATGATTACGGCTGCCGATGACACGCCCTCCCACGCGGTGGCCGGAGCGCGAAACCGTCCCCGAACCGATGACCGCCGTGCTGGCGACCCTCGAGGAGATTCCCCTCACCAGCACACGCCTGGTCTATGAACCCAAGTATGACGGCATCCGGGTGCTGGCGCTCGTCGAACCCGGCCAGCCCAGCCCGTCCGTGGCGCTCTACTCGCGCAACGGGAACGACAAGGCCGGCCAGTTCCCGGAGATCGTGCGCGCGTTGCGAGGCCTCGCGCCTGCGCTGAGCGGGCCGGTCGTCCTCGACGGCGAACTGGTGGGGCTCGACGAACGCGGCGAACCGGGGTCGTTCACGCGGCTGCAGGGCCGGATGCACCTCACCGGCGCCCGCGCCATCGACCTGCAGGCCGCGCGCGTGCCGACGGCGTTCATCGCCTTCGACCTCCTGCGTGTGGGCACCGACGACCTTCGCGCCCTTCCGCTCACCCTGCGCCGGGCACGGCTCGAAACGCTGCTGCACACCCGCACGGACGAGCGGCTGCGTGAAGGCGAATACGTCGCGGGCGACGGCCGCACGCTGCTCGAGCGGGCGCGGCGTGCCGATTGGGAGGGCCTCATCGTCAAGGACGCCGATTCGCGCTACGAGTCGGGCCGGCGGTCGAAGGCCTGGCGGAAGCTGAAGCTGAAGAAGCGCGCCGAGTTCATCGTCGGCGGCTGGACGAAGCCCCGCGGAACCAGGGCGGTCTTCGGGGCGTTGGCCGTGGGCGTGCCCGTGGGGCGCGCGGGAGGGCTTCGCTACGCGGGCAATGTCGGCACGGGTTTCAACGAGCGGACGCTCGTGAGCATCGGGACGCGTCTCGAGGCGCTCGCCAGGCGCACGTCGCCTTTCGTCGAAGGCACGGTGCCGCGCGGTGTGCACTTCGTGGAGCCGCAACTGGTCTGCGAGGTCGAATACGCGGAGTTCACGCCCGACGGCCACCTGCGTCACCCGGTGTTCCTGGGCTTGCGGGAGGACGTCACGCCCGATGCCCTGCGCGACGAGACGTCGCCGACGCCTGCGCGGAAGCCCAGGCATCTCTCGCTCATCCCCCGCCGAGGCGAGGGCGAGGCCCGGCGTGCTGCGCCCGCTCCCTCGGCCCACGCCCCCACAATCGAGCGGCTGCAGGAACTCGAGGCGGCTGGCCGCGACGGCACGCTGGAGTTCGACGATGGGACGCGGCTGGATGTGACGAACCTGCGCAAGGTGTTCTGGCCGTCGCAGGGGCTCACCAAGGGCGACCTGCTCCGCCACTACGCGCGCGTGGCGCCGTACATCCTCCCCGTGGTGGCCGACCGTCCATTGGTCATGAAGCGGTTTCCCAATGGCGTGAAGGGCAAGTCGTTCTACCAGCATCGTGCGCCCGACCCGCTGCCGGCCGGCGTACGCGTGGCGCTCATCGACGACGACAAGGGCGGCGAGCCGGTGCCGCAGCTGATAGGCGGCACGCTGCAGACGCTGCTCTACGCCGCGCAGATTGCCGCCATCTCGCAGGATCCCTGGTTCTCGCGCGTCGGCTCGCTGGCCGAGGCCGACATGGTGGCGATCGACCTCGACCCGATGCCTGGCGTGCCGTTTGCCCGTGTGCTCGACGTCGCGCGCTGGGTGCACGAGGCCATCGTCTTACTGGGCCTGCCGGCGGTGGCCAAGACGTCGGGAGCCTCAGGCCTGCACATCTACTTCCCGCTGGCCCCGGGCACGTCGTACCAGTCGGGGCTGCTGCTGTGCCAGATTCTGGCGACGACCGTCGCGACCCGTCATCCGCGCGTGGCCACGGTCGAACGCAGCGTGGCGCGGCGGGGACGCACCGTGTATGTGGACTACCTGCAGAACATCCAGGGGAAGACCCTGGCGAGCGCCTACAGCGCCCGGGCGAGCGAGTTCGCGGGCGTCTCCACGCCGCTGCGCTGGGAGGAGCTCGACACCGACCTGCGTCCCGAGGACTTCACCGTGGCCTCGTTCGCCGATCGGCTGTCCGAGGTCGGCGACCTGTGGAACCCTGTGCTGTCGGGTCCGCCGGTCGATCTGCACGCCGTGCTCGACGCGCTCGAGCGCCCGTGACGCGTGGTATCATCCGGGGTCGATGTGGAGGAGCGCCTGTAGCTCAGCTGGATAGAGCGTCGGCCTTCGAAGCCGCAGGTCGGGGGTTCGAATCCCTCCGGGCGCACCAGCCTTCGCGCTTGGAACGATGCGGGCGCTCGGCTGCAACGCATGGCCGTGCAGACGCTCCCGGCCACCTACACGTCACCTGCCGCACCGCCTCTGTTCCTCACGGGACGGCGGCGCCCCTCAAGACTGCGCCCGTAGCTCAGTTGGATTAGAGCGTCGGTCTCCGAAGCCGAAGGTCGCTGGTTCGAATCCAGCCGGGCGCACCATTAACGTCAATATTATCAGTTGTTTGCAGTCCGCAACCTGAGCATGCTCAAGGCGCTGAGATATTCAGGGTGGCTTAGCCAACGCCTTTCTCGCCATGTCGAGCATATGCCCGACGTAGACGAGATCACGCGGCGACATAGAGGGGCTGGGCCCCCCCCAACACCCGTTCCCGAATGCGCACATTCAGGAACTTGGGGGTGACCAGATCAACCCGCCGGCCCTGCAGCAGTCCGGACAACTCGCGCTCCATGCTGACGAACCGCAGGCCGGGGATGTGACCCGGC
>JAEZDP010000075.1 GCA_023418055.1 Acidobacteriota bacterium
GTGGCGGGCCTGAACCCGCTGTCGCGCCGCATCCTGGCAAATGCCGCGGGAGCCATCGCGGGCATGGTGCGGGCAGAGGTGCCCGACGTCGACGTCGAACGTCCGCTGCTCGCGGCCACGATGTTCGGCGTGACGACGCCGTGTGTCACCCGCGCGCGCGAGCTGCTCGAGCGCGCCGGCTACGACGTGCTCGTGTTCCATGCCACGGGCTCTGGCGGGCGTGCGATGGAAGGACTCATTGCCGATGGTTTCGTGCAGGGCGTGCTCGACGTCACGACCACCGAGTGGTGCGACGAGGTGGTCGGGGGCGTGCTGTCGGCGGGGCCCGACCGCCTGTCGGCCGCCGGACGCGCAGGCATCCCGCAGGTGGTGTCGGTGGGCGCCCTCGACATGGTCAACTTCGGCGCCGAGGACACGATTCCGGCCGCCTTCGCGGGCCGCACGCTGTATCGACACAACGCCACGGTCACGCTGATGCGCACGAACGAAGAGGAGTGCGCGCGGATCGCCGAGCGCATTGCCGCGCAACTCAATCGCGCGACCGGTCCGACGACGCTGGTGTTGCCGCTGCGGGGCGTGAGCGCCATCGACGCCGAGGGCCAGCCCTTTCACGACCCGTCAGCCGATCGTGTCCTGTTCGACACGCTGCGCGCGCGCCTGCAGCCATCGGTGCGGGTCGTCGAGGTCGACGCGCACATCAACGACGCGGCCTTCGCCGACGTCCTCGTCCGCGAGCTGCTCCAGGGGCTCCAGCCCCCCGCGGCCGCGGACCCTTCCACGGGAGCCCACTGACGTGCCTTTCATCCCCTACGACGAGTGTCTGCGACGGTTGCGTGCGCAGATGGCGGCGGGTACGCCCATCATCGGCGCCGGTGCCGGAACGGGCATCTCGGCGAAGTTCGCCGAACGCGGCGGTGTGGACATCATCATCATCTACAACTCGGGACGCTTCCGCATGGCCGGCCGCGGCAGCAACTCGGGGTTGATGCCCTACGGCGACGCCAAAGCCATCGTCGTGGACATGGCGCGCGAGGTGCTGCCGGTGGTGAAGGACACGCCCGTGCTGGCGGGCGTCTGCGGCACCGATCCGTTCCGGATGATGCGCGTGTTCCTGCCCGAGTTGAAGCGCATGGGCTTCGACGGGGTGCAGAACTTTCCGACCGTGGGCCTCATCGACGGGCAGTTCCGGCAGATCCTCGAAGAGACGGGCATGAGCATCCAGCTCGAGGTCGAGATGATCGCGCAGGCGCACGAACTCGGCATGTTGACCTGTCCGTACGTGTTCGACGAGGACACGGCACGACGCTTCACCGAGGCCGGTGCCGACGTGGTCGTCGCGCACGCCAACACCACGGTGGCCGGCTCGATCGGCGTGACGAAGGCCGTGATGTCGCTCGACGAGGCGGTCGAGCGCGTCCAGGCGATGCACGATGCCGCCAAGGCCGTGAACCCCGACGTCATCGTGCTGTGTCACGGCGGCCCGATAGCGTATCCGGAGGACGCGCAGTATGTCCTCGAGCGCACGACGGGCGTGGCCGGGTTCTTCGGCGCGTCGAGCATCGAACGCCTGGCGACGGAAGTCGCGATCGAGGATCAGACGAAGAAGTTCAAGTCTCTGAGGATCAGGTAGCGCCTGCCTCGCCGAGGCGGGCGCGCAGGACCGCCCCGCCGGGGCGGGCGAGCGGAGGACCGGCCTACGTGGCCACCCGCGCGATGAAGATCGTGTGCTTCGGCCCTTTGGCCCGGTCGCGCGCGCGTACCCTTCGCATCTCCACGGTGAACCCGGCTGCGCGCAGCAGGCGCCCGAACGGCTTGTCGTCGGCATCCGACCACACCGTCAGCACGCCGCCCGGCCGCAACGCGTCGCGCAGCGCCCGGATGCCGCGGGGCCCGTACAGGCTCCGATTGGAGGCCACGGCGATGGCATCCGCGCCGTTGTCCACGTCGAGCATGATGGCGTCGAAGCCGCCGCGATTCAGCCGCAGGGTCTCGGCGATGTCGCGCACGTCGACGCTCGCGCGCGGGTCGCGCAGCGGATGCCCGGCCAGCGGCCCCAGCGGCCCCTCGTTCCACGACACGACGATGGGCATGATCTCGGCGACCACCACCGACGCGTCTGCCGGCAGCGCGTCGAGCGCCCGGCGCAGCGTGTACCCCATGCCGAGGCCGCCGATGAGCACCCGCAGATTCGGCCGCGGGCCCAGCGCCTCGCAGGCGACGGTCGCCAGCGTCTCTTCGGAGGCGTGCATGCGACTGGTCATCAACAACTGACCGTTGGTGAGGATGACGTATTCGGTGTCGCGCCGTGCGAGCGTGAACCGCGTGCCATCCGGCGCCAGGGCCTCACCGAGTGTCTCCCAGGGCTTCATGAGGCGTGGCTCGTGTGAGGTTCGCCGACCGTGCCCGCCGCCCGTATGGCACGGGCGCGGACGAGCGCTGCCTGGACGTGTGGCTGGATGTTGTCGTCGCCGACGTGGGCCCGGAAGTCGGCGCGGTCGAGGAAGGCCGCCGGCTGGTGTCGCGCGCCGCACAAGACGAGCGTCCGCCCCGAGGCCCGGAGGCGATCGCTGAGCGTCTCGAGCGCGTGCAGTCCGCTCGCGTCGATGGCCGTCATGTTGCGCAGGCGCAGCACGACGATGGGCGCGAGCGCCGACAGGTCGGCCGTCGCGTCGGCCAGTTTGTCGGTCGTGCCGAACAGGAACGGGCCGTGGATGCGCAGGATGTCGACGTAGTCGGGCACGTCCTTGTCCTGCAGGACGTGCACGCGCCCCTCTTCGATGTACTCGGGCGTGACGGTGGTGACGCTCGTGGTGTCGCTGACCCGGTAGATGTAGAGCAGCGCAGCCAGCGCCACCCCCACCTGCACGGCAATCGTGAGGTCGGCCATCACCGTCAGCGCAAAGGTGATGGCCCACACCGTCTTGTCGGCGAGGTCGAGGCGCAGGATGGCGCCGATCTCGCGCCATTCCCCCATGTTCCAGGCGACGACGAACAGCACCGCGGCGAGGGTGGCCAGCGGGATGTACGCCGCAAGCGGCGCCGCGACGAGCACGATGACCAGCAACGTGACGGCATGCACCATCGCCGCCACCGGCGTGCGGCCGCCCGACTTCACGTTGGTCGCCGTGCGGGCGATGGCGCCGGTCACCGGAATGCCGCCGACGAGCGGCACCACGACGTTGGCCACGCCCTGCGCCAGCAGTTCGGCGTGCGAGTTGTGCCGGGTGTCGATCATCGTGTCGGCGACGACCGCCGACAGCAGGCTCTCGACGGCCGCCAGTAACGCGACCGTGAGCGCCGAGGGCAGCAGCGGGACGATGAGGTCCACCCGCAACTCAGGTACGGCAAACGTGGGAAGCCCGCCAGGGATGCCGCCGAAGGTGGAGCCGATGGTCTCGACCGGCAGCGACAGCAGCGCCGCCGCCAGCGTGCCACCCGCCAGAGCCACGACCGAGCCGGGCACCCGCGACGACCAGCGGGGTACGAGCAGAATGACGGCCAGCGAGGCCGCGGTCAGCGCGACGGCCGCCGGGGTCACGGTATGCAGGTGGGCCGCCAGCGCGCTCATCCGTGCGAAGAACTCGTGCGGCACCTCCTCCATGCGGAGGCCCAGGGCGTCCTTCACCTGGGTCGAGGCGATGAGCAGCGCGATGCCATTGGTGAAGCCCAGCACCACCGGACGGGGGATGTACTTGACGGCCTGCCCGAGTCCCGTCAGTCCAAGGATCACAAGGATGACCCCCGCCATCATCGTGACCATCAGCAGCCCCGACAGGCCATGCGCGGCGACGATGCCGGCGACGATGACGATGAAGGCGCCCGTGGGTCCGGAGACCTGCACGCGCGAGCCGCCGAGGAGCGCGACGATGAGACCCCCGAGGA
>JAEZDP010000080.1 GCA_023418055.1 Acidobacteriota bacterium
TTCGTGGGATGGCGCGCACAGGGCCGGCGCGTAGCCGTCTGTGTGGGCTCGGTGGGCATGCGTAAGCGGCAGGCGACGCTGCTCGAGGCGCTGGCACGGGCCGAGGTGCGCGATCGGCTGGCCTGCGTGTTCGTCGGCGAGGGGCCCGACCTGCCGTCATTCGAGTCGCGTGCGCGCGCCCTCGGCCTCGACGCCTCGACGGCATTTCTCGGCTATCGGCGGGACGCGGGCGACTGGCTGGCGTCCGCCGACCTTGCCGTCTTTCCCTCCTCGCGGGAGGGCCTCCCGGTGACGCTGCTCGAAGCGGCCGCCCTCGGCTGCGTCGTCGTCGCCACCTCCATCCCCGAACATCTCGAGGTCATCGAGCCCGGGGCCACGGGGCTCACGTGTGTGGCCGACGATGCCGACAGCCTGGCCGGAGCGCTGCTCCGCCTGCTGACGCTCGAGCCGGCCGGTCGACGTGCGCTCGGCACGCGCCTGCGGCAGCGGTGGGAGGCCGCGCATCGGCCCGACGCGATGGTGCGTGCCTACCAGACGCTCTACGACCAGCTGATCTCCGCGCGAAGCCCGTCGCGCCATTGAAGTTCTGGCGCGTCCGCGCCGATTGCTGGGCCGGAGGTCTTCGCCCGCGAGGACCCGATACCTGACCGGAGCCCGCATGATCCTCGTTCCCCAGCCTCCCGCCGATTCCAGCGCCGACGGGCGTCGTCTCGCGGAGGCCGATCACCACTCGTTGTCCGATCTGCACGAGGTGCTGGCGCGGGCCGAAGAGGCCGGCGTGGCGCCGTCGTCGTTGCTGCTGTCGGCCATGGCACGACGCAGCCCCTCGATCGTGGCGCGGGCCAGGCGCACCGCCGAATGGGCGCTGATGGTCGGCGAGGTCATGGGACATCGCGCGGTGGGGCAGCGTGCCCATGACGTGGCGCTGCTGGCCGACGTCGGGCACCTGTCGCTCGAGCCGACGCTGCGCGCGGGACCCTGGGGCGAATGGCATGCACGCCAGGCGTCGCACGACGTGCTGGTCGGCGTGGCCAGTCTCGTCGAGGTGGCGCCGGGCGTCCTGACGGTGGCCGAGAACTTCGACGGCAGCGGCCTGCCGCTCGGCCTCGCCGGCGAGGAGATTCCGCTGGCCTCACGCATCGCGCGCCTCGTGCGCCTCTTCGACGAGGCGAGTGATGGCTGGTGGCCAGGCACCGCGGGACCGGTGGTGACGCGCGCCTGCGCCCACCTGGTGCAGCAGGCCGGCACCGTGCTCGACCCGGCGCTCGTGCACGTGTGGCTGCGGCTGCTCGATCGCCATCTCTCGGAAGGGGCGGCCTGACGGGCCCGTCATGTTGCTCATTGTCGGCATCATCGTCGTGTTCGGGTCTGTGGCCGGCGGCTATCTCATGCACGGAGGCTCGCTGCTCGCGCTGAACCAGCCGTCCGAGTTCATCATCATCGGCGGGGCGGCCATCGGGTCGCTCATCATCTCGACGCCGCTGCCGCTGCTGAAGGCGCTGCTCGGGCAGATGAAGCGGTACTTCAGCAAGCCCATTTCTCGCGACGACTACCTCGATCTGCTCGCGCTTCAATACCAGCTCTACAAGCTCACGCAGCAGTCGGGCGTGATGGCGCTCGAGTCACACGTGGAGGACCCCGAGAAGAGCTCGGTGTTTGCCAAGTTCCCGGCCTTCCTCCAGAACCACCACGCCGTGGCGTTCATGTCCGACTCCATCCGCGTGATCATCCTGGGCGGCATCGCGCCGCACGACCTCGAGGCGCTGATGGATCAGGACCTCGAAGTGCACCACGAGACCAGCCTGAAGCCTGCACAGACGCTCGGCAAGGTCGCCGACGCGCTGCCGGGGCTCGGCATCGTGGCGGCGGTGCTGGGTGTGGTCATCACGATGCAGTCCATTGACGGCCCGCCCGCCGAGATCGGACACAAGGTGGCCGCGGCGCTCGTCGGCACGTTCCTCGGCATCCTCGCGTCGTACGGGCTCGTGCAGCCGATGGCGACGAGCCTCGAGCACATCGTCGACGCGGATGGCCGGTATCTGAGCTGCATCAAGTCGGGCCTGCTGGCCGTCTACAAGGGATTCCCGCCAGCCATCGCGGTCGAATTCGCACGACGGACGTTGCCAGACGATGTGCGGCCCTCGTTCGAGGAGACCGAGGCCGTGTGCAAGGGCAAGCGCACGGCCGACGTCCCGGCGGCCGCCTGAGGCGGCCCTCTGACCGAGTACACCGTCCGCCGAACCCGTCATGTCCGCACAACGTTCCGACGCCGTCATCATCGTTCGCAAGAAGCGCAAGGGCCATGGCGGTCACCACGGCGGCGCCTGGAAGGTGGCCTATGCCGACTTCGTGACGGCGATGATGGCGTTCTTCCTGGTGATGTGGCTGGTGAACCAGAGCCCCGAGGTCAAGGAAGCTGTCGGCGGGTACTTCCGCGAACCGGGGATCTTCGAACACGAGCGGTCCACCTCGCCGCTCGCTGGAGGGTCAGGCGCGCTCGACGGACCGATGCAGCAACTGGGACCGCCGGACGTGGTGGCTGCGCAGGCGGTGCTCGAGCGGGCGGCCGGACGCATCCGCGAGCGCATCGCCGAACTCACCGGCTTCAAGGACCTGGCCGATCACGTGGTGGTGCAGGTGACGCACGAAGGGCTGCGTATCGAACTGCAGGAAGGACGTGAGGACGCGTTCTTCGATTCGGGCAGCGCGCAGCTCAAGCCCCGCACCGAACAGGTGCTGGCGCTCATCGGCAAGGAGCTGGCCGGCCTGGAGCAGGGCGTCATCGTCGAAGGACACACCGACAGTCGCCCGTACGGGCGTGCCGGGGTGTATACAAACTGGGAGCTGTCCACCGACCGCGCCAACGCCGCGCGTCGCGTGATGGAGATGTCGGGGCTACCCGGGAAACACGTGCAGACCGTCCGTGGATTTGCCGACACGCAGCTGCGGACGCCGGAGCAGCCGTACGATCCGCGCAACCGGCGCGTGTCGATTGTGGTGCCGATGGCCTTGTCCCGGTTCGCGCAGACCGCTGGGGCTGCCGCACCGGCAGCAGAGGGAGACGCAGTCAAGTGATGTCGCTACACGAGGGCCCGAAGCCGTTGCCCGTCGACCCCGATGTCCTGGAGATGCTGGCCGACCTGCAGGAGCCGGGCGAGCCCGATCTGCTGAGCGAGTTGGTCACGCTCTTCCTGCGCGACACGCCCGAGCGGCTCGACGTGCTGCATCGTGCGCTCGACTCGCGTGACTTCGAGACGGCGGCGCG
>JAEZDP010000083.1 GCA_023418055.1 Acidobacteriota bacterium
TACGTAGGGCGTCAGTTCCGACGGGTTGTCGCGGACGAACTCCAGCACCAGGTGGCACACCTGCGCGCCGCGGGTCGTGTCATGTGTGACTCGCTGGGGCAGGATCCCTGGCAGCCGTACCTGCATCCGTTCGTACGCGCGTGAGTCTCGCCTTGACGGCGGCGAGGCCGAGGCCGAGACGCGCGGCGATCTGCACGTCGGTCGCCCCGTCGAGCGCCTCGCGCAAGACCGCTTGCTCGGGCTCGGTGAAGAAGACGCGTGGCGGGAAGTAGGTGAACATCGGCAGCAGGGCGCTGCACCCCGCGATGGCCTGCTCGTGCGTCAGGCCGAACAGGGCCGAGACGATGGCGTCGCCCTGTCGGTCGATACTTCGCGTCAGCCGAACGTCCGGGTACGCGCCACTGCGGACGACGATGTCCGCACCTTCTGTCCCGAAGACCTGACCTACGACGCGTCGCAACCGGAAACCGCGGTGCACGTCGTGGAACTGCTGGAGGAGCGCCCCGAGCAGCACGCCCCAGTCGTCATCGTCCGCACCGTTCATCGCGTAGCCCTGCGCACACACGACGAGGTCGAGGCCGCCGGACGCGTTGCCGCGGCCGATGTCCTCGAGGTCGAGGACGCCGTCTCGGTGAGGACCATGAAGCAGGCTGGCGCCCAGGCGTGGCGCAGCGTGGTCGAGCGCGTGGTCCACCGCGTGCGAGCGGGCAAAGATCGTCAGGCCGAAGAACCGGGGCCGACCCTCCTCGTCGATCACGATCGTGCCCCGGGCGCGGCGGGACGCGAGCAGCGCCTTGGCCATGTGCTGGGTCGACGCGAACTCGTCAGCCGTGCAGAACGATCTGTCGCCCCAGAGCGGCTCGCAGTCGGCAAGACGCTCGGGCGTCAGCCTCAGAGACCTGAGTCGCATGCACGCCCCCTCGCCATGGCCCATGACGCGCGTGTTGCCGTGTCAGACGTGGCCATCCTACCAAGCTTCGGTTCCGGGAGGAGCTATTAGCCACTGGTTCCTCGGCGCCGCTTCCTTTAAGGTACCGGCACTCGATAGCCATTCAGCCAGCGATGCCTGCGGCCACAACGACATGTTGGCGGTAGGTTGCAGAGGCGTGCGCAGGCCTGCGGTCACGCCGCGGCCGGGACCGAGCACACAGATAGGCCGAGAGGCGGGATGGAAGCAGGGTGTAAGCGAGCGAAGGACGTCAGGCGGGCGACACCAGACTGCCGAATCCGAAGGCCAGCATCCACAGGGGAGGTGAACGATGTTCATGAGCATCCTGGCGTTGGCGGCGATGCAGGCCGCACCGGAAGCGCAGCGGACGCCGTGCCGAAGTGACACCAATCTGGTCGGCACCTGGCGGGTGGTCCAGTCGAGGGGGCAACAGTGGCCTGACGACCATCCCGTGCACAAGCACGTCACGCCGACGCACTTCACCGTGATTCATTGGGACCCGGCCGACGCGGGCAACGCCCATCGTGCGCATGGTGGCACGTACACGTTGAGCGAGGGGAGGTACCACGAGCATGTGCAGTACGGATTCGGCGAGGGCTACCGCAAGGTGGCGGAGCCTGGGAAGGCATTCCGTGCTGAATTCAGCTGCTGGACGAGCGGCGACGAGTGGCACCTCGAAGGGGACGTCCCGGGAGTCGGTTCGCTGCGCGAAAGATGGGTACGCGTATCGCCACCGCGAGGCTGACGTAGTGCTGACCTCGACGCCATGAGGGCGGGCGGCTCACGCGGAGGCGCGGAGGGCACGTAAGAGACGGAGCTCTATGCGAACGCTGCTGATGATCACGATTGTCATCACCCCGATGCTCTGTGGCGTCGGACTGGGGCAGACGACGGGCTCCGAGCGCCCCGCTGCGCTCAATCGCCTGGACTTCATGGAGGGTCGGTGGAAGGTGACTGGCTGGGGAGAGTCAGGGAAGGGCCGGGTGAACTTCGAGGTACCACCGGGTCCGACGCACGCTCGCTCCCAAAGGTCCGGATGTTCTTCAGCAACGGGCGTACGACCTGGGAGACGAAAGGATCGCGGTCGCGGTCGAACTGACGGCAACGCGCCTCGAGAAGTAGGCGCTGTCCTTACGCGTTCGGCTTCACGCTGGCACATACCCGCTGCCTGACGGGCTGTTCAGGAAGCTGCGGGGAGACTGTATGGCCATCGACTCGCCCGGTTGGAATGCAGCACCGTCAAACAAGAGAGGCGCACATGAGCAGCGACGCACGTGCCGGTCTCGCCAAAGTCCTCTTCCCGGAACCCGCGGTCGACGGGCCGATTCGTGGACGCACTGCGGTGGTCACGGGCGCGTCCTATGGCATCGGTGCGCAGATTGCCGCACACCTGGCTGCGCAGGGTCTGAACCTTGCGATCACGGCGAGATCGAAGGACAAACTGGACGTCCTCGCGGACGCGCTGCGGGAGCGGTATGCCGTGAGCATTGCGGTCATTGCCGCGGACCTCATGCGAGCGCAGGAGCGGGCCGCGATCGTCCCGGCGGCCACGGCGGCCCTCGGCACCATCGACATCCTGGTCAACAACGCCGGCGTGCTTCGAGGCGGCCTGCATCATCGTCGTGACAAGCGCGACTTCACGCGCATGTTCGTCACCAACTGCATCGCCGGGGCGGAACTCACACACGACGTGCTGCCCGACATGCTCGAGAGAGGGAGCGGACACATCGTGACGATCGGGTCCATCGCCGGACTGGCGCCGCTGCCGTACATGGCCGTGTACGCAGCCACGAAAGCCGCGAACGTGCTGTTCAACCTGACCCTGCAGACCGAGCTCCGTGATACTGGTGTCTACGCCACGGCGATCCATCCCGGCTTCACCAAGGGCGATGGCCTCTGGGAACGCTTCGGCCTGCCCGGACACCCGGCCTTTGGCGAAACGACCACCGTCGATGTCGCGGAGAAGGTGGTCGAGGCCTTGACCAACCCAGGTCAGATCTCGCGCATCTCGAACCCCAACGACGTGACGCCTGTGGCGGCCCTGTGGATTACCGACCCCGTGCAGGCTCAGGGGCTCTATGGCCAGTTGCAGGTACCGGAGTTCATGGAGAACGTCGGCGCGCACGCCTTGTCGATGGATGTCGACAA
>JAEZDP010000110.1 GCA_023418055.1 Acidobacteriota bacterium
ATGGACAACAGCTCGTCCGAGATGGTCGACTACTTCGTCAAGAAGAGTAACTAGCTCGAACTCGCCGCCGGCGCAGGTGCCGGTGGCCCAGGTTGAAGGGGGAACGCACGTCAGTGCGTTCCCGTTCAGGAGAAGACGCCATGGCAATGAGCATGGGGGGCGGAAAGGGCGGCATCAAAGCCGACATCAACGTCACGCCCCTGGTCGACATCATGCTGGTGCTGCTCATCATCATGATGCTCATCGCACCGCTGCTGCAGAAGGGCGTCAACGTCAACCTGCCGATCGCCGACAACACGATCGAGAAGCCCGACACGCAGGAGCAGACGGTCGTGCACGTGGACGCCCAACGGCAGCTCTACGTGAACAACCTGCCCTACAGCGAACGTGAGGTGGTCGACCGCATCAAGTACGCGCTCGAAGACCGTACCGAGCGCATCGTCTACCTCAAGGGCGACACCGAGGCCCCGTACGGCGCCATCATGAGCATGATGGACAAGCTGCGGGAAGCCGGCATCGAGAACGTCGCGCTCATCACCGAGACGCGCAAGGCCGAGGGTGACGGGGGAGGCGACTGATGTCTGCGCACAAACACCACGGCGCCGAAGGCGTCGTCAAGCCCAGCAAGATGGATGCGAGCGCGGACATGAACGTCACGCCGCTCATCGACGTGCTGCTCGTGCTCCTGGTCATCTTCATGGCCGCCCTACCGATGACCCAGAAGGGCACCGACATCAACTTGCCGCTCGAAACCAAGGGCGCAGAGTCGGTGAGCGACAGCACCCAGATCGTGCTGAACATCAACGCCGATCGCTCCATCGCCATCAACAACCAGGACGTCACGCTGCCGGAACTCCAGACGCGCCTCACCGAGATCTTCGAGACGCGTAAGGAGAAGACGATGTTCATCATCGGCGCGCCGACGTTGCCCTACGGCAGCGTCATCGCCGTCATCGACGCGGCGCGCGGTGCCGGCGTCGACAAGGTGGGCATCGTGACCGAAGGCATGCGTAGCGGCAGCTCCGGCGCCGCCGACTGACACACACGCCCCACTCCTCTCCGCCTCGCCAGAAGGGCCGACGCAGCCGTGCTGCCTCGGCCCTTTCTGCGTCCTAGTCCTTATCTCCTTGGCTCCTTGGCTCCTTGGTTCCTTGGTTCCTTGGTTCCTTCGTTCCTTTGTTCCTTTGTTCCTCGCTCCCCTGACGGCAAGACCCGATGCAGACCCCGCGCGACATCGACACGGTGCTGTTCGACATCGGCAACGTTCTCGTCCGGTGGGATCCGCGGCTGCTGTACCGTGATGCGTTCGCCTCTGCCGCCGACCTCGAGGCGTTTCTCGCCGAGGTGTGCCCGCCGTCCTGGAACCACGAGATGGACCTCGGCAAGCCGTTTGCCCAGGCCGTCGCTGAACGTCAGCAGCTCTACCCGCAGCACGGCGCGCTCATCGCCAGGTGGCACAGCGGCTGGGAGGCGATGCTCGGCGAGGAGAATGCCACGATGGTCGGCCTGCTTCCCAGACTCGCGGAGGCGGGATACCGGCTGTTTGCGCTCACGAACTGGTCGCCCGAGACGTTCCCCGTCGCGCGGCGGCGCTACCCGTGGCTGCAGCACTTCGCGCAGATCGTCGTGTCCGGGGAAGTGGGCCTCGCCAAACCGGACCCCGCGATCTTCCATCTGGCCCTGCGCCACAGCGCCCGCACGGCCGATCGCGTGCTCTTCATCGACGACAGCGTCGCCAACACCGCTGCCGCCAGCGCCCTGGGCTTTGCCACCATCACCTTCACCGACGCGGACGCCTGTCTCAGCGGGCTGCGTGAATTGGGCGTCACGGTTGACGGCTGACGCCACACGCCCTACGCCACCCGCCCTACGCCACACGCCACCCGCCACACGCCCTACGCCACACGCCGTACGCCGTACGCCAAACGCCCTACGCCCTGAAGCTCCTGGCCTGCCCGCTCACGAAAAAGGCGCGTCCCCCCTTCGGGAGACGCGCCCTTCTTCACGCGATGCGAGCGCCTGCTTGCGCGCGCGGTGGCTAGAACAGGTAGCGCAGCATGAACTGCACGGTGTACACGTCGCGCGTATCGGCCGTCTGCTGCAGGGGCACCGTCAGCAGCTCGTCGTTCAGCACACGCAGCCGGTACTGCGCACGTCCCTGCGCGTCCACCACACCACCCTGCGCCGCGGTGGGGACGATGAGCGGCTGGGTCGACACGAGACGCTGCGCCACGCCCCAGTTCTTGTTCAGCAGGTTGCCGAAGTTGATGAAGTCGGCACGGAACTGCAGCGAGTGCCGCCGGCCGGCGATGTTAGTGAACAGGTCCTGCGCCACGCTGAAGTCCATGCGGTTCACGAACGGCAGGAACACGCCGCCGCGCTCCGCATAGCGACCACGGTTGTCGCGCAGGTAGCTGTCGGCCGAGATGTACGCATCCCAGGCGGCTGCCTGCTCGGCCGCCGTGAACGTGCGACCGCCCTGCGTGAACGTCTGGAAGTTCATCTCCGACTGGTCACGCGGGATGTAGATGAGGTCGTTCGACGTGCCGCCATCGCCGTTGAGATCGCCGGCAAACGTGTACGACGCATTGCCGATGGTGCGTGCCTCCCAGAACACCGACACGGTGGTGCCGCCAAACGAGAAGTACTCCTTCGTGTACGACGCGGCCACGAAGACGCGATGTCCCGGAGAGGTGGCCGAGAAGCCCAGGCCAGGGTTGTTCGGGTCGCCCGCATGCTGGTTGTTGTTCCACGAGCCGAACGCGATGGAGCCCGGGTCGACCGTGTTCTTGGCTTCACCGTAGCTGTAGGCCGACTTCACGAACCCGCCGCTGAAGTTCTTGGTCAGCGTGCCCGCGAGGTTCCATGAGCGGCCGACGTTCTGGTTGCTGAGCGTGACCGCGTTGGACACGTTCGAGTGGATGCGGTTGCCGGCCGTCCAGCGGGGACGTGCATCGGCTCCCGTGAACGCGGCGTTGGCCGCCGGCAGGTTCACGTTCGTGTAGTACGCGCCGTTGACGTCGCGGTTGTAGAGGAACTCACCCGTCGCGATCACCCCGAGCGGCAGGCGCTGGTCAACGGCGAGATTCGTGCGCCAGATCTGGGGGAACTTGAAGTCGGGGTCGGTGAGCGCGAGTTCGTACGACGAGGCGGGCGAGCCGTCCACCGACGACGGCTTGTACCGGTTCGGGTTGGGATCGAACGGGCGGACATCGGTGTTGTCGAACTGCTGGAACCCGGTGAGCACGCCGGTGTTGCCGATCTGGTTCGAAATCCACACGTACGCGGGCCGGCCCGTGAAGATGCCCGAGCCGCCACGCACCTGCGTGTTCCGCGCCTCGTCGACGGCCCAGTTGAAGCCCACGCGCGGCGACCAGAGGACGTTGGCATCGGGCAGTTTCGCCGTCTGGAACTGCACCGCCTGTCCATTCTCGTCACGGAAGGTCAGCTGGTCCGCGAGGGCGTTGGTGAAGCCCGTCTCGCCGAAGAACGGCACGTCGAACCGGATACCTGCCGTGATCTTCAGGTTGCTGCGCGGCGACCACTCGTCCTGGACGTAGGCGCCCGCGTAGTTCACCTCGAGCGGCTGCACCGGCTTCTCGAGCCCGGGGATGTTGCTCCACCGCACCTGGAAGCGCCGCAGGTTGACCGGCGACGTCGTGCGGTTGGGGTTGGCCAGGTAGTCGTTGGCATCCAGATAGAAGTCGTCGAGCGAGTTGTACACGTACGCGCTCTGCGAGCCGGGGAAGAACACGTTCTCCGACTCGTACTTCTCGAAGGTCGCCCCGAAGGTCAATGCGTGGCGGTTGGCGTACTTCGTGAAGTTGTTCTGCACCTGGAACGTGTTGTAGCGCAGCTCGTTGTTCGGCGTGAACGGCTCGTAGCCGAACGTCGTGTAGGTGGTGCCGCCGTCGAGGATGTCCACCATCGGGAACAACGTGCCGGCACCACGCACCGACCGGCTCTCGTCCTGTTTCGTGTAACCGACGATGAGCGAGTTGGCCATGCTCGTGCCGATCGTGGAGTTCCACTCGCCCACGCCCGACCGGATGTTCTCGAGAATCTGATAGTTCGAGTTGGCGAAGTTCAGCGCCAGCGTCGTCCCGTTGCGGTTGCCGAACCCGAGCGACGACGAGTTGGACGCGAGGACGTCGGTGTTCGAGTCGAGGTGGGTGTACCTGAAGCTCACCTTGTTGTTGCTGTTCAGGTTGTAGTCCGTCTTGAACAGGTAGCGCCGGGCCGGCGTCTCGAAGTCGTAGCCGGCCACCGGACCGGGGTCGTAGCCGAAGTTCGACTGCAGGAAGTTGCTCAGGTTGTTGAGGTCGGACGCCAGCACGCGCGTGGTGCCGCCTACAGGGGCCTCACCGCCGTTGTTGGCCCGGAACGTCGTGCCAGGGCGTGTCAGCGCCTCGTCCTCGACGTTGAAGAAGAAGAACAACTTGTTCTTCCAGATCGGCCCCGACACCCAGCCCCCGGTGTTGGCGAACTCGAACGTGCCGACGTTCACCGTCAGGTCCTTGGCCTCGGTCCCGACGAGGCTGTCGTCACGGAACTGCCGGTAGATCGAGCCGCGGAACTGGTTGCCCCCGCTGCGCGTGACGGTGTTGACGCCCGCACCCACGAAGTTGCCCTGCCGGACGTCGTAGGGCGCCACGTTCACCTGGATCTGCTCGATGGCCTGCGGCGAGATGGGGGCCACGCCGGTGCGCCCGCCAGGGGCGGTGTCGCTGCCGAGGCCGAACGAGTTGTTGAAGTAGGAGCCGTCGACGGTGATGTTGTTGAGGCGCGCATCCTGCCCCGCGAACGACGACCCGCTGGCCTGCGGGGTGAGGCGCGTGAAGTTGTCCAGCCGGTTGCTGACGTTCGGCATCGTCGCGATCTGATCGCGCGTGACGGCCGTGGCCGCGCCGGTGCGGTTGGAGCTGAACACCGCGTCGGACGAGGCCGTGACCGTCACCGACTCCTCGACGGCGATGCCCTGCACCGTCAGGGCGAGGTCGGTCGTGACGCCGAGGTTCACCGTGACGTCTTCCTGCGTGTACGGCTCGAACGCGTTGCCCGTGCCCACGTAGGCCACCGTGACGACGTACGGGCCCCCCACGCGCATGTTCGGCAGGAAGAAGCCGCCGTCGTTGCGCGTGGTCGTCTCGTACGTGGTGCCAGAGGGCAGGTGGATGGCGATGATGCTGGCCCCCGCGACCGGCGCCTGCTGGGCATCGGTGACGACACCGCTCAGCGACCCGGTGGTCACGCCTTGCCCCGCGACGTCGGATGCCGGCACGACCACGAGCGCCACGATCGCCAGCCACGAGGCCAGCGTCCGCCGAACGGCGGACACGACAGGGGGATGGGCTGAACGCCAGGGACGTAGCCGCCGCAACACTCTCACCATTGTGACTTCTCCGAAAGGAACGAACAGGGCCGGACCGCGGAGTTGGCCGGCCAGACCACCCGGACTGCGCCCGGGCGAAAGGACCACTGACGAAGGTACAGGGCAGGTGTTTCGCTGACGTAAACACCTCAGCGCGGAAAGTTGGATCGGGGATCGGGGATCGCGGATCGGGGGATCGC
>JAEZDP010000118.1 GCA_023418055.1 Acidobacteriota bacterium
CGGTCCTGCAACTCGACCAGCGTCACACGGCGCGCATCGGTGCGCCCCTCGACGCGCGCGTGGACGCCGTGCACGCCGACGTCGGTGACACGGTGCGACGTGGGGCGGTGCTCATCGAACTGCACTCGCACGTGACGCACGACGCCGTGGCGGCCCTGCGCAAGGCCGTGAGTGCGGCGGCGCGCCTCGAGAGCGATCTGGCGTACGCGACCTCGACGCTGGCCCGGTCGGAGCGGCTGTTGGCCGACGGGGCCGCGTCGCCGCAGGACGTGGAACGCGCCACGACGGCGGTGACGGCGCTGCGTCGTGAAATCGAGATGGCCAGAGCCGACCAGGCGCGGGCGCGCGCGGAACTCGGCTACTACGGCGTGGACGTCACGGCCATCGACAAGATGGGCCCGGAAGGTCATCACGACGATCACGTGCCGGTACGTGCGCCGCTGGCCGGCACCGTGCTCGAGCGCCTCGTGACGCCGGGCACCGCCGTGACGTCGGGTCAGCCGATGTTCGTCGTGAGCGACCTCTCGACACTGTGGGTGGTCGGCGAGGTCGAGGAGCGCTGGGCGCCGCTGCTGCAGACCGGCCGCGACGCCACCGTGCGGGTCACGGCCTTTCCCGACGAGACCTTCCGGGCGCGCGTCAGCTACATCGGGGACGTGGTGGCCGCCGACACGCGACGCATCACGGTGCGCGCCGAGCTGCCGAATGGCGACCGCCGGCTCAAGCCCGAGATGTACGCGCGGCTGGAGCTCTCGGGCGAGTCGCGGATGGCTCTTGCGGTGCCGACCGATGCGGTCCAGCGGGTGGACGGCCGCGACGTCGTGTTCGTGGAGACCGCCCCTGGCCGCTTCGCCCCCGTCGCGGTCACCACTGCGGCCGGCGACGTTCGTGACGGCCGTGTCGCACTGCTCGACGGCGTGATCGCCGGCAGCCGTGTGGTGACGCAGGGCGCGTTCCTCGTGCGCTCCGAGTTCCAGAAGGCGATGCTCGCGGAGGAAGAGTAGGTGTCTGCCGTCGAGCAGTCGGTCCGCTGGTCGCTGCGGCACCCGGCCTTCGTGCTCGTGTCGGTGGCGGCGCTTGCCGTCACGGGAATCCTGGCGTTCCGCGACCTCGGCGTCGAGGCGTTCCCCGATCTCACCAACAACCAGGTCGTCGTGATCACCGAGGCCAGCGGCCTGGCGGCGCCCGAGGTCGAGCAGCGCATCACCTATCCGCTCGAAACCGCCCTCATGGGCGTGCCCGACGCGATGGAGGTCCGCTCGATCTCGAAGTTCGGACTGTCGCTCGTCACGATCGTCTTCGAAGACGCCGTGCCCGTGTACTTCGCGCGGCAACTGGTGACCGAACGCGTCAACGAGGTGCGCGACAGGCTGCCGGCCGGCGTCACGCCGACGCTGGGCCCGGTGGCCACGGCCTTCGGCGAAATCTATCAGTATCTGGTCGAAGGCCCCGACGAGGACGCGCTCGACCTCCGTGCATTCCACGACTGGGAGATGCGCACCAGGCTGCGCGCCATCCCCGGCGTCGGCGAAGTGAACTCGTGGGGCGGCCGATCGCGCGCCTTCGAGGTGGTGGTCGACCCGTCGAGGCTCGAGCCCTACGGCCTGACGTTGCAGGATGTGGTCGAGGCACTCGATGCGAACAACCACTCGTTCAGCGGCGGGTTCCTCGAGACGCGCGGCGAGCGCCTGACCGTCCGCGGCCTCGGGCTGCTGACCGACGTCGACGACATCGCCCAGACGGTCGTGCGCGCCCACGCCGGCACGGCCGTCCGACTGCGCGACGTGGCCGACGTCCGTGTGGGGGCCATGCCGCAGGAAGGCGCCGTCACGCGTGATGGCAAGGGCCAGACGTTCTCGGGCATGGTGATCATGCTGAAGGGCCAGAACGGCCGCGACGTCGCCAGCGCCGTCAAGCTCGAGATCGACGACATCCGCAAGACGCTGCCCGCCGGCACGCGCATCACGCCCTTCTACGACCAGAGCGAGGTCATCGCCCGCACCTCGCGCACGGTCACGACCAACCTGCTCGAGGGTTCGGCGCTCGTCATCGTCGTCCTCTTCGTGTTCCTGCGGAACATCCGCGCGGCGCTCATCGTGGCCATGGTCATCCCGCTGGCCATGCTCAGCGGCTTCATCGGCATGCGCCTGACCGGGGTGTCGGCCAACCTCATGTCGCTCGGGGCCATCGACTTCGGGCTGATGGTGGATGGCGCCGTGGTGATGGTCGAGAACCTCGTGCGGCGACGTCATGGCGTCCCTTCGGACGTGCTCCGGACGCGTGCGGGCCGCTTCCAGGTGGACGTCCACGCGGCGGTCGAAGTGGCCCGGCCTGTGCTCTTCGGCGTGCTCATCATCCTCGCCGTGTACCTGCCGTTGTTTGCCCTCGAAGGGCTCGAGGGCAAGATGTTCCGCCCGATGGCCATCACCGTGTGCTCGGCGCTGCTCGGGGCGCTGGTGTTGTCGCTCACGGCCGTGCCCGTCGCGTCCAACCTGCTGCTGCACGACGCGTCGCACGATGCCGACGCGCGCTGGTTCCACCGGCTGCGCGCCCTGCACCAGCGTGCGCTCGACGGCGCCCGGCAGCACACCGGGCGGACACTTGCCATCGCCGCCCTCGCCATCACGGTGGCCATCGCGTCCGTCCCGTGGCTCGGCACCGAGTTCATGCCTCGGCTCGACGAGGGCGCCATCCTCATCGAGACGCGCAAGCTGCCGTCCGTCTCGATCGAGGAATCGGCCGACATCTCCACGCGCCTCGAGGCCATCGTCCGGCAGTTTCCCGAGGTGCGTCAGGTGGTCACCAAGCTGGGGCGCCCCGACCTGGCCACCGAGGCGATGGGCATCTATCAGGGCGACGTCTACGTGAACCTGCATCCGCAGGACGAGTGGACGAGTGGGCACACCAAGGCGACGCTCATCGAGGCCATGGCCGACGCGCTGTCGGTGATGCCTGGCGTGACCTTCAACTTCACGCAGCCGATGGCCATGCGGCTCGACGAGGTGGTGTCTGGCGTCAAGGCGGACATCGCCCTCAAGATCTTCGGCCCCGACATGCCCACGCTGGAACGGCTGGGACACGACGTGATGGAGCGGCTCGCAGACGTGGAGGGCCTGGCGGACCTGCAGGCCGAGACGCTGTCGGGCGCCGCGCAGCTCGAGGTGGCGATCGACCGTGAGGCCGCGGCCCGGTATGGGTTGTCGGTGAGCGCCATCCAACAGGTGGTGGAAGCGAGCACCGGCGGGGCCCTGGCCACGCACCTCCTCGACGGGGCGCGCCGCTTCCCGGTGCTCGTGCGCCTGCCCGACTCGTATCGCGCGTCAGCCGACACGATCGGGGCCCTTCCGGTGCTGGCTCCCGGTGGCGAGCGGGTCACGCTGGCGCAGGTCGCACGCATCAGACAGCTGACCGCGCCGGAAGCCATCAACCACGAGCGGGGCGAGCGCCGGTTCGTGGTGCAGGGCAATGCGCGCGGGCGCGACGTCGGCAGCGTTGTCGCCGACGCGCAACAGCGCCTGGCATCGCTGCCGCTGCCGGCCGGCTACTACCTCGAGTGGGGCGGACAGTTCGAGAACCAGGAGCGCGCGATGACCAGACTGCTGCTGGTCATCCCGTTGTCGCTGGCCATCATCTACCTGTTGCTCTTTGCCACGTTCCACAAGGCACGGCAGGCCACGCTCGTCATCCTGAACGTGCCGTTTGCACTGGTCGGCGGCATCGCCGCGCTCTGGATACGCGGGCTCACCCTCAACCTCTCCGCGTCGGTGGGCTTCATCGCGTTGTTCGGCGTCGCCGTGCTCAACGGCGTCGTGCTCGTGACGGCGATCAATCAGCTGCGCGCAGGCGGGCAACCGCTTGCCGAGGCGATCAGCCATGCCGCCGCCACGCGTCTCAAGCCCGTGCTGATGACGGCACTCGTCGCCGCGCTGGGCTTCGTGCCGATGGCGCTCAACACGGGCGCCGGGTCCGAAGTGCAGCGCCCGCTGGCCACTGTCGTCATCGGTGGCGTGTTCACGTCGACCCTGCTGACGCTCATCGTCCTGCCGGTGGTCTATGAGATCATCGAGCGACGACGCGAGCATGCAGCGTAAGGCGTGTGGCGTACGGCGTACGGCGTAAGGCGTAAGGCGTCATGCATCTCCTGCTCGTCGAAGACGATCCGGCCATCAGCCACTTCCTCGTGAAGGGGTTGCGCGAGGAGCACCACCTGGTGGACCTCGTCGAGGACGGGCTGGCCGCCGAGGCGCAGGCGCTCGACGAGGACTACGACGCCATCGTGCTGGATCTGATGCTGCCTGGGCAGGACGGCTTCACGGTGTGCCGCAAGCTGCGCATGGAGGGTATCGACACGCCGATTCTGGTGGTGACGGCTCGACATCAGGTACCCGACCGCGTGCGGGGGCTCGATGCCGGGGCTGACGACTACCTCGTCAAGCCGTTTGCGTTCGACGAGTTGCTCGCTCGTCTGCGTGCCTTGTCACGGCGCGGGCGGTCGCGTCACCTGACCTCCACGCTCACCGTGGGCACGCTGGTGCTCGACGAGCGCGACCACCGGCTCACGGCGCACGGCACCGAGGTGCCGCTGACCGCCACCGAGTACCGCCTGATCGCTTTCCTGATGCATCGCGCCGGGTCCATCGTGTCGCGTGCGCAGCTGGGAGAGCACGTCTGGGGCGGCGCCTACGACCCCGTGTCAAACGTCGCCGACGTCTACGTGGGGTATCTCCGGCGCAAGCTGCAGCCGAGTGGCGCCGATGGCTACATCAGGACGGTACGCGGGCTGGGCTACGTCCTGGAGGCCCCTGCGTCCTGAGGGGGACCCGGCCCCGGCCCGTCTGGCGACACGATGAACGTGCTGCTGCCATCCGATCGTCGCGTTGACGCCAGGTCGCTGTCGCTGCGTGCACGGCTCACGCTGCGCTGGACGCTGGCGTTCGGGCTCGTGCTCACCGCGGCGCTGCTGCTGGTGTTCGTGAGCGCGCGGGCGTTCGGCTACGCCGCGCTCGACATGCACCTGCGCACGGTGGCAGCCACGGAGCTGGCGTCGTCCACCGACCAGGGCGCACCCATCCACCTGCACGAGTTCCCGGTGGGCGCGCTCAACGACAGCGAGTTCGCCCCCAAGTTCTCGTTGATCTACGCCGCCGACGGCACGCTCGTGGCGCACACGGGCGGCATCCGTCCCGGTGACATGGACCTCGACGACGGGTTCCGCGACGACGTGCTGGCGGGTCGCACGCCGCTCATCGACGTCGAGTGGCAAGGCCGCCGCGGCCGTCTCGTCGGCCTGCGCGCCGAAGGTGAGGCCGGCCGGCCCTACGTGCTGGCGGTCGGCATGTTGTCCGACCGCCTCGACGAGAACCTCGCGCGTCTCCTCTGGGTGCTGCTGGCTGTGTGGGTGGTGGCGCTGGCGGCGACGGCCGTCGTGGGGTACCACCTGGCATCGCGTGCCCTGCAACCGATCGACCACATCACGCAGCGCGCACGGGAGATCGCTCGCGACCGCATCGACGCGCGTCTCGATCCGCTCGACACCGACGACGAGATCGGGAGGATGACGCGCCTGTTGAACGAGATGCTCGACCGGCTGCACGGCGTCATCGACGCCAACCGCCGCTTCGCCGCGGACGCCTCACATGAGCTGCGCAGCCCCCTTACGGCCATCGCCGGTGAGATCGACGTCGCACTCAAGCGCGAGCGATCGCCAGCCGAGTACGAGGACACGCTTCGGGTCGTCCGTCGGCAGCTCTCCGAGATGTTCGCGCTGGCCGACGACCTCACGCTGCTGGTGCAGGCCGAGGAGCGCGCCGACGCGGTGCCCCTGCGCCCGGTGCCTGTCGACCAGCTCCTCGAGGGCGCGGTGCAGCGTCTCGGCCCCCTGGCGGCGCAGCGGGGGGTGGCGCTCCGCCTCCAGCCATCCGTTGGCCGTGGGTTACGCGTGTTCGGCGACGCCGCGCTGCTGGCGCGAGCGGTCGACAACGTCGCGGGCAACGCGCTGCAGTACACGCAGGCCGGTGGCCGCGTCGAGTTGACCGCGGTATGGCACCCGCCGCCGGAGGGCGACACCTGGACGCCCGGCCGTGTGCACCTCCGCGTGCGCGATACCGGACCCGGAATTCCGGCCGCCGAGTGGGACCGCATCTTCGATCGCTTCTACCGGCTCGACGCGTCGCGGTCGAGACGGACGGGAGGCACGGGACTGGGCCTGGCGATCACGCGTGCGATCGTCACGCTGTTCGGGGGCACGGTGCGGGTCGTCGAGTCGCACACGGGCGGCGTGCGCGCCGAAGCCGGAACTTGTCGCGCCGAAGCCGAAGGCGGGGCTAGTCGCGCCGAAGGCGGAGGCGGCGGCGGAACCACCTTCGAGATCGCGCTTCCGGGAGAGCGGCAGCACGGGTGACACCCGCCTGGCGCGTCAGCGCAGCTGATAGAGCGTGTCGCGTTCGAGCGGCTCGCGGCCGGCGCGTGCGATGAGGTGGCGGATCTGCGCCGTCGTCAGGATCTCGGGCGTGTCGGAGCCGGCCATGTGATAAATGCGCTCTTCCTGCACCGTGCCGTCGAGATCGTCGGCCCCGAACCACAGCGCCGCCTGTGCGGTGCTCACGCCTGTGGCGATCCAGAACGCCTTGATGTGCTCGACGTTGTCGAGCATGAGCCGCGAGACGGCCATGGTGCGCAGCGTGTCGGCGGCGGTCGGTGCCGGCAGCTTACGCATCTGGTTGTTCTCGGGGTGGAAGGCCAACGGGATGAAGGCCTGAAATCCGCCGGTCTCGTCCTGCAGGTCGCGCACGCGCAGCATGTGATCGACACGCTCGTCGAGCCGCTCGATGTGGCCGTAGAGCATCGTGACGTTGGTCTTCATGCCGAGGCCATGGGCCAGGCGGTGAATCGACAGGTACCTGTCGGCGTCGGCCTTGTCGTGCGAGATCTTGCGCCGGGCCCGGGCGGCGAAGATCTCGGCGCCGCCACCGGGCAGCGACTCGAGGCCGGCAGCCATCAGCTCGCGCAGCACGTGCTCGTCGGACATGCCGTAGAGGTCGGCGAAGAACGCGATCTCGACGGCCGTGAACGCCTTCAGCGTGATGTCGGGGCGCAGCCGCTTGAAGCCGCGCAGCAGTTCCGTGTAGTAGCTGAACGGCAGGTTGGGGTGCAGCCCGTTGACGATGTGGATCTCGGAGAGCGCGGGGTCGTTGCGTTCGCGCAGCTTGTCCCACGCCTGTTCGAGCGACAGGGTGTAGGCGCCGGGCATGCCCTCCTGCAGGCGCGCAAACGAGCAGAACAGGCACGAGGCCTGGCAGACGTTGGTGACCTCGAGCCGCAGGTTGTAGTTGTAGAAGGTGCGAGCGCCGTGGCGCTTCTCACGCTCGCGATTGGCCAGCCACCCCACCGCCAGCAGGTCGGGGGTGTCGAACAGCCGGAGGCCGTCGGCCTCGTCGAGGCGGATGCCGCGGTCGAGCTTCTGGAGAACGTCGAGGAGGCCCGCCGCGGCGAGCCGGGCGGACGTCACGCCTGCGTCAGGCAATGCCCCAGACCTGGACGCGCAGGGTGCGCGAGCGCGGTCCGTCGAGTTCGCCCATCAGGATGCGCTGCCACTGCCCCAGCACGACGTCGCCGCCGCTGATCTGGAGGGTGAGACTGTGCCCGAGCAGCAGGGCACGCAGATGGCTGTCGGCGTTCATGCGGTCGCAGTCGCTGTGGTCAGGGTCGTTGTGGAGCCAGTTCTCGTCGCGGGCGACCATCTTCTCGAGAAAGGCCTTGATGTCCGACAGCAGCGCCGTCTGGAACTCGTTGATGAACAACGTGCACGTGGTGTGCATCGACCAGAGGCTGACGATGCCCTCGCGGATGCTCATGCCGCGCACGAGTTCCATGATCCGCTCGGTGAGATCCACCAGCTCGATCCGTTCGTCCGTCTCGATGACGAAGGTCTCTCCGTGAATCGTCAGGCCTGCGGCAGATACGGTGGTCACTTCCGCGACAGGTGCCTCACGGACGGTCACCGTAGAACTCTTGCTCATGCGCTCCTCGTAGACGGCGTAAGGATTCCGACCCGCGTCGCGGGGGCGGAGCCACAAACCGGGTATGTTACGCGAACATCACAGGCGCCGCAACTTCACGCCGGTTCTTCAGAGCGGACGTCCTGACTGCTCAGTATAGGCGCCCCAAGGGTGTGGACGCACGAGGATTGCCGCGGGTCCCCACGCCAGGGCGCAGGGGCCGGGCGGCCCGCCATGGTATGCTCCCCGGCGACAACCCCGATGTTGTCGAAGGGAAGCGGGTGCAAATCCCGCACGGTCCCGCCACTGTGATGCGGCCAACCGCTCCCCCTCGGATCACTGCCCCCCAGTGATCCCGCCACTGCCGCGCCCCGCGCG
>JAEZDP010000128.1 GCA_023418055.1 Acidobacteriota bacterium
CAGTGGGGCCTGGCCCTCGCGCTGCTCATCGCCTACAACCGCAAGATCGCCATCCTCAGCACCCAGGACGGCAGGGAGGCCACCGAATGAGCACCACCACCTGGCTGATGATGCTGGCCATCCTCGGCTTCACGTGGGGAGGGTTCGTCGCGCTGCTGACCTACGGCGTCATCCGTGACAAGCGTCAGAAGTGACGCGTCTAGCGTAAGGCGTATGGCGTGAGGCGTGAGGCGTACGGCGTGAGGCGTGCGGCGCCCTACGGCCTCAGCACTTCCAGTGCGTCGCGCAGCTGCTCGGCCTCACCCGGCGGGCCGGCGCCCAGCCGGACCGCATCGCCGACCAGGGCCTGCGCGGCCCGGGGATCCTGTCGCGCAAGCAGTGCCTTGACTCGGTAGAACACCGCCTCGCGTGCGTAGAGCGGCGCGTCACTGCGCTGCACCTCCTCGAGCAGCGCATCGGCCGTGGCCGGGTCGCCGTTCATCAGGTGCGCGAGCGCCTGATAGAACCGAGCGTCCGGCCTCTCGATGCCCGTGAACGCCACGATCGCATCGTCCCAGCGACGGGCCGCATACGCCTCCAGCCCCCGGGCATAGACCGGATCGTCGGCACTCGCCCGGATGGCCTCGGGCGAAGGCATCGGCGGATGTACCACGGCCAGCGCCTCGACGCGTGCGCGACGCGCCTCGTCGGGCGCCAGTTGCCGCGATTCCCACACGACGGCCGTCAGCGCGACGACGACGATGACGGCCACGACGATGGCCAGCGCCCGCGGCGTTGGCGGACGCCGCCAGGGGTGCAGGGGATGTGGCGTCTCGGAGTGCGCGCGAGTCATGGGCGCCGCTGCGTCAGCGGTCGGTGCCGAACGTGAACACGGTCGTCGAACGATAGGTCTCGCCGGGACGCAGCAGCGTCGAGGGGAACTGCGGCTTGTTGGGCGAGTCAGGGAAGTGCTGGGTCTCGAGACAGAAGCCGTAGCGCCGATGGTAGACGTGGCCGCTCTTGCCGGTGATGCTGCCGTCGAGGAAGTTGCCGCTGTAGAACTGCACGCCGGGTTCGGTCGTGGCGACGTCGAGCGTCCGCCCCGTGGTCGGTGCCAGCACCCGGATGGCGTCCACGAGCCCGTCCCCGTCACGCGTGAGCACGAAGTTGTGGTCGTAGCCCAACCCGTTGCGCAACTGGGGATGGTCGCCCTCGATACGCGCGCCGATGGCCGTGGGCTCGCGGAAGTCGAACGGCGTGCCCTCGACCGAGGCAAGTTCGCCGGTCGGGATCAGCGTGGCGTCCACCGGCGTGAACCTGTCGGCCCGAATCTGCAGTTGGTGGTCGAGCACGTCGCGTGAGCCGTCGCCTACCAGATTGAAGTAGGTGTGCTGCGTCAGGTTCACATGCGTGGGCTTGTCGGTGGTGGCCTCGTACTCGACGGCCAGCGAGTTGTCGTCGCGCAGCGTGTAGGTGACCTGGGCCTCGAGCCGTCCGGGATACCCCTCTTCCATATCAGCGCTCGTGTAGCGCAGGACGACGCCCACCTCGCCACTGCGCTCGAACGGCTCGGCCCGCCAGTTCACTTTGTCGAAGCCGCGGACGCCGCCGTGCAGATGATTGGGACCGTTGTTGGTCGCCAGCGTGTAGGTGGTGCCGTCGATGACGAACTGCCCGCCGGCAATGCGGTTGCCGTAGCGGCCGACGATGGCGCCGAGGTACGGCGACCGCGCCAGATACCCCTCGAGCGAGTCGTGGCCCAGCACGATGTCGGCAAACTGGCCCGTCCGGTCCGGCGTGCGGATCGAGGTGATGATGCCCCCATACGTGATGGCGTGGACCGCTACGCCGTGGGCGTTGATGAGCGTGAATCCCTCGACGGTGTCGCCGGAGGGCAGGGTGCCGAACGTGGCGCGCGTGAGCGAGGCCGTGCGGGTGGGATGCGAGTCGGACATGGACGGATCCGGAGAAGAACAGGCCGTCAGGGGGACGGCCAGACACAGGGAGAGCACCCGAAGACGCACAGGATTCACGAACACTCCTCGATGGCAGTCTGCCGCGCAGACACTGCCGCGGCAGCGGCGCGAACCGACTCGCCGGATGCGACGTTTCGCCAACGGTAGTCAATCGCGATGCGGAGTGCAACGTCGAGGTTGCGACAGCGCAAGCGCCGTACAGGCCGCGCGCCGTATGCTGGCTGGGTATGGTTCGATCGGACATCGCCAGCCGCGACGACATCGACCGGCTGCTGCGGCATTTCTACGGCCACGCCATGGACGACCCCGAGATTGGCTACCTCTTCACCGAGGTCGCCCATCTCGATCTCGAGGCGCACCTGCCGGTCATCGGCAACTTCTGGGAGGCGGTGCTGCTGCAGCGACCGGTCTACCGCGGGAACCCCATGCGCCAGCATCAGGCGCTGCACGCGCTGTCGGCACTGCGCGCCTCACACTTCCAGCGCTGGTTCGCGCTGTGGGCGCACAGTGTCGAGGCCCTGTTCGACGGGCCGGTGGCCACCGAGGCCAAACGCCGGGCCGCGCTCATCGCCGAGTCGATGCAGCACCATCTGCGCATTCCCTCGCCGCCCGACGGGTTCAGCGCGGCCTACCGGCAGGCGTTGGGGATGTAGAAGGAACGAAGGAGCGAAGGAGCCAAGGAACCAAGGAACCAAGGAACCAAGGAACGAAGGAACGAAGGAACCAAGGAAGGAGAGAGGGAATCGGATCCGGACAGCGAGCGCGGGGACGGTCGAGCCGGCAGCTCATGCGTCGAATCCGTGCCGGGTGGGGTAGCCTAGGGGGCCATGACCGTGCCTGCCGGCCCCAGCGCCCTGGAGTCTCTCGACCTTCCCCTCGAACGTGACCTCTTCCTCCGCACGCTGGTGCGCCACCTGTCCGGGGCACTGCAGGACGTCGTCGGCCTCGAGGAGGCCTCGGGCTTCGTGTCGCTCGTAGGGCAGCGGATGGGCGACGAAATCGGCGAGGCCTACAAGTCGGCGCTCGACATCTCGACGCTCGACCGCGACCTGGTGCGAGACGTCTGCCTCGACCTGAAGCGGCGCATCCAGGGCGACTTCTATGTCATCAGCGAAGACGAGCACAAGATCGTCTTCGGCAATCGACAGTGTCCCTTCGCGGAACAGGTCGTGGGCCGGGGCGCGCTGTGCATGATGACGAGCAACGTCTTTGGCACCATCGCCGCCCACAACCTCGGGTACGGCAAGGTGGTGCTCGAAGAAACCATCGCCAATGGCGACCCCGGCTGCCGCGTCGTCCTGTACCTGTCGCGGACGCCGGAAGCCGAGGCGGCCGACGGCCGCGAGTATCTCCGCAGCGAGTAGCGTGTCGTTGCCGCCCCATGCCCTGCAATTTCTCAGGGCCATCCCCGACGCCGCGATCCTGACGACCTCCCGGGGTGTCGTGCTCGCCGCCAACCGCAAGGCGCGCCGTGCCCTCGCGCTGACCACCGAACGTCCCGCCGACTGCAACCTGTACGCACAGATCGCCGACCCGGCCCCGCGCCTCGCAGACACCCTGCGAGCCTGGGCACGCTCGACCGAGCCGCTGCCCGGGGCCTTCACGCTCGCGTCGCCCGATGGCGCCCTGACGTGCAATGCCATGGGCTCGGTGGTCGTGCCGGGCGACGAGACGACGCCGGCCCTGCTCATAGTGCGCTTCTGGCCGCGCACCGAAGCCAATCCCTTCATCCTGCTCAACCAGAAGGTCGCCGAACTGCACGACGAGGTCGCCAGGCGCGTGCAGGTGGAGGACGCCCTGCGGCGCAGCGAAACGGCATTGCAGGAACGGGTGAAGGAAGCCGAGGCCCTGAACCGCGCCAAGGACGAGTTCCTGGCCACCGTGTCCCACGAGTTGCGCACGCCCCTCAATGCAATCCTCGGATGGTCCACGCTGCTGCGCCGGCGCGCCCTCGACGAGCAGACGGTCAAAGCCATCGAGGTCATCCACCGCAACGCCAAGGCCCAGGCCAAGCTCGTCGACGACATCCTCGACGTGTCGCGCATCATCACCGGGAAGATGCGGATCGAGGTCCGCCCCGCGGACCTCTGCACCATCGTCGAGGACGCCGTCGAGGTGGTGCGCCCCTCGGGCGCCGCCAAGCAGATTCGACTCGCCTTCCGCCGGCCGGAGGGCGGCTGCTTCTTCGTCGCGGATCCGGACCGCATCCGCCAGGCCGTCTGGAACGTGCTGTCGAATGCCGTGAAGTTCACCGAACGCGGCGGCGCGGTGGACGTGGAAGTCCGTCAGCGAGGCTCGCAATTCGACGTGGTGGTGTCGGACACCGGCACCGGCATCGAGGCGTCGTTCCTGCCGCACGTCTTCGACCGTTTCAAGCAAGCCGACAGCTCGACCACACGCCGCACCGGTGGCCTGGGCCTGGGCCTCGCCCTCGTCCGCTCCATCGTCGAGCTGCACGGGGGGACCGTGACAGCCGCCAGCGAGGGGCTCGGTCGCGGCGCGACGTTCGTCCTGACGCTGCCCGTGCGCGCCACGCTGCCCGAGGCCGCGCCGGAACTGCCACCGGCGGCGCTCGTCGTCTCGTCGGAAGCACGTCAGCCGCTTGCCCTTCACGGCTTCCGCGCCCTCGTCGTCGACGATGAGCCCGACGCGCGGGACTTGCTGCACACCGTGCTCACTCAGGCAGGCGCCGAGGTGGAGACCGCCGCGTCCGCCTCGGCAGCCCTCGCGCTCCTCGAGCAGTTCCGCCCCCACGTGCTCGTGAGCGACATCGGCATGCCCGACGAGAACGGCTACTCGCTCATGCGCCGTCTGCGGGAACGGGCGCCGGACCAGGGCGGAGACATTCCGGCCGTGGCCCTCACGGCCTACACGCGCGCCGAAGACCGCCGCGAGGCCCTGGCCGCGGGCTTCACGACGCACATCGGCAAGCCCGTCAGGCCCGACGACCTCGTGAGCGTGGTGGCCGGGCTGGCCGCGTCGCGCGCGCGCCCCTGACCCCGCCCACGGGCTGCGCCGGGCGACACAACGCTCGTGTAAGATCGTCGCATCGTCATGTGGCCGGCTCGCGCCGGAGGAGTCGTCTTGGTTCAGTCATTTGTCGCATTCACGCGCGCGTGGCGCGCGGTCGGG
>JAEZDP010000138.1 GCA_023418055.1 Acidobacteriota bacterium
AAGGAAAAGAGGAACGAAGGAGGCAGGGACGGAGGTGCGCGTCCCTACCGCTGCCGTCGATACTGCGCCACGCGCACGGCCGCGTCCACGGGCTTGGTCTCGATGCGGCCCTGCACGATGCCTCCCAGTTCCAGGACGACACGCGGGGAGGCGATGGTGCCGCGCACGTCGGCGCCCGCGCGGATGTCCACGATTTCGGTGGCGGTGAGCTTCCCCGAGACGCCCCCGTGCACCGTGAGGTCGCGCGCCAGGATGTCGGCACGCAGACGGGCGTGGCTCAGCACCACGACGCAGTGGCCGGGCGCCGACACGGCGCCTTCGATGCTGGCCGAGATCTCGAGGTCTTCGTCAGCGGCGACCGTGCCGACGATGCGTAGCGTGGCGGGCAGGCGCGACGCCGCCTCGGCGGCGGGTTGAAACGGCGGAACGGACGATGCGGCAGGCATCGGGATGGCTTTCGGCATCTATGACAATCAGCGCGCCCGCAAGGGGCCTCGGATGTTCCCTGGCAGAAGCACCACACACGGCTGAGGCTGTGCGCGGCGCCGACAGGTTCATAGTACCCGAGACCGCGCCGACTACTTCGTGGCCGGCCGCGGGCGGCTGCGGTACTTCTCGTACAACCGCGTGTGCCGCGTCTCGAGCGGGACGGAGACGCCGTTGATGATGACGTGGCGCACTTCGGTACGGATCTCCAGCGGGTCGCCGTCGGTGACGATCAAGTTCGCGCGTTTGCCCGGCTCGATCGACCCGACCTGGTCGGCAAGTCCCAGCATCTCGGCCGGCGTCAGGGTGATGGCCCGCAGGGCCACGTCCTGCGGCAGGCCGAAGCCCACGGCCGTGCCGCTCTCGTACGGCAGGTTGCGCGCGGCGGACGAGGTGTAGGTGGAGAGCGCGAAGGTCACGCCCGCCGCGTGCAGCACGGCGGGCGCCGCCATCGTCGCGTCGTAGGGATCGTCGTCGTGCGCGGGCAGCGCCTGCGTGGGCCCGAGGATCACGGGCACCTGTTTCTCGGCGAGGAGGCTGGCCACCTTCCAGGCCTCGGCGGCGCCGACGAGCACCATCTTCATCTTGTGGGTGTCGACGACATAGGCCACCGCGTCGCGGATGTCGCGTTCGGAGGACGCGTTGACCAGCCAGGGACGCTCGCCGCTCACGTACGGCGCAAGCGCCTCGAGCTTGAGGTCACGGCTCACGCGGTCGGCCGCACGCGTCCGAGTGTCGTGATAGCCGCGCGCGTTGGTGATCCACGTGGTCAACTCGTGCAGCTGACGCGTCTGTTCCTGCTTGGCCTCCGCATAGGGTCGCGTTCTGCGCGAGAACGACCCCAGGTCGAAGGACGTCGCCCGGACGGACGGCCAGTTCAGCACCATCCCGACAGATCGTTCGAGCAGCATCTCCTCGACCGTCCAGCCGTCGAGGCTGAAGGCCGAGGCCTGTCCGCCAATGACGGGCCCACTTCCGAGGGAACTGCTGGGCACCCCGGGGGCGGCTACCGCGTGGGTGATCCCGTTGACACGCGCCACGGGCAGATGATCGCTTGCGGGATGCACGGCCGTGGCGGCGGCAATCTGCGGGTTGAAGGCGCCGGTCTCGCTGATGTCGTTGGTGGCGTTGACCGCCCCGATCTCCGTAAGCCCGAGCTGACTCATGGCGTCGAAGAAGCCGGGGGAGACGTGCAGCCCCTCGCCGTCGATGACCTGCGCACCGGCAGGAACGGGCGCCGACGCGCCCACCGAAAGGATGCGGCCGTTCTCGACGACCACCGTGCCGCGTTCGATCACCGCGCCGCTGACGGTGACGATCCTGGCGTCGCGAATGGCCAGCAGCCCGGACGCACCGAGGCCATCCGACGTCGAGGGCTGCACCCACGCCCCCGTCGCGGTCGTCACGGCGCACAGGGCACTCACGCCCGCCCACCATAGAGCGCTGCGCATCATCGTCCTCCCTCGCGGCGTGGGTCGGTGTCAGTGCCGGCGGGCCGTGCCGGACTCGCCGGCGCCTGTTTCTGCTGCAGCGTCAGCCGGCGCTCCTCGCGGGCCTCGCGCTCCTGTCGATCCTTGTCGCGGTCGAAGTACACCTGCCCGTCGATGAGCACGAGTTCGGGCACGGCGTACACGCTGAGCGGATGGGCACTGAACACCACGAGGTCTGCGTCCTTGCCGACCTCGATCGAGCCGACCCGCTTGTCGATGCCGAGCTGCTTGGCTGGATTCAACGTGACGAGCTTCAGGGCCTCGGCCTCCGACATGCCACCGTACTTGATGGCTTTGGCCGCCTCCTGATTGAGGTGGCGGTGCTCCTCGGCGCTGTCCGAGTTGATCGACACGAGCACACCCCGTTCAGCCATCAGCGCCGCGTTGTGCGGGATGGCGTCGAAGGCCTCGACTTTGTACGCCCACCAGTCCGAGAACGTCGAGGCGCCGGCCCCATGTGCCGCAATCTCGTCGGCCACCTTGTAGCCTTCGAGCACGTGCTGAAGCGTGGCAATCCTGAAGCCGAACTCTTCGGCCACACGCAGCAGCTGAAGGATCTCGTCGGCCCGGTAGCAGTGCGCATGCACCAGGCGGCGGCCTTCGAGGATCTCGACGAGCGGCTCGAGCGTGAGATCGCGCGCCGGCGGCACCGCGTTGCGGTCGCCCGCCTTGACCGCCGCCTCGTGGCGCCGGAGCCGCGCCTGGTAGTCGCGCGCCTGGACGAACGCGTCGCGGATGACGTCCATCACGCCCATGCGCGTCGCCGGGTACCGCGCCTCACCCGCGGACGCCGAACGATTGGAGCGCTTCGGGTTCTCGCCGAGTGCGAACTTGATGCCCGGAGGGGCCCCCTCGAAGAGCAGGCCGCGCGCATCCTTGCCCCAGCGCAGTTTGATGACGGCATTCTTGCCGCCAATCGCGTTGGCGCTGCCGTGCAGGATGTTGGAAGTGGTCACCCCACCGGCCAGGCCCCGATAGATGTTCACGTCGAGCGGGTCGAGGACGTCTTCGGTGCCGACCATCGAGGTCACCGACATGCTCCCCTCGTTGACCGACCCGTCGATGGCGATGTGACTGTGGGCGTCGATGATGCCTGGCGTCACGAAGCGCCCGGTGGCGTCGATCTCGGTGGCGCCACGTGGGACGTCCACGGTGGCCCCCACGGCGGCGATCCGTCCGTTGCGGATGACCACCGACCCGTTCTCGATGACGTCGCCGGACACCGTGAACACCGTTGCGTTTCTGATGACGATGGGTGGAGCGGTCGGTGCCTGCGCGGCCGCCGGCGCCACACGCAGCACCACGACGACGACGACCAGCCACAGGGCGGTCTTCCGGAATGCCTGCATCACTGCGCTCCTTCTCGACGGGGCGTCGCCGTCGGTCCCGCTCCATTCGGCCGGGACGTGACCGGCGTGTCGGGGATGTCGAATCGCTCGCCGTCGATGAACACGTGCCGCACGCTGGTCTTCTCGTCGAACAACTCGCCGGAGGTCACCACCAGGTTGGCAATCTTGCCGGTCTCGAGGCTGCCGAGCCTGTCGGCCACCCCGTAGATGCGCGCAGCGTCCAGCGTGAAGGCACGCACCGCCGCGTCGTGCGACAGGCCGGCGCCAAGTGCCGCGCGAACCCTCGCCATCAGGTCCTTCGGCGTCGCGAGGCCGTCGGAGTAGAAGGCAAAGGTCACCTTCTGGGCCGCCAGGGCGGCGGGGACGGCGGGTGCGCGCTCGCGCAGTTCCAGCACGCGTAGCGACTCACGAGCGTCGGGGTCAGCGTCCTTGGAGCGCTCGGGCCACTTGAGGCTGACGAGCACAGGCACCTTCGCCTGCGCGAGGCGGGGCGCCGCCGCGGCCGCGTCGTGCACGCCGTAGAGCACCGGCGGCACGTCGAGTTCCTCGCCAAGGCGCAGCATGCGGTCCACCTCGGGCACCGTCACCGCAGGCAGCAGCACGGGCATCTTCGCCGTCAGCGCCTCGTGCAGCGCCTGCACGGTGCGGTCGTACTCCGGCCGCGTCCGTCCACGGGGGCTCGCCTCGTAATGCCTGGCCAGCTCGCCGTAGTGCCGCGTGTCGCTGAACACCTGCCGCACGTAGGCCACCACGCCCATCAGCGACCCGGGGAAACTGCCGAAGCCGCCAGGCGCACGCAGGTTCACGGGCAACGCCACGCTCGAGCGCACGACGGCTTCTCCGTGGTCGGCGCCCGACAGGTTGACGACGGCCGCCTGCCCGGGGAGGATGCCGACCGAAGGCGTCGAGACGACCGTGGTGAACCCGCCCTGGCGCCAGGTCTCGAGCACGCGCGTGTCGGGGCGGAACTCGTCGGCCGCCTGCACCCACGGCGTCGAGGCCGGGCGATCCTGCGGCCCCCGGGCCGGGCGCGCAGGACGCGTCGTCACAGAGGCCTGGCCCCCGCCTGACGACGCCCCCGCAGGCCTGACGCCGCCCGAGAGGCCCACGTCGGTCATCGCGTCGATGAGGCCGGGGTAGACCGTGAGGCCCGTGCCGTCAAGCACGACGGCCTCGGCGGGCACCTCGACCCGCGGACCGACCGCGCGGATGAGCCCACCGCTGATGACGATGGTCCCCGACTCGATGACGGCCGCCGACACCGGTACGATGCGCGCGTGCTGGATGGCGATGGTGGCGGGTAGCTGTGCCAGCGCCGGCACGGCCGGGAGCATGGCGGTCAGCGACACGGCCGAAACAAGCGTCCGAAGACGTACAGCGTTCACAAGGGCAACTCCTCGAGATCCGGACGCGGGCAGAGACGGTCAGGGGCGACGGGAACGATGGCGGATGCTAACGTGCCGCCCCCACTGTCGGCAAGCGACGACGTCGGCATCTCCGACCCTGCCGGTCAGGGAAACCGCCGTGCCGCCAGCCAGACGCACCCCGCCAGCGCCGCATACAGCACCACCACGGGAAGGCGCATGCCTGGCGCCACGTTGGACGGCACGATGGCCGTCGTCCAGATACTCGCCAGCGTCAGGCACTCGGCGACCAGCCAGAGGCGCGCAAGCACGAGGATGCCGTCGGCGCGGCGCCACAACGTCACCCCGACGGCCACACCCAGGCCAACCGTCCCGGCCCGCGCCAGCACCACGGCGATGAGCAGCAGATCTGGCGCGCCGAAGAGGCGTGGCAGCAGGCGTGCCATGGTGGCCGCGAGATCGAAGGGGCCGACGAGGACGAGCCACACGACGGCGACGACGCGCAGCAACGTGCTCATGACGCTTCATCCCGGCGCACGATGCGGACATGCCGCACGAGGGCCGCAAGGGCCCGTGGTTCCCCGGCCACCGCGCCCGGTGTGACGACCGTGCTGGTCACAAACGCGAGCGTGTTCAGACCGGCGCGTGTCGCCGTGGCGGGCACCTCGAGTCGGGTGATGCCGTTCACGAGACTGCCTATGCGCTGGCCGTTCATGGTGAGGTGCAACACGTTGGGAACATCTGCGGTTGCGGCAGGCGCCGCGTCCAGCACGACGTCGAGCGCCGACGGGCGTTCGAGCCAGAACGTCGCCGTCGCGTGGGATGACCGGCTCCAGCGGAACGATGCGCTGCCGGCTGCCTCGCGGCCGTGCCAGCCCTCACCGACGTGCAGCGCCACGGTTCGGGGCCACGCATCGTCGACGGTGAGCCCACGGGCGGCAAGCAGCAACGGCGGCATCGCGTTCGACGTGCCGTGGGCACGTCCGCCCGCCGGCGCCGCCACGACACGCGCCCAGGTGAGTTCAGGGAGTGGGCTGACGACGGTCGTCGGAAGTCCGGGAGCCTGAGTCGCGGTGCCGCGCAGCACGGGCGCTTCCTCACGGTCGAACAGCGCGAAGGCAGCCGTCGCCGCGTGGACGGACACGACGTCGCGTCCGGTGCGGATCACGACCTCGTCCGCCGCGGTCGTGACGTCGAGGGCATGCCACAGGTCGAGGCCGTCGTCGGTGGACTCGAGGACGACGTGCGAGGCGTGAACGGAGCGTGTGCCGTCACCGCCACGCGGCAGGAGCGGTGCTTGTCCCGCGACCGCGAGCGACTCGCGGCGACGTACACGCTCGCCATTGATACCCAGCGCGAGCAGCCCCGGGTGATCGACCGGCCTCAGCCAGCGCATGCCATCGGCCGTGACGCCGAGCGCCACGACGGCACCGGGCCGCAGGTCGCGACCAATCTCCTGCAGCGGCACGGCGACGGGATGATCCACCACCAGGAGTCCTTCCGCCCGGAGGGCGTGCGACGCTGCGCCCTGCGCGATGACGAGGCGTCCCGCAGCGGTGCAGGCCGACGCCCACGCCGCCGCCGCGGGCACGAGCGTGCGCCCTGCAGCGTGCGCCTGCCTGGCGGCGGCCACGTCGAGGGTGGCCAGCAGACTGTCGTCCGCGGCAGCGTGGACGTACCGCTGCACGTGCGGCGTCGCGGCCACGAGCGGGCTCGGGACGTACACCGCTGACCTGCCAATCGGCAACACCAGCGCCAGCCCCACGACGGCCAGACGTCCGACCATGGCCCATCGTCCCTCCGCGTATCGCCACAACTCGCGGCACGCGAGTGCGAACCAGGGCATCCACGCCGCCAGCATGCTCATGACGAACGCGTGTAGGGGAAGGAGGCCTGCGGTGGCGGCCAGCAGCACGACGAACACCCAGACGCCGGTCAGTCGGCGCAACGCCGGGTGACCGTCGCCTGCGTGCCACATCGCCCACGCCGCCGCGGCGAGACCGAAGAGGTGGACCTCCGCTGCCAGCGTCACGAGCGCCTGTCGAAGCGTCGCGAGCGCGCCAGCCTCGGCGGCCAACCCTGGGCGCACAGCGGCGGCAAGCCACGCGCTCCCGGCGTCTGGAGACAGGCATGCGTCGGCAGCGACCACCGTGCGGACCAGTCCCACGGCTGCGAGGGAGGCCGCCGTGACCACGCCGGTGGCCCACAGCCACCGCCCCCGTCGCGACGATGGCAGCAGGAGCAACGCCGGCACCATCACCACCGCCGCCGACGGAAGATGCACCACGAGCGACAGCGCCGTGAGACGGGCCAGCCAGATGGTGGTCCTGCCGGGCGGGGAGGCGACCGCTCGGACGACGATGAGGGCGCCGAGGAGGAGGCAGGCATCGCGCCCGGGCGCCTGACTGCTCCAGGGCAGGCGCAGGAGCGTGGCACCGAGGCCAATCGCCGCTGCGAGGATCGGCGGGACGTCCAGCGCGCGTGCCCACGACGCGACGACCGCCGCGGCCAGGACGAGCACCAGTAGTGCGCCCGCCGCGACGTCAGGACCGAGGGGCAGCGCCTCGCTGAACGCGTCGATCGCGCGAGCCACCGGGCTGACGCTGGCGAGCAGCACGGCGGGAGGCGAGAGCGTGTCTGCCGGGGGAGTGGGCCGGTGCGCGGCGAGCGCCCAGTGCGCCAGCGCCGTTGCACCCGCAGCCCCCAGGGCAGGAGGCGCCAGCAGAGCACGGAACACAGGCCGGTATAGTAGTACGGCCCTTCGATGTCGCTCGACGTGTCATCCCCGGACACCAAGCGCCCGCCCTACCGGCTGTGGCCGTGGCTGCTGCTGGCGGCCGCCGTGGTGGCATGCAGAAGTGCGCTGTTTGTCTGGCACGGCACCCTGTCGTTCGACAGCGACCAGGCACTCGTCGGCCTGATGGCCAAACACATCGCCGAAGGACGCGCGTTCCCGGTCTTCCAGTACGCCCTCCCGTACATCCTGATCCTGAGCGCGTGGATGGCCGTGCCGTTCATGTGGGTGATGGGCCCGACCATTGCGGCCTTGAAGACGCCCGTGCTGGCGCTCAACCTCGCGCTGGGTGTGTGGCTGGTCCGCGAGATCGCGCGGGCCGGCGTGACGCCAGGCGTGGCCCTTGTCGTCAGCCTGCCGGTGCTGGCGGCGGCGCCGATCACCGCCTCGAGCTTCATGGACGCGCTCGGCATGACCATCGAGCCGCTCGTGTTCGTGGCGGCACTGTGGATGCTGCGCCGACGTCCCGTGTGGTTCGGTCTTGTGGGAGGTGTCGGCTTCCTCGTGCGCGAGTTCGTCGCGTACGGTATCGCGGCGGCGTGGTTGGTGGACATGCTGGCTGGCCGTGGCCGGACGCGAGAGGGCCTGCGGCACTGGGCGCTTTTGGCCGTCACGTGGCTGGCCACCACGGCGTCGGTCGACGCGCTGAACCGCTTCGGGTCGGCCGCCGGCCCTGGCACCTGGTTCCCTGAGCACCCCGGCGACAACCTGGCCGTCCTGTCGGGCGCGTTCTGCTTCGTGCCGCAGCAGGCCGCCGCGAACGTCGTGGCGCTTGGCGAGTGGTATCTGGGCATGCTGCTCGGAGCCGTGCCGATGCGCATCTCGGACGGCGCCGTGCAGACGATGGTTCGACAAGGTGCGGCGTGGCTGTGGCCTGTCGTCGCGTGCGCCCTGGTGTTGATGGCGGTGCGCGTGGCAGGACGCCTCTCCGTCGTCTGGGAGCGCCGACAGTCCACCGCCGTGCAACTGGCGGTGTTCCTGGCGGCGGTCGGCACGCAATCGCTCGTCGTCTACGCGATCAGCCGCTGCTCGCCAATCGACGTCATCACCATCCGCTATGCGTTGCTCGGGATGCTGCTGCCGTCCGGACTGGCGCTGGCCTTCGTGCTGGTGGAGCCGTCGCGCCTGCTGCGGCGCACCGCGCTCGGGGTGTTCGTGTTGGCGGCCGGCGTCAATCTGGTCGCGCACGGGCGCCTGTGGCACGAGCAGGTGACGCGGCCGCACGTGTCCAATCGCGCCCAACTTGCCGAGGAGCTGGAAGCGCGAGGCGTGCTGCGGGCGCGCAGTGACTACTGGACGGCGTACTACGTGAGCTTCGTGAGCCAGGAACGGGTGATCGTCGGATCCACGGGCTTTGCCCGTGTGGCCGAATACGAGCGGCTAGTCGCGCGCCATCCGGGGCCCGTGCCGACGATCCTGACGCGGCCGTGCGGGGAGAGCGCGCCGGTGGTGCCTGGCTTCTGGCTGTGTCCGTGAGGGCGGGGGGCAGACCTGCGCGGCGATGGTCGTGGGGGGGGCCCGGCCGGGCGGGCCCCCCCCCCCCGCCGGTTCGGCTGACGTCGTCGTCATGCGTGCTCCCTGCACCAGATGCCCGAGGTCGGCCGGCACGCTCGCCGAGGTCGCCAGAGGAGAGTGCGGCCGTACGTCGGTGCACACG